>CAYUEG010000101.1:0-14215 GCA_964443245.1 uncultured Burkholderiales bacterium | reverse complement strand
CTGCGCCGCCATGCGCTCGGCGTGATCCGCATCCTCACCGAAAAGAACCTGACCATCGGCCTGAAAGCCTTGGTGCAAGCAGCTTTCGGCGCCTTTGCCCCTGAAACCGTTGATGCAAGCGCTTCTGCGAAGGTGCTCGAGTTCATGTACGACCGCCTCGCCAACCAGTTGCGCGAGCAGGGCTACACCGCGCAGGAAGTCGATGCCGTGCTGGCCTTGCAGCCGGATTTGCTGGCCGATATCCCCAAGCGCCTCGCCGCGGTGCGCGCCTTTGCCGCGTTGCCCGAGTCGGCCGCACTGGCAGCGGCCAACAAGCGCGTCGGCAACATTCTCAAGAAGGCCGAGGGTGCGGTGGAAGCACGCGTCGATGCGGCGCTCCTGACCGAAGCGGCCGAAGCCGAGCTGCACCAGGCACTGGCTGCGGCAACCCCGCTGGCCGATGCGGCCTTTGAGAAAGGCGACTACACGGCCTCGCTCAAAGGCCTGGCGGCACTGCGCGGCCCGGTCGATGCGTTCTTCGAGAAGGTGATGGTCAATGCGGAAGATCCGAAGCTGCGCGCCAACCGCCTCGGCCTCCTCGCCACTCTGCACGCGGCCATGAACCGTGTGGCCGATCTATCCCGTCTGGCCACGTGAAACCCGAGCCCGGCCGCGCCCTGAACCATCACAGCGCGACCCAGCGCATCCTCGTGGTGGCGCCCAACTGGCTGGGCGATTCGATCATGGCGCAGCCCTTGCTCTCGCGCATCAAATCCCGCCTGCCGAAGGCCGCCATCGATGTCATCGCCGTCCCGGCGGTGGCACCGGTGTTCCGCCGCATGCCGGAAGTATCACGGGTGATCGAGGCGGATTTTCGTCATGGCAAGCTTGACCTCAAGGCGCGCTGGCATCTCGGCCGGCATTTGCGCAAACCGTCGACCCACGGCCGCTACGTGCAAAGCTATGTCCTGCCCAATTCGTGGAAGTCCGCCCTGGTGCCCTTCTTTGCCGACGTGCCGGTGCGGATCGGCTATGCCGGGGAAGCGCGGGTCGGCCTGATCGACGTGCGCCATCCCAACCCCAAGAAGGGCGGCGAGCGCGAGCCGATGGCGCAGTTCTACGCGCGCCTGGCGGAGCTGCCGGGCAAGGCTGCGCCCTTGGTCGAGATGGCACCCCCCTTCCTGATGGCCGATCCGTTGCGCGTGATCGCCGCCAAGGTCAACCTGGGCCTGCATCCGGCACAGCATCTGGTGGCGCTGTGCCCCGGCGCAGAGTACGGCCCGGCCAAACGCTGGCCCGCGGAATACTTCGCTGAGGTGGCGGGCAAGCTCAAGGCGCGCGGCTTCGTGCCCATCGTGCTGGGTGGGCCGAATGATGTCGCCATCGGCCTGACCATCGAGCAGCTCTCCAGCGGTGCGGCCATCAACCTGGTCGGCAAGACCAGCCTGGACGATGCGATCAACCTGATTGCCGGTTGCCGTGCCGTCATCACCAACGATTCGGGCCTGATGCATGTGGCTGCCGCGCTGTCGCGCCCGCAGATCGCCCTGTTTGGCTCCTCCAGCCCGGAGCACACGCCCCCCCTTTCGGACCTCGCCCACGTGATCAGCCTGCGCACCGAATGCAGCCCGTGTTTTGCCCGCGAGTGCCCGCTGGGTCACTTCAAGTGCATGCGCGAGCTTTCCCCGGAGCGCGTGCTTGCCCAATTCGATTCCCTGAACCTGAACCTAGCGACGGCCACCCCATGAGCGCAAAGATCTTTCCCTCAGCACAGGATTGCGAAGCAGCGTTTTACGAAGCCCTGGAGAAGTCGGATCTGGAGGCCATGATGGCCGTCTGGTCGGAGGACGAAGAGGTGATTTGCGTCCATCCGGGCGGGGCGCGGGTGACGGGCCTGGCCGCGGTGCGCGAAATCTGGCGTCAGATGTTTGCCGGCGGCCCGCGCTTGTCCGTGCATGTGGGCCAGGTGATGGCCACCCAGGCGATGATGATGGCGGTGCATTCCGTGCACGAATTCATCTCCATGAAGGGGGAGGCGCGCCCGGCCAACCCGGTGGTGGCCACCAATGTCTACGTGCGCACCGGCAACGGCTGGCGCATGGTGGTCCACCATGCTTCGCCGACCCCGGTGGGGGCACGCCAGACCGATACCGTCGCCGCGCAGGCACAGCGCCCCAAGACACTGCACTGAGCCCTGCGTTGAAACCGGGTCAGCAACATCAGGGGCCGTTGGCAGCCGTGAGCACCCCTTCCGTCGTGCCCGGGAAGAGCGACTACGCAGCACCCTGGTGGCTGCCGGGTGGCCACACGCAAACCATCCTGCCGGCGCTCGGCGGGCGCCGCCTGCATGCCCGTGCGAATCGCGTCTATCAGCGCGAGCGCTGGGCCAGCGTGGGCGCGAACGGTGCACCTGACGGAGATTTCATCGACGTCGATTTCCTGCCCTGGGTGGAGGGCGCGCCCATGGTGGTGCTGTTCCACGGCCTGGAGGGCAGTTCGGAGAGCCACTACGCCCTGGCCATGATGGGCGCACTGACGGCGCGCGGCTGGAACGGCTGCATTCCACACTTTCGCGGCTGTTCGGGCGAACTGAACCACCTGCCGCGCGCCTATCACTCGGGCGATTCCGCCGAAATCGACTGGGTGCTGCGGCGCGTGCGGGAAACACGCCAGCCAACGCGGCTGTTTGCCGCCGGCATCTCCCTGGGTGGCAACGCCCTGGCGAAGTGGGCGGCTGAGCAAGGCCACGCCGCGCGCACCTTTGTCAGCGCAGTGGCCAGCGTCTCTTCACCGCTGGACCTGGCCGCTGCCGGCGCCGCACTCGGGCGCGGCTTCAACATGGTCTACACGCGCATGTTCCTCGACACGCTGAAGAAAAAGAGCCTCCTGAAACTGGCACAACACCCCGGCATGTTCGACGCTGACACCATGCTGCGCGCGCGTGATCTGTACCAATTCGACAATGTGGTCACGGCGCCCTTGCACGGCTTTCGCGACACCGACGATTACTGGGCCCGTGCATCGGCCAAACCGCTGCTGCGTGATATCGCCGTGCCGGCCTTGCTGCTGAACGCGCAGAACGATCCTTTTCTGCCGGCCCAATTCCTGCCGACTGCCGCTGATGTGTCTTCCTGGGTGGAGCTGGAACAGCCGGCCACGGGCGGCCATGTCGGCTTTGCGCGGGGGGCACTGCCACCCGGTAACATTGACTGGCTGCCGCAACGCCTGTTGACGTTTTTTTCCGCACACACCTAGTTCGCCCGGGTGCGTCCACCAGCCCTGACCAGGCCAGACTTTGTGAACACGGTTGCCACCTGATTGTTTGAGGACGTCCGACATGCCCTTCACCTACCAGATCGTTTCAAGCGCCTCCCAGGACCGGCTGGAGAAGCTGATCCGCGCGCGCCTTACGGCCGGTGCGGACAAAGCCACGGTGGATCAGAAGATCTGGGATCTCTTCGGCGAGCGCTGGTGCGTGATGTTCACCGACCTTTCCGGCTTCTCGCGGCGTGTGGAGGAGTACGGCATCATCCATTTTCTGCAGACGAT
Source organism: uncultured Burkholderiales bacterium (assembly GCA_964443245.1). GTDB lineage: Bacteria > Pseudomonadota > Gammaproteobacteria > Burkholderiales > JAEUOS01 > CANJDH01. The sequence continues at coordinate 10,687 of CAYUEG010000101.1, read as the reverse complement.
CTACGAATCGCACCGCATTCTGGTGCCCTTGATCGAAGCGCACGGCGGCATCCTGTTGAAGCTCGAAGGCGATTCCATGCTGGTGATCTTCCGCAACGTGGTGGAAGCCATCGACGCCTCGATCGACATGCAGCGTGCCTGCCGCGACTACAACACGGACAAGAGTGAAGCGGAGCAGCTTCTCATGTGCATCGGCTTAGGCTACGGCGATGTGTTGCGTATCGGCGATGCAGACGTATTCGGTGCCGAAGTCAATGCCGCCAGCAAGCTCGGCGAGGACACGGCAGAAGCCTGGGAGATCATGGTCACCGGCGCGGTGCGCGAAGCGGCGCTGGACAAGTGCGATTGCAGTTTCGATGCCATCGACTACGTGCCGCCCGGCGCCAGCGCCGCCTACAAGCTCGGCTACCGCCTGTAACGCCCGGCCCACCTGCCATGAGCCTGGATGCTTCCGTTGTCGCCGCCATGGCGCGCTGGCCCAACGTGCCGGACGTGTACAACTGGCTCAAGCTCGACGCACGCGGCCGCTACCGGGTGCGCGCCCGCGATTACGAGCGCACCGGACGCTTCGACACCATCTCGAATGTGGCCGTGGTGGAATTCATCGGCCGCAACTACGCAGCGGATGACAAGGGCCGCTGGTATTTCCAGAACGGCCCGCAGCGCGTGTTTGTCAGCTTCGAATGCACGCCCTTCGTCGCCCGGCTGCAGCCGGAAGGCATGCCGCTGCTGCACACCGGCGCCGCTGTCAAACGCATCGATGCCGTCTGGATCGACGAGCAGGCAGCGGCCATCCTGCAAACCGACCGGGGGCCAGCGCTGGTCGATGACCGTGACAACGCCGCTTTTCTTGCCGGCCTGAAACCCTTGGTGGGAGCGGATCTTGACGACACCATGCTGGAAGAATGGCTGCAGGAGCCACTCTCAGGCCGGCTGGTGTGGGAGATTTGCGGGACGCGCGTGCCGGTTGGGCCGACTCTGCGCAGCGAGCTGGGAGCGCGCTTCGCCTTTGACCCTGCCCCGCAGCCCCCGCCTGGGGCTGCCGATTGCTGAGGCCTTACTTCGGCCGGCGGTTCTCTACCCACGCATCCAGATCGCGCACCGATTCATTGTTCGGCTGCTTGGCCTGCATGGTCTTGACCAGCTGCTTCATCTCGTCATACATCGAGTAGTTCTGGATCACCGTGTAGAGGAAGATCTCGGGCATGATGTCGTCCGCCGCGGACGCAGCCTTCAGGGCTTCGTAATCCTTGCGTGCCTGGGTGAGTTCAGCCTGTTGCTCTGCCGTCAGGGGCGGGCGAATGCCGCGCACCATCACGCTACCGGCACGGCCCAGCTTGGCGATCTGCATCAGGTCCGCCGTCTGGGTGAGCTTCTGCGGTACGCCGCCCGGCAATTGCGACACCTCGGCACGGCCGTTTTGCGCGGTGCTCTCGGCAGCGCCCACGGTGAATGCGGCGGGCCCTTTCCACATTTCCTGGCGCCCATTGGAGAAGTACACCACGCGCACCGACGCACCTGCCGGCACGCGGAAGCCATCGCCCTGCCTGACCTTCATATAGGCGGTGGCCTTGCCGGCGGCGGCCCCTTGGGGCTGGTAGGACACATCCCCGCTCAGCATGTTGATGAGGCCGGCATCACCCGCACTCTGCGCGTGGGCGGGCCCGGCGAACCACGCCGCCAGGCTGAAAAGGATGGTTGCGATCGCGGTGGACAGTTTCATGGTGCTCTCCTCGTTGCAGCCCGCCAAACCGTGCGGGTAGGGTCGGTCATTATGTCATCTTCACCCAACGCGCTGCTGCCAGCGGCCGTTTACCGGCCTCACGCTGCACTGTGGGCGCTGGTCGCCTCCAGCACGCGCGCACCGCCCTCCCCGGTAATCTCGGTGCGCACCACAGCCAGGCTGCGGCCGGCGTGCACCACCGTCGAACGTGCCAGCAGCGCGCCACCCGCACCGGGCCCGGTGAACCACGCGGACAGGTTGGACAGCACGGGGTGATGCGGCATCGCGCAGCGGGCGGTCTCGGCCGCCATGCCCATCAGGATGCCACCCTGAACATGCCCGACCCGGTTGGCAAGATGCGGGCCCACTGCCAACCGGCATTCGGCGCCATCAGCCGCAGGTTGCGGCAGCAGGCCCCAGAAATGCCGCAGGAACGATACGGCAGGGTTCTCCGCCTGCGCGGCCAGCGCCGCTTCGCAGGCGGCGAATACCTGACGTTCACGGGGATCGAGCTCCTCCGGCTTGAGTGGCGGCGCTTCGATGCGTTCACGCCGCTGCCAAGGCAATGGCGCCATTTCGCCCATCTGCCGAGGTGGCGGCAGCTGAACAAACGAGGACTGGCCAATCATCGCCAGACCGGCATCGCCGTACACATGTGCCTGCGCCAGCAGTTGCGGCATGGCAGTCCCTTGCGTGCGCGCCTCCTTGCGGGTCTCGACACGCACACCACTGCGCACCCTGGCGCCGGTGAACTGCACACTGATCTGCGTGGTAGCCATGCGCGCGCCCGGTGGCAGCTTGATGCGCAGGGGCGAAGCCATTGCCGCATCCATCAGCCCCAGCAAGGCGCTCGTTTCGACATTGCCGTCAGCGTCCGTGGCGTGCGGCCCGGCGGGCATGGTGACCGTCATCGCATCGTCGCCAATGACCGGCCAATCGACGCCCTGAAAATACCCGGTGAAACTCCAGCCCGGCGTGCGGTCTTGTGCCAGCGCATGCAGCACCGTGCGCCGGATGGCCTCGGCATCCTCCGCCCGCATCGCTTCCCCGCGGTTCAGTCCGGCTTGATGCCGGCGCGCTTGATCACCGCCGCCCACTTGGCCATTTCGTTCTTGACGAACGCGCCAAATTGCTCCGGCGTGCCCGGCGCCACTTCGGCGCCTTGCCCGAGCAGGCGTTCCTTGACCGCCGTGTCCGAAAAGGCGCGCACGAAATCGGCGTTGAGCCGGGTGACGATCTCGCGCGGGGTGGCGGCCGGCACCCAGAAACCGGCCCATGAATAGGCTTCGTAGCCGGGCAAGCCCGCTTCGATCATGGTGGGCAAGTCCGGCACCAGGGCCGAGCGCTTCGGGCTGCCCACCGCCAGGGCCTTGACCTTGCCGGCGCGCACGTGCGGCAGTGCGGTTGGTCCGTCACTGAACATCATTTGCACCTGCCCGGCCAGCAGGTCCGTCATCGCCGGGGCGCTACCGCGATAGGGAATGTGGAGCATGAATACGCCGGCCTTTTCCTTGAACAATTCTCCTGCCAGATGCGTGCCGCCACCATTGCCCGCAGAACTGTAGGCGAGGCGGCCCGGGTTCTGTTTGGCGTAGGCGATCAGCTCCTTGACGTTGTTGAAGGGCACCGAAGGATGGGCGCACACGATGATCGGAAACTGCGCACCGAACATTACCGGCGTGAAGTCCTTTTCGATGTCATAGGGCAGCTTGTTGCCAAAACCCGGCAGCACGGATTGATGGATCGCGCCCAGAAAGATGGTGTGCCCATCCGGTGCGGCGCGCGCTGCCGCCTCGGCACCAATGACGCTGTTGCCGCCACTGCGGTTTTCCACCGCGACCTGGGTGCCCCACAACTCGGTGAGCTTTTGCGCCATGGCCCGGCCTGTCACATCCACCGGGCCGCCCGGTGGAAACGGCACGATCAGCCGCACCGGGCCGCGCGGAAAGGTCGATTGGGCTTGCGCCCCAGCCGTGAAGGGCAAGGCCGAAGCGGCAGCCAGTTGCAAGAGGCGGCGACGCTTTGACGCAAACGGCTTCGACGGGGCCAGCATATCCTTCTTCATGTCGTTCTTCATTTTGTCACCGGCATCGGTTGATTCTTGAGCAGGGCCAGCCAGCCACGCGCGATGCGATATACCACCCACAGGCCAGTGCCAACCCAGATCGCAATTGCAAAGGGGATGCCAAGAAGCGTCACAAACGCCAGCAGGCCGAGGAGGGCCAGCACCAGGGCGGTCCAGAACGTGCGGATCTGCCAGGCAAAGTGGCTTTCCAGGTACGTGCCCGCGGCTTCGCCGCGCTTTACATAGTTGATGATGACGCCGATGATCGAAGGCCAGCCCGCCAGGAAGGCCGTGACGATGAAGGCGGTCGAGGTAATGCCGATGATGGCGCTCCATGCGTGCAGCGCGTAAATGATGTGAGTGGATGCCAGGGGCGCCGAATCGGGCAGCCCGGTGGAAGCGTTGATGTCGGTCATGTCAGGCCCCAGGAGGTTGATGCGGTGGGTCGTACAGCAGTGGGTACGGCGGTGGGTAAGGTGGTCTGGCGGGTCGGTCTGACCCGCACTCTAGCGCAAACGGCAGACGATCCCTAGAACGGGAGCGTCGCCACCGGGTTGATGGCCGGCAACGCCGCCGTCAGCACGCGCCGGAATTCGCCCTGAATACGTGCCAATGCCTCGGCCGTCTCGCCTTCGAAGCGCAGCACCACCACCGGCGTGGTGTTCGATGCGCGGGCCAGACCGAAGCCATCTGCGTATTCCACCCTGAGGCCGTCCAGGTCGATCACATCCTGCGCGCCCGGAAACGAGGCTTCCTTCTGCAGTCTGGCGATCAACGCAAAGTGCTCGCCCTCATTGAGCTTCAACTGCAGCTCCGGCGTGGAGAGCGAATCGGGCAAGGCATCGAGCACGGCGGAAGGATTGGCAGCGCGGGAAACAATCTCCAGCAGGCGCGCGCCGCAATACAGCGCATCGTCGAAGCCATACCAGCGTTCCTTGAAGAAGGTGTGGCCACTCATCTCGCCACCCAGGAGCGCCCCGGTTTCCTTGAGCTTGGCCTTGATCAGCGAGTGGCCGGTCTTCCACAGCAGGGGCTTGCCGCCATGGCTGCTGATCCAGGGTTTCAGGTTACGCGTGCACTTGACGTCGTAGATGATGGTGGCCCCGGGGTTGCGTGACAGCACGTCGGCAGCGTAAAGCATCAATTGCCGGTCTGGATAAATGATGTGGCCCTGTTTGGTGACCACGCCAAGACGATCACCGTCACCGTCAAACGCGAAACCGAGCTCGGCATCGCCGGATTGCACGCAGGCGATCAGGTCAGCCAGATTCTTCGGTACGGCGGGGTCCGGGTGGTGATTGGGGAAGGTGCCATCGACCTCGCAGAACAGTTCCGTCACCTCGCAACCCAGGCGGCGAAACAGTTCGGGCGCAAATGCACCGGGAACCCCATTGCCGCAGTCGATGGCGATCTTCATCGGGCGTGCAAGCTTGATGTCGGAGAGTACCCGCTCGAAATAGGCCGCGCGCACGTCATGGCTGCGCTGACTGCCGGCACCGCGCGCGAGATTGCCGGACACAATGCGTTCGCGCAGCGCCAGAATCGCTTCGCCATGGAGGGTTTCGCCGCCCAGCACCATCTTCAAGCCGTTGTAATCCGGCGGATTGTGGCTGCCGGTCACCATCACGCCGGAACCGGTGCCCAGGGCGTGCGTGGCGAAATACACCAGCGGCGTCGCCACCTGGCCGATATCGACCACGTTCACACCGGCGGCGCGGATGCCGCGTGCCAGCGCGGCCACCAGCTCCGGACCGGAGAGCCGGCCATCCCGCCCCACCACGATCTCGGTGACGCCACGCGCCACGCCCTCACTGCCGATGGCGTGGCCGATGGCTTCGACCACCGGGGCAGTGAGAGTCTTGCCGACGATGCCGCGAATGTCGTAAGCCTTGAAGATTTCCGGGGCGATGACCAGAGGAGCCGCTTGCATGACGATAAGGTGTTGGTTGGTGTCGAAGGACAGCGATTATCGGCTACCTGCCAGGAGACGGGGAGAACGCGCCCGCCAGGTAATCGACGAACGCCCGCACCTTGGCTGAGAGATGGCGCCGGCTGGGATAAGCCGCGTAGATCGGCGCAGCCGCAGCGGCGTAACCGGTGAGGATCGGCGCAAGGCGGCCTGCCGCGACATGCTCGGCGACGATGAAATCCGGCTCAAGGCAAATGCCCAGACCGGCAGCGGCCGCAGCGGCAAGCATGTCGCCATTGTTGGTCTGCAACTTGCCGTGAACGCGCACACGATGGAGCTTGCCATCGCCACCGACGAAACGCCATTCACCCCGCGGGTTGAGATATTCATAGAGCAGGCAATCATGCTGCTCGAGATCCTTTGGCGTGGCGGGCCTCCCCCGGCGTTTCAGGTAGACAGGCGCCGCACAGCACACCATGCGGGTTTCGCCGAGTTTGCGGGCAATCACGCTGGCCGATGCGGAGTCGCCGATCCTGATCGCCAGATCGAATCCCTCCTCGACGATATCGACCATGCGGTCCGAGAGCGACACATCGATGCGCACATCCGGATGCTGCTGCAGAAATGGTCCCAGCAACGGTGAAATGTGGCGCAGTCCGAAATTGACGGAGCAGGTCACGCGCAGGGTGCCCCGCGGGCGCTCGCGTCCGGCCTTGGCCAACAGCTCGGCCTCTTCCACATCGGCCACCAATTGCACGCAGCGCTCGTGAAACGCGTTCCCGGCCTCGGTGAGCGAGAGCTTGCGCGTGGTGCGGTTGAGCAGCCGCGTATCGAGATGCGCCTCCAGTTCTGCTACCTGGCGTGAACAGGCCGAGGTGGAGAGCCCCAGGCGCTCGGCCGCGCGGGCAAAGCTGCCGAGCTCGACCACCTTCACAAAGACCTGCATGGCGCTGATGCGATCCATCCGGCAATCCTTGTTTTATCCCGATATTTGCAACAATCAATCTCATGATATCCACTTTATCCCTACCATTGCAACACCCACAATTCGTTCCATCGCGCAAGTTCATGCGCACCTCAAACGAAAGGAACCACCATGATCGACTCCCGCACTGCTCCCTATGCCGCACTTCTGCTGCGTGTTTCCGTGGGCGTGATGTTCATCGCCCACGCCTTGCTCAAATACTTCGTGTTCACGTTGCCTGGTACCGTGAAATTCTTCGAATCGCTGGGCCTGCCCGGTCCGCTGGCCTATCTCACTTTCGCTGCGGAACTGGCCGGCGGCGTATTGATCCTGCTGGGCCTGGGCACTCGCTGGGTATCGGCAGCGCTGGTGCCGGTGCTGCTGGGCGCACTGTGGGCCCACGCCGGCAACGGCTGGCTCTTCACCGCGCAAGGCGGAGGCTGGGAATATCCTGCGTTCCTGACTGTTTCTGCTGTCGTGCTGGCGTTGCTGGGCGATGGCGCATATTCGGTACGCACGCTGTTTCGCACCCCATCAGCCACCAGCCACAAGGCAGTATCCTACGCAGCCTGATGCATCGCCCGCCCCAACCTTACGGTGCGGGCGGAACTCACTCCACCCTGAAGGAACGACAAGATGAAACTGTATTACTCGCCCGGCGCCTGCTCGCTCTCTCCCCACATCGTGGCCCGCGAAGCCGGCCTGACGCTTGATCTGGTCAAGACCGACCTCAAGACCAAGAAAACCGATGCCGGCGCCGATTTCACCGCCGTCAATGGCAAAGGTTCGGTGCCGGTATTGCAACTGGACAACGGCCAGATCCTCACCGAAGGCCCGGCCATCGTGCAGTACCTGGCTGACCAGGCGCCCGCTTCCGGGCTCGCACCGGCCGCCGGCACGATGGAGCGCTACCGCGTGCAGGAGTGGCTCAACTTCATCACCTCGGAAATCCACAAGAGCTTCTCGCCGCTGTTCAACCCGGCCGCCTCGGCCGACTGGAAAGAGGCGGCCAAGGCCAACCTCGCCAAGCGCTTCGAGTTCGTCGCCAAGAGCCTCGAAGGCAAGAGCTACCTGATGGGTGAACAGTTCACCGTCGCCGATGCGTATCTGTTCACCGTGGCCAACTGGGGCCAGTGGGTCGGCGTCGACATCGGCCAGTGGCCCAACCTCAAGGCGCACCATGCGCGTGTGGCCGCACGGCCCAAGGTGCAGGAAACGCTGAAGGCGGAAGGGCTCGCGAAGTAAGCGACCGGATGTCAACGAAAAAGGGCGCCCTGCGGCGCCCTTTTTTATCCCTTGCTGTTGTGCAATTCGAGCAGGATGCTCGATACGCTCGGGTTGTTCAGCATCAGCTTGCCGTTGACCACCAGAGACGGCGTGCCCACGCCGCCCTGTACGCCATTGGCAGCCAGAATTTCCATGAACTCACGAGAAGACGTTTCGCTCGAATCGAGAAACGCCTCAGTGAACGGTACGCCGATTCGGATCAACTCGGCGCGCAGCACCTTGCAGTGCGGGCACGTCGTCAGCGAGTACATCACCACCTTGGCGTTCGCATAGAGCGCGGGCGCCGGACCCTTGGTGGCCTCGGCCGGGGCAGGGGCCTTGATGCCGAGCACGCGTTCGCGAAACGTCGGATTGGCGAGGCACAAGGCCAGCGTGGCGATGCCGGCGACGATCAGTTTGCCGTGGCGCATGGTGTCTCCCGTTGGTGTGGCCCGGCGATGATACGTGCTACTTGGCTTGCAGCAAGGCCTTGATGCGCGGCTCGGGCTTCCAGTAGTTCGGCCCTTTCAGGAATTTGCCGTTGGCATCATAGATGGGGTTACCGTCGGCGCCGAGCTTGCTCTCGTTGCTGTCCATGATGACGTCAAGCACTTCTTCGAGCGGCAGGCCGTATTTGAGCGCTTCCGAGCGGCAATAGACGATCACGTCACCGAGGAGATCAGCGATGGCGGTGAGCACCTCGGCCTGATCGGCGCCCTTCTCGACCATGGCGGCGATGTCGTCAATCTCATGGACTTCATCCATCAATGTGGCCTTGAACTTGACGAGGCGCTCGGCCGTGTTATCGGGCAGGGTGGGGCGTGCGTGGGCGGGCAGGCGATACATCGCGTTCATGAGGGCGATGCGTTCGGCGAAGGGTTTGCTCATGGAAATTCCGTGCTTCGGTTGAGATCTATACGGAACGCGTCAGGCCGCCATCGACACGCAGGTTCTGGCCAGTGATATAAGCCGCACCGTCCGACAACAGGAACGCAACCGTCGCAGCCACCTCCTCGGAGGTGCCATAACGCCCAAGCGGAATCTTGGCGCGCCGCTCTTCCTTCTCGGGCAGGCTGTCAATGTAGCCGGGCAGCATGTTGTTCATGCGCAGGTTGTCTTTGGCGTAGCGATCCGAATAGAGCTTGGCGAAGCTGCCGAGTGCGGCGCGCATGGCACCCGAAATCGGAAACAGCAGGTCCGGCTCGAAAGCGGCGAAGGTAGAGATGTTGACGATGACGCCGCCCTTCTGCTTTTGCATGTGCGGCGTGACCAGTCGCGCCATGCGCACCACATTGAGCAGGGCCGTGTCCATGCCGGTGTGCCATTGCGCGTCAGTCAGCTCCAGAAGTTCGCCCTTGGGCGGGTGGCCGGCGCTGTTCACCACGGCATCAATCCGGCCCCACTCGCCGATGGCCAGAGTGACGAAGGCTTCGAGCGCGGCCGGGTCGTTGACCGAGCCGGTGAAACCAATGCCGCCCAGCTTCTTGCCGAGTGCTTCGCCCTTGCCGGACGATGACATCACGGCCACTTTGTAACCGTCAGCAGCAAGTTTGGTGGCAATGGCGGCACCCATGCCGGAGCCGGCAGCGGTGACGAGAACGGTCTTGTGCGTGGACATGTGAATGCGTGGGCTGGTTGGCGGGCGTTCATTTTGTCATAAGCGTGTCACATGGCTTTTTTAATCTGCGATTGCCAATAAAAGAAAACAACAACAAGAAAAGGAGAATAAAAATGGCACATCCGAAAGAACGCCCTGACCTCTGGGCCAAGCTGATTGACCTGCCGCTAGATCATCTCGAGGGCGAAGCGCGCCCGGAATTCGGCTTCATCAGCCGGCTGCGCAAGGAACGCGGCTGGGACTATGGCAAAACCGTGCGGGTGGTGGCCGAGTACCGCCGCTTTCTGTACCTTGCGGCTCTCGGGCCGGTATGCCCGTCGGCGGAGGTCGACGCCGCCTGGCACCTGCATCTGACCTACACGCGCGCTTACTGGATCGGGTTGTGCGGGGGCGTGCTCGGACGTCCACTCGATCACACGCCCGCCAGCAGCAGCGACGACACCGAGCGCTTCAGGTCGCTCTATGAGGACACACTCAAGCGCTACCACAGCAGCTTCGGCGAGGAGCCGCCGCGCGACCTGTGGCCCCTGATGAAGAAACGCTTCGTGCCAGTGCCGATCCGCGCACCGTCGGGACCGCCGCCATGGATCGCACCACTGGGGATCGTGCTGGCGGCAGCCTGGTTCATCGGCCTGCACAAGGTGATCGGGTTGCTCGGGTTGGTTCTGCTGCTCAGCCTCCTCTTCATCGGTTCGGCCATCGCCGCAAGAAGGAAGCACAAGAACGATCATGGGCTCGACCTGAGCTTCGACACCGGCGGCTGGGGTGACACAGGTGGAGATGGTGGCGATGGTGGGGGCGGGGATGGCGGCGGTTGCGGGGGCGGATGCGGCTGATCCAGCGGGCCGACACCTGCCCCACAACCACGGGGTTTGCACATTCAAGCGTGCACAGGCATCATCCTGCCTTCGCAGCATTCTTCGGAGGGGAGGCATCATGCGCATCATCCATATTGCCGCAGTGGCGGCATTCATCTGGACCACCACGGTTGCGGCCTACGACAAGCCGGTCGTGAAAAAGGTGTTCTCGCTACCAACCTACACCACTGTGGGCGGCAAGACCATCAAGGATGTCAAGGTCGGCTACGAGACCTACGGTACGCTCAATGCGGCCGGCGACAACGCCGTGTTCATCGCCCATTT
>CAYUEG010000100.1:0-14295 GCA_964443245.1 uncultured Burkholderiales bacterium | reverse complement strand
TTCGTCTCCTGGCGGGATTTATAGATAGTGGCAAGAACCGCTCCCACCAACGGTTCTACGTCAATTGTGCCGGCGCAGGCGCTACCTGACTGTTGGCTTGGCGCGAAACCTGCGGAGAGTCGCACTCACCGTCTCACCACACCATGGCGCGCCTGGATTTCCTTCTCCACTACGGACTCATCCCATACCCCATCTGCCACCAAACGCGCAAACGTATGGAACAGTTGCCGGTCGGGAATCGCGCCGTGATGGCGGTAGCGCAGGACGCCCGAGGTGTCATAAAAGAAAAACGTCGGCGTTGCCGTAACCTGATGGGTCTCAGCGAAGCGCTTTTGACTAAGTTCGCGGCCTGCCATGTCCATCATGTTTGCCTGTGACATGACGTCAACATTCACCATGATCATTCTGGAGCGAACATAAGACTGGGTTTCTTCATCGTTGAAAACCAAATCACGCATCGCCTGGGTAAATGGGCAGTTTGCCCACGAAAACACGACCATCACTCCGCGTTTGATGCCGTCACGAGACTGCGACAGCGCGACACGGAGATCGCTACCGTACTGGTGGTAGATCTTGTGGTAATCGGGCCGCCCATCCAGGTTGCGCCAGGAATTCTGGACCGCGATGTATCCATCCGGATGATCCCTCAGCAGGGGTCCAAGTTGGGCCCAGCTTGGTTGTGAGGCCAGCAGAAGAAAAACGGACAACCGGGAGAATCTGCGGAGCAAGGACGAAATATTCACAAAACGATTCCTTACGCACGGGAGCTGAGGATTATATCGACGACCCAAAAGGGGAAAAAAGAAGCACGCCACCGAGGGGTTCCGCCCCGCCCGCCAACCCTGATCTGCTCCCGGAGCGAGGCTTCGAGGACGACACCCGTTCGCGCCTCATGTTTTCGCAAACTCCCAGTCCCGCCCCGGAGCGGCCGCGAACAATGCCTGCGTGTATTCGTGTTGAGGGGTACCAAACACCTGTTTTGCCGTGCCGTACTCGACCACGCGCCCCTTCGACATCACCGCCACGTGATCGCACACCTGCGCTGCCACACGCAAATCATGGGTGATGAACAGCATGGCCAGATTCATGCGGTCGCGAATCTCATCGAGCAACTCCAGCACCTGCGCCTGCACCGATACGTCGAGTGCCGACACTGCCTCATCGGCAATCAGCAATTCCGGTTCCATCGCCAGTGCACGGGCGATGCAGATGCGCTGGCGCTGCCCGCCGGAAAACTGGTGCGGATAGCGGTTCAGTGCGGAGGGGTCGAGACGAACGGTTTCCATCAGCCTGCGCGCGCGCTCAAGCGCATCGACACGCGAGATGCCGTAGTTGAGCGGCCCCTCGATGATGGCCTCACCCACGGTGCGGCGCGGGTTGAGGCTGCGGTAAGGGTCCTGGAACACGATTTGCACGCGGCGGCGCAATGGCCGCAACGTACGGGCATTCATGGTGGCAATTTCGTCGTTCCCCAGCTTCACACTGCCGCGGGTGGGGTCGATCAGGCGCGCGATGCACCGCGCCACCGTGGATTTGCCGGAGCCGGATTCACCGACGATGCCCAGCGTCTGGCCACGCCGCAGGGTGAAACTGACATCCACGGCGGCGTGCACTTCACGCTTTCGTGCAAGAAAGCCGCCGCTCGCGTAGATTTTCGCCAGCGCCTCGGTCTTGAGCACGATCGGCGCGGCGTCATCAATGCCGCGGTGTTTGGGATTGATACTCGGCACCGACGCAATCAGCATCCGGGTGTAGTCGTGTTCCGGGCGTGCCAACAGCTCGGCCTTGGCACGCGTTTCGACCAGGTCACCGAGGCGCAGCACGGCAACCCGGTCGGCAATTTCCGCCACCACGCCGAAATCGTGCGTGATGAACAGCACGCCGGTGCCATGCTTTTGCTGCAGTTCGCGGATCAGCTTGAGAATCTGCGCCTGCGTCGTCACGTCAAGCGCGGTGGTCGGTTCGTCCGCAATCAGCAGCACCGGCTCCATGATCAGCGCCATGGCAATCATGATGCGCTGGCGCTGCCCGCCCGAGAGCTGGTGCGGGTACGAGGCCATGATCCGCTCGGGGTCGGGCAAATGCACCTCCTCGATGATGCGTCTGACGCGAGCGCGCCGCTCCTCGGCGGGCAGACTGGTGTGCATCGCCAGCACTTCATCGATCTGTGCACCGCAGCGCATCACCGGGTTGAGCGCGGTCATCGGCTCCTGAAAGATCATCGACATGCGCACACAGCGCAACTCGCGCAGGCGCTCCGCCGAGGCCTTGAGAATGTCCTCGCCTTCGAGCAGGATTTCCCCGCCGGTGGCTTTCAGTTCCTTGGGGGACAAGCCCATGACCGCATGGGCAATCACCGATTTGCCGGAACCGGATTCACCGACCAGACAGACGATCTGGCCACGCTCGACCGACAGGTTGACGTTGCTGACCGCGTGGCTGCGGTCCGCCCCCACCGGCAGCGCGATCGACAGATTGCGGATCTCGAGAATGGCGGCCACGCTCAGACCTTTCTCGCCATCTTCGGATCGAGCACATCACGCAGGCCATCACCCAGCACGTTGACCGCCAGCACGGTGATGGCCAGAAAAATGCCGGGAAAGAACACGTTGTGCGGAAACTGCTGGAACTGCACCCGGCCCTCGGCCATGATGTTGCCCCAGGTCGGAAAGTCCGTCGGCAGGCCAACCCCCAGAAACGACAGGATCGCCTCCGTGAGGATGGCCGAGGCGCAGATGTAGGTGCCCTGCACGATCAGCGGCGCCACCGTGTTGGGAAGGATATGGCCAAACATGATCTTGAAGGTGGAGGTGCCGAGCGACACCGCCGCTTCCACATACGGCTCTTCGCGGATCGACAGGACCAGCGAGCGCACCAGACGCGTCACCCTCGGTATCTCGGGAATCGCAATCGCCACGATCACCGAAAGCAGGCTGGCTTTCCACAGAGCCACCAGGGCAATCGCGATCAGGATGCCGGGAATCGCCATGACCCCATCCATGATGCGCATCAGCGGCATGTCGAGCCAGCGCAGGTAACCAGCAGACAATCCGGCGAGCACCCCGAGAAACACCGCAACCAGTGCGCATGCGAGACCGACGATCAGGGAGACGCGGGTGCCATAGATCACCCGGCTGTAGATGTCACGCCCGAACGAGTCCGAACCCATGATGAACTTGTGCTTGATTGACTCGCCCTCAAGCGTGGTGATTTCGCCTGGCGCCCCGGGCAACAGGTCACGGCTGCCGGGGTCGAACAGCGTCGGATCGACGGTACCGAGGACCGGTGCAGCCAGCGCGATCAGGGTAAGCAGCAGCATGGCGGCCCCGCCGATGCGCACGCCCCAATGCCTGGCCAGCTTCTTCCACACCGAGGCACGCGCGACGATATTCGCGTCCTCGGTGGACAAGCTGGCAGCAGGAACGGCGGAAGCATGCATGGCAATCAGTACCGGATGCGCGGGTCGAAGACCAGATAGGACAGGTCCACCAGCAGGTTGATCAGCACGTAGACAAACGAGAAGAACAGGATCACGCCCTGGATGGTCGGGAAATCGCGCGCCAGCACGGCATCGACCGTGAGGCGTCCGAGCCCGGGAATCCCGTAGACCGATTCGGTGACCACCACGCCGCCAATCAGCAATGCAATGCCGATGCCGATCACCGTGATGATGGGCACGGCCGCATTGGCCAATGCATGGCCGATCAGCACGCGGTTCTCGGGCAAGCCTTTGGCGCGTGCGGTGCGAATGTAATCTTCGGAGAGCACATCCTGCACACTGGCGCGCGTCACCCGGGCTATCAGCGCGATGTAAATCACCGACAGCGTGACAGACGGCAGGATCAGATGACGAATGAACGGCACGAACCCGCCCGACAGTCTTTCATAGCCTTGCACCGGCAGCCAGCCCAGTTTCAGCGACACGATCCAGATCAGGATGTAAGCCAGCACAAATACCGGAATCGAGAACCCCATGACCGAGAAGCCCATCAGCATGCGGTCCAGCCAACCGCCCTGCCGCCACGCCGCCAGCACGCCGAGCGGTACCGCCACCAGAACGGCAATCACGATGGTGCAGAACGACAGCGCCAGCGTCGGCTCGATGCGCTGCATGATCAGGGTCGAGACCTTGACCTTGAAGAAGTAGGACTCGCCCAGATCACCGGCCAGCACGTTGCCAAACCAGATGCCGAATTGCACGATCAGCGGTTTGGACAGCCCCAGATTCTCGCGAATCTTCGCCACGTTCTCGGGCGAGGCGGCATCGCCGGCGATGATGGCGGCCGGGTCACCCGGTGTCAGCCGCAGCAACAGGAACACCAGCACCGCCACAATCAGCAGGACCGGGATGGTGGCGGCGATGCGCTTGACGAGAAAGGCAAACAAGGCGATGAGCGAATGGCGGGGAAGGTCTCGGGAACAAAAAAGGGCGGGTTACCCCGCCCTTCAGTTCTGCGACACTTACTTCTTGATGTTCCAGTAAAAATTGCCCGGGCCGATGACCAGACCCGAGATGCCTTTGCGCAGGGCATACGGATTGATCTGCTCGCCTACCGGAACATGGGTCCCTACCTCGAACGCGCGTGCCTGGATCGCCTCGGCCAGGCCCTTGCGCTTGCCCAGATCGAGTTCACGCGCAAACGCATCCCGCAGCTTCTCGATTTCCGGATCGGTAGGCCAGCCAAACCAGGATTTGTCTCCGGCCGCACCGATCGCAGCATTGGTCAGCGGATTCCAGATGTCGGGCGAAACCCATGCGGTGGCAAAAATGTTCCAGCCGCCGGCCGACGGTGGATCCTTCTTGGCGCGGCGGCCGACCAGCGTGTTCCAGTCCATCGATTGCAGATCGACCTTGAAGCCGGCCTGGCGCAGCAATTGCGCGGCCACATCAGGCAGCTTGGTAATCGAGGCCAGGTCCGTCGGCTTCATGATCACCACGGGAGTGCCGTCGTAGCCGGAGGCCTTGAGCAACTCCTGGGCTTTCTTCATGTTGCCCTTGCCCACCAGATCGGAGCCCTTGGTGGAGCCGTAAGGCGAGCCGCACACGAACATCGACGGGCAGGACTTGTAGTATTCCTTGATGCCCACCTGCGCCTTGAGAAACGCTTCCTGATTGGACATGGCAACCGTTGCCGCCTGACGTACCTTGGGGTTGTTGAACGGCGGGTGCAGGTGGTTGAACCGCACCATGTACTGGAACCCGAGATTGTTGCCGTTGACGATCTGCACATTCTTGTCGGTTGCCAGCGCCGCATACGACTCGAACGCCGGTTGCTCGATGATGTCGACCTCACCCTTGGCAAGGGCGTTCACCTGCGCCTGTGCATCACGCAGCGCGAGGTTCCATTCGACCCGATCCACATACACGTTCTTGCCACCCGTCGAACCCGAAGCCGGCTCCTTGCGCGGCACGTACTTGGGGTTCTTCAGGTAGACCGCCTTGTCGCCCGGCTTGAACTCGTCGCGCTTGAAGATGTACGGGCCGGAACCGGTGTAATCCTCGATCTGCTTGTCCGCCGGCGTATCGGCAACGCGCTTGGGCATGATGAACGGCACGTTCGAGGAAGGCTTGCCGAGCGCATCGAGCATGATGCCGCAGGCTTCGCCCAGGAAAATGCGGAAGGTATCGGGCGCAGGCGAATCCATCCGCGCGATGAAGCTGAACAGCTTCTGGCCCATGGCGTCGCGCTTGCCCCAGCGCGAGAGCGAGGCAATCACGTCCTCGCCCGTGACCGGCTTGCCGTCATGAAACTCCAGTCCCTTGCGCAGCTTGAAGGTCCACAGGCGGCTGTCGGGGCTCACTTCCCAGGTGTCGACCATCTGCGGCTTGATCTGGCCTTTCTCGTCCGTGCCGAACAGCGTGTCATAGATCATGTAGCCGTGATTGCGCGCCATGTACTGGGTGGTCCAGATCGGGTCCAGGATCGACAGGTTCGAGTGCGGCACCACCTTGAGCACGCTTTGCGCCTGTGCACCGGACGAAAGCAAGGCCGCACCGGCAACGAGCGCCGCGAGCAGGGGTTGATGCAGTTTCATGGGTGTTTCTCCTCGTTTTTGGGGTGTTCTGCAGCTAGCTTAGCAAAACTGAAGCCAACCTACAGCGCCGGCCAGGCAATCGGCCCGCGCGCCAGCTCGAAGGCCCGCGCCGCCCTCAGCGCCAGGTCTTCACGATACGCCGGTGCCACGATCTGCATGCCGATGGGCAAACCGGCTGCCGTGAAGCCGCAATGCACCGACAGGGCCGGCTGCTGGGTCAGGTTGAAGGGGTACGAGAACGGCGTCCACCAGGTCCAGTCCTGCGGTGTCGATTCCACCCCGGGCGGCAGATCCGGTGCCACCCGCCCCACTTCAAATGCCGGCAACGCCAGTGCGGGCGTGATCAGGAGGTCGAACTCGGTATTGAAACGCTTCATGGTTTCGCCCACCCGGGTGCGCGCCACCTGGTAATCGAGGAAATCGGCCAGCGTATAGCGCGCCGCGTACTCGCAGGTGGCTTGCAGGCCCGGATCCATGAGCTTGAATTTCTCCGGCGGCAGCTTGCCGAACGTGTTGCGCGCGGTGGCAAACCAATGGGTGGCAAACAGCGGGCCGCAATCGGCGAAGCCGGGGTCGCGCTCCTCGACATGGGCACCGAGGTCGCGCAGTGTCTGAACCGCCTTCTTCACCTGCGCCTCGACCTCCGGATGCACATACTTCACATAGCCCAAGCGCGGGCTGTAGGCCACGCGCAGACCTTTGGTGCCATCCTCCAGTCGACTGGTCCAATCCTGCCCGGAGGCAGGCAGCGAAGTCCAGTCACGCGCATCAGGCCTGGCCAGCACGTTCAGCAACTGGGCGCAATCGGCATAGTCGCGCGTCATCGGGCCGACGTGCGCCACGCTGCCCATGGGTGAGAGCGGCCAGGCCGGTACCCGGCCAAAGTGCGCCTTGATGCCGGCTGTCGCGGTAAAGGAATTGGGAATGCGGATCGAGCCGCCACCGTCGGTGCCCACCTGCAGGGGGCCGAATCCTGCCGCCAGGGCGGCGCTGGCCCCACCGGACGATCCCCCCGGAGTGAGGCCGGGATTCCACGGGTTGCGCGTGATGCCCGTTACCGGTGAATCAGTCACGCCTTTCCAGCCCCACTCGGGCGTGCAGGTCTTGCCCAGCAGCACGGCACCGGCTTCCTTCAGGCGTGCCGTGGCCGGTGCGTCATCCAGCCAGGGCCCTTGTCCATCAACGGTCTTCGAGCCACGCAGGGTTGGCATGCCTGCGGTGAGGATGAGATCCTTGATGCCCGTGGGCACACCATCAATGGGTGACAGTGGCGCGCCCTTCGCCCAGCGCACCTGGGCCGCCTGCGCATCGGCCAATGCCGATTCGTGGGCCACATGGCAATAGGCGTTGATCGCCGGGTTGAGACGATCAATGCGCGCCAGGATCGCGCGCGTGGCTTCGACCGGGGAAAGCGCTTTGCTGCGGTAGGCCGCCACCAGCTCGGCGGCGCTCATGAAAGCAATGTCGTGGTTCATTGTCGGTGGCACTTTCTCATGCGTGGGTCTGGGCCAGCAGTTGCTGGATCATGTCATGTGCCTGGCGCCCGTAATGGCCACCGTCCTGCCGGCCAGCATGGTGGCCTGCCCGCTGGGCAGCCAGCAGATTGGCGTGATTGAGCACATGGTAAAGATTGTAGAGTTGCTTGCGGACAGCATAACCGGGATCCAGCGGTGCGGCCTCCCGGTAGGCATCGTAGAAGGAAGGGGGATAGCCACCGAACAGCCCCGTCATTGCCAGATCGGCTTCGCGATCGCCCCAATAGACCGCCGGGTCGAACAGCACCGGCGTACCGTCAGCCAGAAAGCCCGCGTTGCCGTGCCACAGGTCGCCGTGCAGCAGCGACGGCTGCGGTGTGTACCCGGCGAAGAACGACGGCAGGCGCTCCAGCAAGGCGCCCCCCGCATCGAGCAATGCCGGAGCGAAACGATTGGCCTTGGCCTGGGCAAGTTGGGGGGCCAGCCGGCAATCGCGCACGAAGGTCGGCCAGTCAGCATGCAGACGATTGTGCTGGACAGCGGCGCCGATGAAATTGTCCCGGGCGAAACCGAACTGCGGCTGCGCCGGGCGATGCAACAGGGCGAGCGCTTGCCCCAACCGGGCGAACGAGGGCGCGCTGCCCGGCACCAGCGGCAAAAACTCGAGTACCAGAAAGTAGGAACGCCCCTCGCCACCGACAAGCCAGGTGTGTGGCACGCGCACGGCGCCCGACGCGGCCAGCGCCTTCAACCCGGCAGCTTCTGCCTTCAGGCGATCCATGTGCTCGTGGGAGCAGGCCTTGATAAACAGCCGATGCGGCCCGTGCTCCGCAGGTTTCTCGTCGGCCAGTTCAGCCACATAGAGCGCCTGGCCTGCCGACCCAGCCGCCACGCCGCTGCCGGCCGGCCCGCCGGCAGCCCGGATGCGGTCCAGGCTGGCAAGACCGATGGCCCGGCGCGTCACCCTTGTCAGGATCACCTCCAGGCGATGGCGCACCGTGGCCCCATCTTGATGGTCGGAAGCTGCCTGGTCAAAAGCGGAGCCCATGCGCCATCTTAGCCTGCATGGCACAATGCCCGGATGAACAGCCAGCCCAAAAAACGCCTGATTGTCGGTGTCACCGGTGCTTCGGGCAGCCTCTACGCGGTGCGCCTGCTGCAGGCCCTGAAGCCTCTGGCGGACTGGGAAACCCATGTGGTGGTGTCCAACGCCGGCGCGCTCAATGCGCAGCATGAGCTTTCGATGTCGCGCAAGGAAGTCGAGGCGCTGGCGGATGTGGCCCATGACAATCGCGACATCGGCGCCGCCATCGCCAGTGGCTCGTTCGTCACCCACGGCATGATCGTGGCGCCCTGTTCGATGAAAACGCTGGCATCAGTCGCCCATGCCTTCGCCGACAACCTGATTTCGCGCGCCGCCGACGTCGTGCTCAAGGAACGCCGGCGCCTGGTGCTGGTGACCCGCGAGACGCCCCTCAACCTTGCCCACCTGCGCAACATGACGGCCGTCACCGAAATGGGCGGCGTGATCTTTCCGCCGGTTCCGGCGCTGTATCAGAACAGGACATCGATCGACGACCTCGTCAATCATTCTGTCGGCCGCATGCTCGACCTGTTTGGCGTACAGAGCGAAGGGCTGGTCGAGCGCTGGAACGGCCTGACCGACAAAAACGACAAAAGCGGCGGCGACAAAAGCGCCGGCTGACTGGCGGTCTAGCGGCTCACGGCCGGCTCAATGCGGCCAGCCGTTCGGGACGCGGCTGCGTCAGTGCGGCACGATAGGCAGAATCATCGAGCAGCGCGGCGCCCAGCTGTTCATCCAGCCCATTGGCGCGCGCCAGCTGCTTCAGGCTTGCCAGCTGCGCGGGCCCGGGGCGCGAACCCGAAAAGCTTTGCTCACGCACGGCTGCACCGAGCAGATCCCGGGCGGCACCCGGCGTGGCATGGATCCACTGGCGCGCGCGCTCCAGACTGGCCAGCACCACGCGCGCCTGGTCACCACGTTGCGCCAGAAAACCTTCCGTCACCAGCAAGTACTGCGCAGCGCCATCGGCCGGGGCGCGTGACAGCACGTAGACGGCCTTGAGCGGCTGGCCGGCGGCCCGCGCGGTGATCGCCTCCCGCTCCTGTGCAACGACAAAGTCTGCCGCCTGACCTGCGCGGGTCCATTCGACCTGCAACCCGGCCGCCTCAAGCCAGCCGAAATGCTGGACTACCCTGGTCAGCGCGCTGCCGGCATCGACACGGACCGGCTCCGCCTGAACCGAGGCTGTCAGGGAAGCGAAGAGCAGGAACAACAGGGAACGGAACATGACTGCAGGCCGACAAGGGTGCAAAGGCTGGCACTGTAGCCGCCCGTCATATGCGAAGGAACGATTATTTTTTCATTTCTTTACTACCTGAAGAATTAAAGGGATCGGGGATGGCAAATCCGTGATGCGGCATCACCGATCGGCGAGAATGGCGGCAACTTTCGGGAAGGGCTTCGCCATGACGACCATTCGCATCTGCCAGACGCTGTTCGTGTTCCTGATCGGCGCGTTCGCGTTTGCGGTTGCCTTCAACAACCTGCGCGACCCGCAAAGCAATCTGCGCTTTGTCATGCACCTGATGAGCATGGATACGGTGTTTCCCGACAGCAGGCTGAAACGCCGGGCCATCACCTCGCCCATCGTGCACCGCCTGGCGTTTGCGCTCATCATCCTGACCGAACTGATCACCGCCGTATTGTGTCTCGCTGGCTCGGTGCGCCTGGCGACCCTGCTGGGCGCCGACGTGGAGACGTTCCATGCTGCCAAGGGGGTCGCGTTCGCCGGCCTCGGGCTGGGCTTCGCGCTCTGGTTTGGCGGCTTCATGGTCATCGGCGGCCAGTGGTTCGCCAGCTGGCAATCGAAGGAATGGAACGGCCGCGAATCGGCCTTCATGTTTTATACGGCCATCGGCTTCACGTTTCTGGCGCTGCTGCACCGCGCCTAGCAACGCCGAAGTGCGCTGAAACCACGCTTGCAGCGCAAACAAAAACGGCGCCATCAGGCGCCGTTTGAGTCGGTCAGATGCCCGTCCGACAGGTCGGATGCGGGTTTCAGTCTGCGTACTGGCCGGCCTTCTTGATGATCGGCGCCCACTTGTTGATTTCGGCGGTCAGATGGTTCTTCAACCCGTCCGGCGTGGCTTTGGCCGGCGGGACGATGATCGCGCCCAGCTTGTCCATCGCAGCCACGAACCCCGGATCCTTGAGGGCAGCCTGCAGCGAGGACACCAGCTTGTCGACCACCGGCTTGGGCGTCCCTTTCGGGGCATACAGGCCGTGCCAGATTGCCAGGTCGAAACCCTTCAGGCCCTGCTCGTCCAGGGTCGGCAGATTGGGCAGGGAGGAAGCACGCACCCGGGTGGTGGTGCCGTAGGCCTTGACCCGCTTGGTTTCGATCAGTTGGGTGGTCTGGGTGGTCTGGTCGCACAGCAATTGCACCTGGCCGCCTTGCAGGTCGGTCATCGCCGGCGCCGTGCCCTTGTAGGGAATGGTCTGCAGGTCAATCTGAATGGTGCTCATGAAGAGCAGGCCGCACAGGTGCGAAGCCGCGCCCAGGCCGGCGTTGGCCAGATTGACCTTGTCCTTGTTGGCCTTCAGGTAGGCAATCAGCTCCTGGTAGTTGTTGGGCGGGAAGTTGTTGTTGCCGACCACTGTCATCGGCACATCGACGATCTGGCCGATGTACTCGAAATCGGTCAGCGCGTTGTAGTTCATCTTGCGATACAGCGTGGGCGAGGTGGACATGCCGATGTGATGCAGTACGACCATGTAGCCATCCGGCGGGGCCTTGGCGACCTTGTCGACGCCGATGTTGCCGCCGGCGCCCGGCACGTTTTCCACCAGTACGCTGCCACCGATGGATTTGCTCATGGCCTGCGCCAGCTGGCGTGCCACGGTGTCCGAGGGACCGCCAGCCGCAAACGGCACCACGATGGTGACCGGCTTGGTCGGGTACTGCGCCTGCGCTGCAGCCGTGAAGCCCAGCGCCAGCGTGACGGCGCCAACCAGTTTGAACAGCATGTTCATGTTTGTCTCCTTGAGATTTACCATAGATATAATTCTATTTCAAATTACACAATCATTCAAATAAAACATTTACTGCTTTTTCCACCCCTTTTCCCCGCCTGGCCGATCCGATGCTAACGCGGCAAACTTAGTTGGCGCTGACTGCCGCCACCAAAGCGCGGCCAAGATCAGCCGTTTTGGCAGTGCCCCCCATGTCCGGCGTCTTCGGCGCACCAGAAGAGGGCGCGCACACCTGCTCGATGGCCTTGACGATGGCGGCAGCCGCTTCCGGATGCCCGAGATACTCCAGCATCATGGCGCCCGACCAGATCTGCCCGATCGGATTGGCGATGCCCTTGCCATAAATGTCTGGCGCGGAGCCGTGCACCGGCTCGAACAGGCTGGGGTACTTGCGCTCAGGGTTAAGGTTGGCGGAGGGCGCAATGCCGATGGTGCCGGCGGTGGCCGGGCCCAGGTCAGACAAGATGTCACCGAACAGGTTGGACGCCACGATCACGTCGAAACGCTGCGGGTTCAGCACCATCTGGATGGTGAGGCCGTCAATGTGGTACTGGCTGGTCTTGATGGCAGGGTATTGCTTGCCCATTTCGGCAAACCGCTCGTCCCAGTAGGGCATGGTGATCGAGATGCCGTTGGACTTGGTGGCCGACGTCACCAGCTTGCGCGGGCGCGTCATCGCCAGATCGAATGCGAACTTCATGATGCGGTCGCAGCCCTTCTTGGTGAAGGTCGAGATCTGCTGCGCCATCTCGCGTTCGGTGCCGACGAACAGGCGGCCACCCATCGAAGAATATTCACCCTCGGTGTTTTCGCGCACCACGTAGTAATCGATATCCCCCGGCTGGCGATTGGCCAGGGGGCACGGGATGCCGGGCATCAGCTTGACCGGCCGCAGGTTCACGTACTGGTCGAAATCGCGACGGAACTTGATCAGCGAATCCCACAGCGAAATGTGATCGGCCACGATCGAGGGCATGCCGACGGCGCCAAAGAAGATGCAGTCGTGGCCGCCAATCTGATCGCGCCAGTCGGCCGGCATCCAGTAGTTGTGCTTGGCGTAGTTGTCGCAGGACCAGTCAAACCGGTCGAAATGCAGGTCGAGGCCGAACTTGCGCGCGGCCGCGTCCAGCACGTCCAGAGCGGGCGGCATGACTTCCTTGCCGATGCCGTCGCCGGGAATGACGGCGATGCGATGCTTTGCCATGGGGACAATCCTTCAAGGGGGGCAGAAAAGGGTCGGCAATTTGAACACAACTGGCCGCCATCTGCATGCCCCTCCGGCGGACTGGCCGCCTGCCGGGCACGTCAGCGCCGGCGCAATACGTCGGTGGTATTGCGCAGCCGCGCCGCCACTTCACGCGCAATGTTGGCAAACAGGATATGCACCACCTTCGGGCTGGCCTGCTCGATGTCTGCCAGGTGTTCCCGTTTGAGCAGCCACAACACCGATTCTTCCTCCGCAATCGCCTGCGCGGAACGATCCCCGCCTTCGACAAATGCGATCTCGCCGATCATGGTGCCGGGCGTGAAGGCAGCGATGCGGCGGCGCATGCCGTGTGCATCCTCGATGCGGATGCCGATCTGGCCTTCGTCGATGATGTACAGCCCGTCCACCGGATCGCCGCGGTTGAACAGCGTCTCGCCCTGCGCCAGGTGGCGCGAGACGAGGAATCCGCGCACCAGCTCAAGCTCCTCCCCCAACAGCCCGCGGAAAATGCCGGCCTTGGCGAGCGGCAAGGACACATGCCGGGTTTGCGAGCCGGCATCCTCCAGGAGGTGATTCTCGGCACGCTCCAGCGCATGATCTGCGGTATCGATCAACTGGTTGGGGCGGACAAAATCGAACAAGCCCGCCGCCGCAAGAATCGAGCGATCGCGCTCGATCAGCTTGCTGCCCGCCAGCCAGAACTGGCACTGGGCCGCGCTGCACGCGCGCGCGATATCGCACAGGGCCATGGCACCGGAGGAGTCCACATCGGTGACCTGCTCCAGGCTGATGATCAGCACGCCGCGCCGCGCGATATGGGGCGTCGCAGCGCGCACCAGTGCATCGGCAGAGCCGAAAAACAGCGAGCCACCCAGCTCGATGAACGTGACTTCGGCGCCGCGCGCATCCAGCACCTCGCGCGCTACCGCACTGCGCTGCAAGGTCGAGCGCTTGTGGCGCAGGGTGACCGTTCCGCGCACCAGGCTCTGCCCGGATTTGAGGATGAAGAGCGCCATGGCGCACACCACACCGAAGCCCACCCCCGCCGACGGCCCGAACAGCAACCCGACGGCCAGCACCATCAGCATGGTAGCCAGATCGCCGGTCAACCGCTGCCGGTTCGGATCCTGCCGGGAAAGCAGCGTGCGTACGATGCGCATCAGCGGATCCAGACCCCAGGTGCGCAATGAGGCCCAGGTGGTGGCGATCAGCGTTCCCGAGACCACCGCCGTCGGTACCAGCACCAGCAGTTTGGTGCCGAACACGGCAATACTCAGGTTGAACACGCCCTCCAGCGCCGGGGCGGCGCGCGTATGGGCGCCGGTGCGGATGACGGCCTCCGAGCGCAGGGGCGATCCGGCGGCCGGCAGACCACCGGCCAGGCCGATCGCGACATTGGTGATGCCCATGCCGATCAGTTCGCGATTGGCGTTGAGCGGCCGGCCGGTCATGCGCTGGATCGTCAACGCGCTGAGCAGGGTTTCCAGCGAAGCCAGGATCGCCAGCGCGATCGCATGCGG
>CAYUEG010000099.1:0-14300 GCA_964443245.1 uncultured Burkholderiales bacterium | reverse complement strand
AGCGGGCAGGCCCCGCGCCACCCAGACGCCCACCACGTTGACGCACGCGGCAATCATCATCGCGGCCGCGTAGCCCTGGGTGCGGTCATACAGCCAGCCGGCCAGCACCGGCAGGCTGAGGGCCGCAATGCACCAGGCCACATACATGCGGCTGGCGATGTAGCCGAACAGGTTGCGATGCCAGTAGCGCGAGATGGCGCCGGCGGTAAGGCCGGAGACAAAGCCGTACCCCATGCCGATCATGGCCAGACCGGCCACCGAGACCAGCGGCCCCGGCCACGCCAGCAGCAACAGCGCGCCGGCGAGCGACCACAGATGGGCACCGCAGGCCACCTGCGGTACGGCAAAGCGATCCACCAGCGCCCCGCCGCCGGTGCGCGCAGCAGCAATCGCCCCGGTAATGAAGGTCGTGGCGCCGAGGGCAAGTGCCGATTTGCCGCCGTAGGCCTGCACGATGCCGGCGGCCTGGCTCAGTACCGTGAGCCCGGCAGCGGCCGCCAGGAAGAACACCATGAACAGGCGCAGGAAAATCGGCCGCTCGGTGATGCCGCCTTCGGCGTTCGGCGCGCCGGGGTCATGCACCTGAATGCCGGCCGCGTGCAGCATGAAGGCGGCAATCGCCCCGGTGATGAGGATGGTGGCGGCCAGCCCGCCCAGCGTGGCGCGCAGGCCAAAGGTGGCGATGGCCCAGCCAAATACGGGGGCCCCGAGCATGGCACCGAGGGGATACAAGGCCACCAGATAGCCGTTGACCAGCCCGCTGGTGGACTCGCTGGTCTGGTTGACGGCCTGCTGCACCAGCACGAAGCAGATGCCGCCCCCCACGCCATAGATCAGCCCGTAGCCGATGAGCAGTTGCACGAAGCCGGTGGCAGTGGCCATGATCACCAGGCCAATGGCACTGGCGAGGCACGAAGCCAGCACCAGTTGTGCCGGCGCCATGCTGCGGTACATGCGCGGCGCGATCAGCATGCCGACGGTGAGCGTGATGGTGGCCAGGCCAAACACCAGCGACATCTGCGCGCGCGAGACGCCGAGCAGCGCCTCCATCGGCTTTAAGAACACGCTGAAGGCGTAGATGGTGCCGAAGGGCAGGTTGAGGATGGTGGCGGCCGTGAGGGCCACCGCCAGCCGCTGGCGCGGGGAGAGAGTCAAGCGGGAGCCCGAAGGAGGAAGGGCGACATGCTGGCGCGGTTACCGGTTGAAAGCCATGCCCGTCTGACGCAGGGCAGAGCAAGGCGCGGGCTGGCAGACGCCGCCGGGAGCAAGGCTGAGCCGACTGCCCCTAGATGTCATTGGCTTCGGCAAACCAGAGGCCATTCGGGTAATCGACCTGCTCCCGGCTATGGTAGACCCGGGTGCGCACGATGCATTTGGGATTGATGTAGACGGTGCCATGCGGTGCCCAGGTCGCGACCAGCGCGCCGCCACCGAAAATCGCCGTCACCAGCGGGGCGTGCGTCACAAAGCCGGTGGCCCGCAGGTACAACACGGCACCGCTGCGCATCGAAATCTCGACCAGCGCCTCAAGCAGGTCGTTGGTCTTGTCTGCGTGCTTGCGCCAAAGCGGCCATTGCCGGGCCAGCACGGCTTCGTATTCCTCGCGCCCTGGGAGCCGCTCCACCTTTTCCAGGCCGCGCGGCAATGCCTTCGGCGTTTCCAGCTCGGTTTCTACTTCGATCCAGCACACTTCGTCCGGATTGAGCACGGTAAACGGATTGGAGATGCCGATGACGATCGGCCCGGAGGCAAACACCTGGTGCGGTTGCAGACGCGTGAGCAGCGTGCGCGCGCGGCGTTCGTCATTCTGGGTGTAGCTGCCGGTTTTGCCGTCTGTACGGTGAACGCGCAGGTGCATGGGAAAAGGGGATGCCAGGCCGACAGCAGGAACAAGCATGCATCCTACCTGCTTTGGCGCCGCCCCGGGGCCGGCAGGCTCAGGCCGCAGCCAGATCGCCCTCTTGCCCCTGCGCTTCCATGCCGTACTTCTTCAGTACGGCGGCAAGCCGCTCGCGTGCTTCCGGCAGGATGCCGGCATCGGGCGTGCGCTTGCCCCAGTGCGCCACGCTGGCACGGCAGGCATGGCCCATGGCTTCGTCCCAGCCGCGTGCGGCCAGACGCGCCAGCATCGGCAGGACCTGATCGAGCGGCACAATCGCGGCGACGCGCTTGCGTTCCTGCTGAATGTCAGCCAGGGCAGCGTGGATGCGCTCGGCCATCTTGTCGCTCACCCCGTCACGGGTTGCCAGGCGCTCGCCAATGGCTGCGGCATCATCGTGGCGCCCGCTTTGCTCGCAGGCCGCAAAGATGTCCATCTCCACGGCCACCGGCAGCGCCTCTCCCAGGGCGCTGCGCGCTTCGAGCAGGGCGTCGAGGGCCGCGCTAGCCTTTTCCTGCGCGGCAGAAGAAGGATCGCGGCTCAGGCGCTGGTATTCCATCAGCCTGGAGACCACCACCGCTTCCGGTGCGTCACGCATGGTGCGGCGCTGCTCGACACACACCCGTTCGGCATCGGCGGTCCGGCCCTGCTCCATGTAGGCGTTGGCGAGCGAGACAAAATCTTCCGGCTTGGCAAGGGTGGAATGGCGCACGCGCCCCATCACCTTTTCATACAAGTCCGAAGCCTTCTTGTGATTGCCGGTCTGCGCGGCCAGATCGCCAGCCCGGCGCAGGCGCGCCACGTTGCCGGTGACGGCAGCGCCGGCCTTTTCGATCACGGCCAGTGCCTCTTCCGGCTTGCCCAGCTCTTCCTTGACCTCGGCCAGCAGGTCCTTGGCGCCCAGATACTCGGGGTTCTGTTCGACCACCTGCCCCAATCCGGCTTCGGCTTCTTCGAGGCGCTTTTCGGCCACCTGAATCCGCGCCAGGCCCATCGCGGCCCAGGGCACAACCTTCTGGGCCATCACTTCTTCGAGCAGCTTTTCGGCCCGGTCGTGCTGCTTGAGCGCGATCATGATCTCGATCATCAGGCGCAGGGCATCTGCAGCATAGGCGGGCCGGCTGTTGCGAATCCGGTCCAGATGTTCCAGCGCCTTGGGCAGGTCGCCCGATTCCATGCAGCCGTAGGCTGCAGCGAACGCGGCCTTCTTCAGCGCCACGCTGGTGATGCGCTCCATCAGCTGGTTGGCGGTGAAGGGTTTGAGCAGGTAATCATCGGGTGCGAACTCGGCCACGGCCACCACCTTCTGGTAGCTACGCTCGCCGGTGATCATCATGAACATGGTGGCCAGCGGAATCTGTTTGGTATGACGCAATTCTTCCAGCAGCTGCTGGCCATCGCGCATGCCGTCGAGCTGGTAGTCGCACAGGATCAGATCGATCGAGCGTGCCTTGGCCAGGCGCAGGACATCGCTGGCATTGGTGGCATTGGAGATGCTGGTGGCCCCCAGCAGGGAGACCATGTCGCGCAGGGCCGTGCGCGACCCCGGCAGGTGGTCTGCCAGAATCACGCGCTTGCCGCGCAGGGGGGAAAGTTCGTCTGCTGTTGCCATGGTGGAATCTGTCCGCAAGCTTGCACGGCGCCAAGCCGCACGAAAGCGCCTTGCGGTGCCGTGTTGAATTGCTGTACAAATCTGCGCCAGATTAGGTGAAGGCCGCGCGCTTCCATCGCTTGAACAGGCAGGGAAACCGGGTGCCATATCCAGCCGTCAGTTCAGCTGCGAGACCAGCCGCAAGCCCGCTCCGCGGCCGCAGGCCTGAAACCGTTGGTGGGAGCGGCTTACAGCGATGCAATCGCCGGCGTCTGGTAGCTGTCCATGAACTGCTGCACCATGCCGGTGGCGCCGGGCCAATCGTAAAACCGGAAGTTGTGGCCGTTGATGACAAAGGGCGCCCCGGAGTAGAACATTTCGTACTGCAGATGGCGCGAGCCAAACTCGGAGCCAACTGCATCCCACGCCAGCTTGAAGAACTTGACGCGTTCGAGCGGGCTCACCGCCGGTGAATGCTGGGTGCGCTCCACCAGCGCGCGACTGGCCGCGTGGGTCAGGTCTTCGGACGACGAGGGCAGCATGATCAGGCCGCCACCAGCAAGCTCGCGCAGGGTATGCACCACCTCAGGGTAGAGCCTCTGGGCGGCAGCCTGCCCGGCACACAGCATGCTGCGATGGGGCACGTAGTAGCCCTGATAGTGCTCACCCGCGGCCTCCATGCCGGCCAACGCGGCATCCATCAGCACCGCCTTGGAGGCGAGCGCACCAAGCGTGTCGCGCACCTGCGGCATGCCGATGGTGCCGTTGATCTCGGCGATGCGGCGTGCCACGCCGAGCAGAAAGCGCAGCTTGACGGTAAGGCG
Organism: uncultured Burkholderiales bacterium; assembly: GCA_964443245.1. Taxonomy (GTDB): domain Bacteria; phylum Pseudomonadota; class Gammaproteobacteria; order Burkholderiales; family JAEUOS01; genus CANJDH01. The sequence goes on along the minus strand of CAYUEG010000099.1, from coordinate 10,006 downwards.
CACCAAGGACTGGTAGTTCTGATACACATGGGCGCGCGTTTCGTGCCACTGCGCACTCGCCGCCGCAATGTCGCGGAGCAGAAACACGCGCTCACGGGGAATGCGTACGTTGTCAAAATGGGCGACGGCGTCGTTCTCGTCGAAACGATAGGCCAGCGGGTTATCAAATTCTGACGGTGCCATGCGTTCATAGGAACGACGCGACATGAAGGTGAGGCCCGGCGTAGCCACAGGCACGGCTGCGGTAAAGGCGTAATCTTCGTCGCCCGCAGTCAGTGGCTGAATGCCGGCGATCAGGATTTCATTGGCCGCCACCGCGGACGTCGCCAGCATCTTCGCGCCGCGAATCGTGATGCTGCTGCTGTCTTCATCGACGATGCGCGCGACCAGATCGCCATTGGCCTGGCCGGCGGCACTGCGCGAACGGTCCGCCTGCGGATTGACGATGACGTAGCTCAGGTAAATATCGTTGTCGCGCGCGTAGCGGAAGTAGTCCAGCAGCGCGCCGGCGCCGCGTTTGTCATGGCGCTCGAACACCTCGATGCCCATCACCATGCCCACGAGGGTGGCAGCAATGTGGTCGGGCGAACGGCCCACCATGCCGCAGGTAAGCGCCGCCATCGCTTCCATGTGGGCGCGGATGCCGAGCAACTCCTGGTAACTGGTGGGCAACTGCCAATGGCGCCCCACCCGCTCTCCGGAGCTCGGTGAAACGAACTGCATGCGTGCGCTGTTCTCCGGCGCACCCATGGCATCAAAAAAGCCGGCAGCGGTGGCGGTGAAGTTGCAAAAGGCGGGATGCGTAGTGACGTCCGCCACCGGAACGCCATCGAAGATCCAGTGCCTGCGGTCATGGAGGGCCGCCAGATGGCGGGCGCCGGTTTTCATGGTGAGGGATCCCGTAATCGAGGGCTTCCATGAAGCGCTGGCGCAGTCGCGCAATGCGCTCTTAGGGCAGCGGTTGGTCGAGTGACGTCGGCGCGAACCTAGTCGAAGTGGTTAGCCGCCACCGGAACGCGCGCACCGATGCGGTGGTTGATGCGAAACACGTTGTGCTCCGGATCGGCAAGCACAACCTGGTGCGCGTTGTAATAGGTCGAATAAGGGGGTTTGACGATGGCACCGCCCAGCTCCACCGCACGCGCGGCCAGTTGATCGACCAGCTCCACGCTCGCCACCTCAAACGTGAAGTACGCCGTGACCGGGCTCACCGGCCCCTCCGGCTGGCGGCGGCTCAGATCCAGCAGCTCGTAGGCCTTGGAAGCGTTGAAACCCAGTTCGATACCGCCCGCGTCGATGCAGCGATAGATCGGCGAGCGATGACCGACGATCTCGGTGAAGCCGAACAGGGTGAGGTAGAAGCCGGACAGACGCTCGATGTCGCGGGCGAAGAGGTTTACATACGCCAGGCGTGCGCGGGGCGGGGCAACGGGGGTGGTCATGCGGAGACTCGCTGGTTGGGAGGTTTGCCACCGGCCAGATCGCCGTAGGAACGGCGAAACATTTCCTGCATGTGTTCGCCCGCAGTACAGGGAGCGAACTGCGCCGGATGGTCGGCATCGGTGCATGAAGGCAGGCATTCGATGCGCGCTTCATGGTCCGGGGTGAAGAAGAAGGGAATCGAAAAACGGTCGCGCCCGGCAGACCGGTTGTTGAGCACCCGGTGCAGGTTGGAGCGGTAGATGTTGTTGGTCCAGCGCTGCACCAGATCACCCAAGTTGATGACAAAGGTGCCCGGCACGGGCGGGGCGTCAATCCATTCGCCGGCGGCGTTCTGCACTTCCAGGCCGCCGATGTCGTCCTGCGCCAGCAACGTGAGGCCGCCCCAATCGGTATGCGCACCGGCACCGAGCTGGTTGTCCTCGGCCGATGCTGGGTGGGGCGGGTACTTGATCAGCCGCAGCGTGCCCATCGGGCAGCCGAAAAACCTGTCGAGGGCGTGTTCCTCAAGTTCCAGCGACAGCGCCAGCAGTTGCACCAGATCCCGCGCCAGCGCCTCTACTGCTGCGTAGTAGGCCAGCATCTGCTCCTTGAAGCCGGGCAAGGCCGGCCACAGGTTGCCGCCATAGCCACGCACGCCGGCTTGCACATACGGATGGGTATCTGGCAGTTCGTTGTTGACGTAGAAGCTCTCTTTCAGATCAGGAGGCGTATCGCTGTCGAGGGTCTGCCCGCCTACCGGTTCGTAACCGGCGCGCGTCGGAGAATGCGACATGTGCAGGGCCAGGCGTTCGGCCAGCGGCAGATCAAAGAAGCGCCGGCTCCACGCAAACTGCGCTGCCACCAGATCGGGGGCGATGCCGTGGTTGGCCACCAGAAAAAAGCCGGTGCCGACACAGGCTTCATGAATCCGGCGCGCCACGGCGGCACGCCCTTCAGCGCCGGGACTGCCGCCGAGGGCCGGCGCCAGGTCGACTACCGGGATCGAGCGCACCACCTGCGGAGGGCGATAGGCAATCATCGAACTGGCGCGGACTGCAGGTCGGCTGGCGAAAGAAGGAGTGACATGTCGATCTGGGAAAGGAGCGCCGCACTCGCGGTGACCTTATCGCATCAGCAAGACCGGTGCCAAGCGCCTTGCGGACACGGGAGCACCAAAAATCGTGGTCGTACGATGGAGGCGCACCGTCGCTGTGCAACACCCTCAGGTGCCGCCCCAGCGCGGGGCGGCGAGGTTCGGCGCTGCGACACGACGCCGGGTCCGAGCGCAGTTCGCCGAGTGCGGTTAGTTTTGCTCCAGCTTCACTTCGACCGCCACCTTTCTCCACACGTCGAGCTGCTCCTTGAGGATGCCGGCCATTTCCTCAGGAGTCGACGCCTGCACCTCAAAGGCAATCTTGTCCAGTGCTGCCTTGACCTCCGGCTTGGCGGCCACCGCCCGCATTTCACGGGCGATGCGGTCGACCACATCGCGCGGCAATCCGGCCGGGCCGAACAGGCCCGCCCAGGGTGAAATGGTGAGCCCGCGCAATCCAGCCTCGACAGCGGTGGGCGTATCCGGCGTGAGCGGGCTGCGGTTGGGCAGCAGCGCGGCCAGTACGCGCAAGCGCCCGGTCGCCACCTGCGGCATGGCGCTGCCGGGCGTGCCGATCATCACCTGCACCCGGCCGGCAATCAGATCCTGGGTGGCCGGTGCGTCGCCCTTGTAGGGCACATGCAGCATGTCGAGCTTTTCCACCAGCGCCAGCTGCGCAGTGGAAAGGATGCTGGTGCCGTTGCCGGTGCCGTAGTTCACCTTGCCCGGGTTGGCGCGCACGTAGGCCAGGAACTCGGCGACGTTTCTGGCCGGCAGGCTTTCATGGGTGAAGAGGAAGAAGCCGAACTTGCCCACCAGCGAGATCGGCGTGAACGCGGTGATCGGGTCATACGGCGGTACCTTGCGCATCACCGGCGCGGCGTTGAGGCCAGTGGTGGTGGCGAACAGCAGCGTGTAGCCATCGGGCGCCGAGCTGATGACGGCATTGCCGGCAATGGCGCCGTCGGCGCCGCCACGGTTGTCGATGATGATCTGCTGGCCCAGGCCTGCCGAGAGCGCCTGCACCACCGTGCGCGCGGCCAGATCGGCCGCACCGCCGGCCGGGAAGGGCACGATCATGCGGATCGGCTTGTTGGGATAGGGCTGGGCGAGTGCAGCGCCGCTGGCCACCAGTGCGGCCAGGGGCAGCAGGCAGGCCGCGAGGCAGCCTTTGAGCAGTTGCTTCATGGGGGTCTCCTTCACATTCTTGTGGCACCAGGAGATGCCGCCTGGTGCGCCGGTCATTGCCAGCCCGCCCAGAATACTGCGAAACCCGCCCGGCGTGGTGCCGTGGGCCGACAGCCCGAGGTGCCTAGAGCATCGCCAGCGGCTCCGGCCCCTTGGGCGGGGGGAACAGCCGGTCCAGCTCGGCCAGCTCGCCGGCACTGAAGGCGATCTCGCGCGCGGCGGCGTTTTCGCGTACCCGGTCCGGATGGCTCGCCTTGGGGATCACGATCACGTCCTCCTGCGCCAGCAGCCAGGCCAGCGCCGCCTGCGCCGGCGTGATCCCGCGCGCGTGGGCAAACGCAGCCAGCCTGGTATCGCGCAGCAGACGCGCCTGCTCGATGGGCGAATACGCCATCACCGGAATGCGCCGCTCGCGCAGCCACGGCAACAGATCCCACTCCGGGCCGCGCCGCATCAGGTTGTAGAGGATCTGGTTGGTCGAAACGGCCGCGCCACCGGCTACCTTGACCCACGCGCGCATGTCGGCAAGGTCCAGGTTGCTGACACCGAAGTGGCGGATCTTGCCTGCCGCCTGAAGGGCTTCAAACGCAGCAAGGGTCTCGGCAAATGGCACGCTGCCGCGCCAGTGCAAAAGATACAAATCGATGCGGTCGGTCTTCAAACGCTGCAGGCTGCGCTCGCAGGCCGCCACCGCGCCTTTCTTCGAGGCGTTGTGCGGATAGACCTTGCTGACGATGAAGGCCTCGTCGCGGCGCCCGGTCAGTGCCTCGGCAATCAGTTGTTCGGAAGCGCCCTCGCCATACATTTCCGCCGTGTCGATCAGCGTCATGCCGAGGTCCAGCCCCATGCGCAGGGCGGCGATCTCATCGGCGCGCGTGCTGCGGTGATCGCCAATGTTCCAGGTGCCCTGCCCGAGAGCGGGAACGGATTCACCGTTGGGCAGAACCACTGTTTTCATTACCGTGTGCCGAGCATTCGGCCAGAACCGTTGGTGGGAGCCATTCCTGGCGGCATGCCCGGGATTCAGTCGACGCGGGCGCCGAGCGATTGCATCAGTTTCTCCAGCACCGGCCCTTCGGCGGCCACCTCTGCCGCAAAGGCTTGTGGAGAAGGGGAAGGCGTCGCATCCATGCCGCCGCCGGCAATCTTGGTAACGACCTCGGGTTTCCTCAGCACCACGCCGGCCGCCTGCTGGATTTTTGCCAACACGGCAGGCGGCGTACCGTTGGGCGCAAACAGACCGAACCAGAAGGTGGATTCAAATCCGGGCAGACCGGCTTCTTCAGCACCCGGCACGCCGGGAACCGACGCCAGCGTGCGGCGCGTGCTCACCACCAGCGGGCGCAAGCGGTTCGCCTTGACGAAACTTGATACTGAAGGCCATGACGCAAACAGCACCTGGGTATCACCCCCCACGATGGACTGCACTGCCGGGCCGCCGCCCTTGTAGTGCACGGTGTTGAACTTCACCCCGGCGACCTGCTCGAACGCCGCCAGTGCGATGTGCGGCGAGGATCCATAGCCACCGGTGCCCGCATTGATGCGGCCGGGATTGGCCTTGACCCAGGCGATGAACTCGGTGAGGTTCTTCGCCGGCACATTCGGGTTGACCACCAGAACATTGCCGCCGGTTGCCAGGCGCGACACCGGAACCAGGTCCCGCTCCGGGTCATACGGCATGGGCTTGCCTGCCATCAGCGCCTTGATGATGGCCTGGTGCCAGTTGAGCAGAAGCGTCTGCCCGTCGGGCTTGGCCTTGGCCACCAGGTCGGACGCCAGCATGGTACCGGCGCCCGGCTTGTTGTCGACGATCATGGGCGCACCGAGCTCGCGGGCCATCTCGTCGGCCAGCAGGCGGGCGGTGAAATCCGCAGAGCCGCCGGGTGGGTAACCGATCACCAGACGATAGGCCCCGGAGGCTGCCTGCGCCTGGGCGCGCGCATCCGACAGGGCGGCCGCTGACAAGACTGCGGCCAGCAGCAGGGCAATGAAAGCTGAGGGTGGATTGCGCATGAAGCTTCTCAAGGTGGTGAAGTGGTGGCCGCGCGGCGCTGCCGTCGATGCCAAGGCTGCATTCGCCCTGAACCACTCTACCATGCAGCCGCAGGGGCGCCGCGGCGGCCAACGGAAGCACCGCACATCCAACGCACATCCAACGCACACTCGCCGCACATCAATCACTGGCGCCTCACGCGGCTGTGGTACAACCCGCACCAGACAAAAATCATCGTCGACATTCTCATGAAATTCAAGATGCACGAGCGCTCGCTGTTTGCGACGCTGCTGCGCAACCCGTGGTGGGTCAGCCTCGGGATAGCGATCCTGATTGCCCTGCTCTCGCGCCTGTTCCTTTCCGGTGATTTCCGCATTTTCGGTTTCACCATGGCGGTGCCGTTTGCCGTGATTGCCGCGATAACGCTGCGCAAGCAGTTGCAGGCGCCGAGCGGCGCGCGGGTGACCGCCGTGCTCACCGCAGTGCAGGCGATGTCGTGGCGCGAATTTTCGGCCGCCGTGGAGGCGGCACTGGCGCGCGACGGCTTCAACGTCAAGCCGCTCAAGAGCGGCGCTGCCGATTTCGAGATTGCCCAGGGGCTGTCAAAGGCCCTGGTGAGCTGCAAGCGCTGGAAGGCGGCCAGCCACGGCCTGGCCCAGCTGGAAGAATTGACGGCGCTGGCCAGGGAGCGCGACGCCGCAGAAGTGATGTACATCAGCATCGCCCCGCTGACCGAGAATGCGCAGCGTTATGCGGTAGAACAGCGCATGCGCCTCATCAACGGCGTGGACCTGGTGCAGTTCCTGCGCGACCTGCCGGTCGCACCACAAGGCAAAGCCTGACGCACGCCGGATGACCAAACATCGTTCGGCCGCTGCGGAGAACCGCTTCGGCATCCTGTGCATGTCGGCGGCGATGGCGCTCTTCATCGCCAATGACGGCCTGACCAAGTATGTCAGCGCCACCCTGCCTGCCGCACAGCTGATCTTCCTGCGCGGGCTGGTCTCGATCGTGGTGGTGCTGCTGGTGGCCAGGGCCATGGGCGTGATGCCGCAGCTGCCGAGCACAGCCAATGGCAAGGTGGTGGCGCGCGCCGTGGTGGACGCGGTTGCCACCATGCTCTACCTGTTCTCGCTGTTTCACCTGCCGATTGCCAACGCCACCGCGATCAACCTGGCCTCACCGCTCTTCATGATCGTGTTTGCCGTGCTGTTCCTCGGGCACCATGTGGGCCTGGGGCGGTGGCTCGCGATCCTGGCCGGGTTTGCCGGTGTGGTGATGGTGATCCAGCCGCGCGCGGACGGCTTCAACTTCTGGGCCTGGGTCTGCCTCTCGGGCACGCTGTTCCATGCCGCGCGCGACCTGATGACGCCGCGCATCGCCTCCCATATTCCCTCGATCCTGATCACGCTCTCCACCGCCATCGCCGTGACGGTGGTGTCGGGTGTGGTCTCGGTGTTCCAGGGCTGGAAGCCGTTTGGCGGGTTCGAGTTCGGGCTGCTGGCCTTGGCTTCGGTGTTTCTGTCGAGCGGTTACTTTTTCATCATCACCAGCATGCGCCATGGCGAGATGTCGCTGGTGGCACCATTCCGCTACAGCGGTCTGCTGTTCGCGCTGGTGCTGGGCTACCTGGTGTGGGACGAGACGCCGAACGCGCTGGCCTGGGGCGGGATTGCGGTGCTGATCGGCTCCGGCGTCTACCTGCTGGTGAGCGATCGCGCCCGCGCACCGGCTGCCGCTTTGTCCCCCGCCGTCACGGCGCTCACCGACGTCGATCTGGCACAGGATCCGGCAGCGCGGCAGTACGTGAAGGATGAGGTCGTCTCCGTCACCTTTGCCACGACCAGTGGGGAGATCAGGAGCGCCGTGGGGGTCAATCACCATGCCGCCGGCGACGCACTGGTGACCGGTTCGACCGGCGATCGCTGGAGCGTCTCGCGTGATCGCTTCGAGGCACGTTACGTCCCGCAGGGGATCGCCATGGGCGAATCCGGCCCATATCGCAACCGGCCGGTACCGGTGCTGGCGCGGCAGATGCACGAGGCGTTCACGGTGGCGCGCTCGGCGGGTGGTGATGTCCTCACGGGCAACGCCGGCGACTGGCTGCTGCAATATGCCCCCGGGGATTTTGGCGTGGTCGACCGCGCCCGCTTCGAACGCGTGTATCGTTTGCTTTCATAAGCACCTGACCTTCCCGCACCACCTCCGTTCACGGTGACAATGCAAGGCCACCCGCGATGACCCAACCCCCTGTCGACATCCTGATCATCGGTGCCGGTGCCGCCGGGGCCGCGTTTGCGTGGAGCATGGCCGACACGCGCATGCGCATCCTCTGCCTGGAGCAGGGCGATTGGATGCATCCGGCGCAGTATCCGAGCACCGGCCTCGACGGGGAGCTGCGCCAGATCGGCGAATTCAGCTCCAACCCCAATGTGCGCGGGCGGGTCACCGACTATCCGGTCAACAACGATGCCTCGCCGATCCAGATTGCCAACTTCAACGGCGTCGGCGGCAGCACCGTGCTGTATGCCGCACACTTTCCGCGCTTCCATCCGAGCGACTTTCGTGTCAAGAGCTGCGATGGCGTCGCTGACGACTGGCCGATCGACTACGACACGCTCGAACCTTTCTTTGCCCTCAACGACCGCATGATGGGCGTGGCCGGCCTGGCGGGCGACCCGGCCTATCCCGACCACGAACTGCCTTTGCCGCCCCTGCCGCTGGGCAAATCGGGCGAGACCCTGGCGCGCGCGTTCAACCAGCTGGGCTGGCACTGGTGGCCTTCGGACAGTGCCATTGCCAGCCGCCCCTACGAAGGCCGCGACCGCTGCCTCAACCTGGGCCCGTGCACCAGCGGCTGCGCGCAGGGTGCCAAAGGCAGCACCGACGTGACCTACTGGCCCGAGGCGATCCGCCGCGGTGTGCAGCTGCGCACCCGCTGCCGGGTACGCGAAATCACCGTGGGCGATGACGGCATGGCCAATGGCGTCATCTACTACGACGCGGACGGTGTCGAGCACTTCCAGCCGGCCGAGGTGGTGGTGGTGGCCGCCAACGGCATCGGCACGCCACGCCTGTTGCTCAACTCAAAGTCGAAACGCTTTCCGAACGGCCTGGCGAACAACAATGACGTGGTCGGTCGCCATCTGATGCTGCACCCATACTCGTGGGTCAGCGGCACGTTTCCGCAACGCCTGGACGGCCAGTTCGGCGCCTCGGGCTGCTGCATCTGGAGCCAGGAGTTTTACGAAACGGACCGCAGCCGCGGCTTTGTGCGCGGCTACACCATGGAGGTTGTGCGCGGGCGCGGCCCGCTGGTCACGGCATTGATTGGTCTGGGCAGCGGGCAGATTCCCTGGGGCGAGGGATTTCACGATGCGCTGGGCAAGGTATTCGCGCACAGTACCGGCATGGTCAACATCTGCGAGGATCTGCCGGAAGCGCACAACCGCGTGATGCTGGATGAAGCGCTGACCGACAGCAACGGCATTGCGGCACCCAGGATCCACTACACCCTGAGCGAGAACAGCCAGCGCATGCTGGCCCATTCGGTCGACCGGGCGACGGAAGTGTTGAAGGCCGCCGGTGCCACCAGCGTGCAATACGAGGCGCCCTGGAAGGTGGCCGGCTGGCACAACATGGGCACGGCGCGCATGGGGAACGATCCGGCGACGTCCGTCGTCAACGCGTGGGGGCGCGCCCACGAGGTGCGCAACCTGTTCATCATCGACGGCAGCATCTTCACCACCTCGGCGGGCGTGAACCCGACCAGCACGATCCAGGCCCTCGCGCTCTATATTGCCGATGCGATGAAGCAGCGCCTCGCCAACCTCTTCGACTGACGGCCGCCATGCCCTCCGCCACCGCACCCATCAGATTCGCCGGCACGGCCGCGCCTTTCAGCGACGCCCAGCGCGCGGCGCTGGATGCACTGATGGACCTGCTGATCCCCGCCTCGCCGGATGGCCGCATGCCGGCGGCGCGGGCGCTGCATCTGTACGATGACGTCTCCGGGCTCCGGCCCGCTGATCGTGCCGTGCTCGAGAACGGTCTTGCCGCCCTCGATCAGCAGGCTGCGGAACGTCATGGTGCCGCATTCGCGCACCTGTCGCAGCAGCAGGCAAAGAGCCTCGTCGACACACTACGCGAGCAGCGCTCCGCCTTCATTCAGACTTTTGTTGCGCAGACTGTCGGCCGTTATGTGGCGCACCCGACGGTGATGCCGTTGATGGGCCTGGAAGCGCGGCCGATGTGGCCGCAGGGCAATGTGGTGGCGGAGGGCGATTGGTCGCTGCTTGACGTGGTCAAGC
>CAYUEG010000098.1:0-14365 GCA_964443245.1 uncultured Burkholderiales bacterium | reverse complement strand
CAGCATTACCGCGTGCAGCGCATGAGCAGCAAGGGGCGGCGCATCGTGCGCGAGTTGTTTCAGGCCTTTCTGTCGGATGCGCGGCTGATGCCCCCCCAATACCAGGCCAAGGCAGAAGCAGATCGTGCGCGCGCGGTCGCCGACTACATTTCCGGCATGACAGACCGCTACGCCATGCGTGAGCACCGGCGCCTGTTTGCGGTGGAAGAAATCTGAGCCCCTTTTCCGCGTTCCGTTTCGCGCAATTCGTCCAAGGCCCGCCTGGATACAGCTTCAATCCAGACGGATCTTTGCCTGTTCTACCACGCGCCCCCAACGCGTCAGATCTGACTTGATCTGATCAGCAAACTGCTCGGGGGTATTGCCGACAGGTTCGATGCCGAGTGTCGCAAAGCGCTCACGCACATCCGTCTCCTTCAGGATGGCGGCCAGGTCGCGATGCAGGCGGTCGATGATCGGCCTGGGCGTCTTGGCGGGCGCCATGATGCCCACCCATGAAACGGCTTCGAAGCCGGCGACACCCTGCTCGATGAATGTCGGTACATCCGGCAGGGAGCTGACGCGCCTTTGCGATGACACGCCGATACCGACCAATTTGCCAGACTTCACATGGGCGTGGGCCCCGGCTACCGCCGAGTAAGCCAGTGGCACCTGACCACCGATGGTATCGATGACGGCCTGGCCACCGCTCTTGTAGGGAATGTGGGTCATGTCCAGGCCGCTGCGCTGCTTCAGCAGTTCACCCGCCACGTGGGTCGTGCCGCCAGTGCCGGAGTGGCCAAAGGAAAGTTTGCCGGGATTGGCCTTCGAGTAGGCCAGTAGTTCGGCGAACGTCTTGGCCGGGACGCCGGGATGCGCCACCAGCACCAGGGCGGCGTCGCCCAGTTTGGTGACAGGCTGAAAATCTTTGACGGTATCGAATGGAATCTTGGGAAACACGAACGGGTTGATCACCATCGTGCCGTCGAAAGCGAGCAACAGCGTGTAACCGTCCGGCGCCGACTGGGCCACGTACTGCGTCCCCGGATTGCCGGAACCTCCGGGCCGGTTCTCGACGATCACCTGCTGGCCCATGACCTTCGACAGCTTGTCGGCGATGACACGGGCGGAGGTGTCGGTCACCCCGCCAGTGGCAAATGGCACGACCAGCCGGATGGGCTTGTTGGGATAATCCTGTGCGGCCACCACGCCATGCAGCGCGAAGAGAAGCATGCCAAGCAGGGCGGCCAGGTGACGGTAAAGGTGCATGAGACTCTCCAGCGGAATGGGGTACGCAATTATCACCCTTACCGTGATGAGCAGCCTGACGTCCCAGGTTCGCCTGGCGAGACCGGGCCGCCTACCAATGACGCGGCGGGTCGGGGACGAAGCCTACCTGTGGCTGCCCGGGAAACGGGTTGGGGGAGGGCCGCAGTCGCGGCGAGGGGATGACTCCCTGAGCCATCAGGTTCTCGCGGCTGTCGTAGAAGAGCGTGATGATCTCGTCAGGCGTAGCCTGGGCACGCTGGAAGGCGGTGTAGTTAACCCAGGACGGCTCGCGCGCGCCGTGTCCTGTCCCCAGTTTGGACTCCGGAGCCGGTTTCGACAGGGCGCGTCCCTCGCCGGAATCCGAACTCGCATGTGCGATCTCCTCCGAGGGTGCGTCACGGCTGACGCGGCCGGCGGACGACGGGCGGGGCGTCGGCTGCAACGCGGGCGCCCGATATTCACGAAACACCGCCACACCGATCACGCCGACGTGATCCGGCCGTCCTGTGCGGGCCGCGTACGAGTTGGGCAGCGCCGTGAACTCGAATGCCGCCACTTCCGCCTGGGTCTTGCGCCAACCGGCAATGTCGTGGCGCTGCCAGGCGGCCAGTACGTAACCATTCTGCTCCCAGCTCGCCGCCTCGCCGGTGACGACGTTGACGCCGTCTACCGCCACTACCGACATGATGCGCTCGGCGCTTCGGCTAGCCACCCGCACGGCATAGCGCGTTCCGGGCGTCCCTGCCACGAAGTGGCGGCCTTGATGAACGTAGGTAGGCAGCACCCTGCCGCTGCTGCGGTCGATGACTGTAATGTCGGCGAGCGTTCCTGCCGCATTGGCGGGCGCGGATGCAAAAGCGCAAGCCAAGACGAGTGGGGCGAGGGTTCTCGCCAAAGCAGATCGGAAAATAGCGCATGGCATGCGAGGTCTCCTCTAAAGTGGATGTGCTGACTTGAACGAAGTCACACCCGATTTGGGGTTAAATGGGCAAGCAATGCGGCCGCATCCCTCTCGCGTACGGTTCGACCGTTCGATTGAAACCCTTGGTGGGAGCGGTTCTCAGCCCGGTCTGCCATCTACCCCTGTTCCACCTCAACGCCATGGAATTTGCACTGATTCTGGTCATTGGCCTCATCGCGGGCACCATCAGCGGCATCGTCGGCTTCGGCTCTTCCATCATGCTCATGCCGGTGCTGGTCATCGTGTTCGGCCCACTGAAGGCAGTGCCGATCATGGCGGTGGCCGCCATGATGGCAAACCTCTCGCGCATCCTGGTGTGGTGGCGCGAGGTCGACTGGCGCGCCACACTGGTCTACTCTGCCACCGGTGTGCCCGCGGCGGCACTCGGAGCGCGCACCCTGCTGGTGTTGCCACCGCGCATCATGGAAGGCGTACTCGGGCTGTTCTTCCTGCTCATGATTCCGGCGCGGCGCTGGCTGCTTGCGCACGACTTGAAGCTGCGGACCTGGCATCTGGCGATTGTCGGCGCGATGATTGGGTACCTGACCGGGATCGTGGTGTCGACCGGCCCGATCAACACCCCGTTCTTTCTGGCCTATGGCCTGACCAAGGGTGCCTACCTCGCCACCGAGGCTGCCGGATCGCTGGCGGTCTATCTGAGCAAGGCACTGGTGTTTCGCAGTTTTGGGGCTTTGCCGTGGGACGCCATCGTGCAGGGGCTGATCGTCGGCTCGTCTCTGATGGCCGGGTCGTTCCTCGCCAAGCGCTTCGTGCTGAAAATGGAAGCGGAGCAGTTCCGGTTATTGATGGACGGCCTGCTGCTCCTCTCGGGCCTCACCATGCTCTGGGCGGCCCTGTTCTGAGGGATGCAGGAAATATGGCACCGGCCCGGAGGGCGTTGGTGGGAGCGGCTTTCAGGTCTTCACGGTGAGGGGCGGACTTTACTGTCGCTCGATCTTGCGTGATTCGATCAGCTTCTTCCATTTGCTGATCTCGCTATCAATGTAGGCACGCATGTCTTCCGGTGAGCCGGCGCGGGGTTCCCCCCCCAGTTCGGCGAAGCGCTTCGCCGTATCCGGATCGGCAAGCGCCTTGCGTACTTCCGCGTTGAGGCGATCGATGATCGGCCGCGGGGTGCCGGGTGGTGCCGCCAGCCCGAGGAATGAGGTCACTTCAAAACCCGGCAAATACTGAGACAGGGCCGGTACCTCGGGAAGGAAAGAAGAACGCTCCCTGGAGGTCACGGCGAGTGCCTTCAGCTTTCCCGATTTCACCTGAGGTAACGCCACCGTCATGGTTTCAAACATGGCGTCGATGCGCCCGGCCATTACTTCGGTAATCGGGCCGGTCCCGCCACGAAACGGGACGTGCAGGGCGTCGGCATTGGCCAGCGAATTGAACAGCTCGGCTGAAAGATGGTGCACCGAGCCGATCCCCGCCGAGGCGAAAGAGAGTTTGCCGCGACTGGCGCGTGCCACCTTGATGAAGTCTTCGGCAGTTTGTTGTGGTGCGGTTGGGCTCGTCACAAACACGAAGGGATAGAAGGTCAGGGTGGAAATGAAGGAGAAGCCGGTCAGTGGTTCGTAGGGCAAGCTTTTCAGCATGCCCGCTTGCACCGGATACGCCCCTGTGATGAGGATCAGCGTATAGCCGTCGGGCGCGGCCTTGTTGACAAAATCGTTTGCCACCACGCCGCCGGCCCCGGCCCGGGTTTCGACGATGACTTCCTGGCCGAGGGAGACAGAAATCTTCTGGGCAATCAGGCGCGCCACGATGTCCGAACTCCCGCCCGCGGCGAAGCCGTTGACCAGCTTGATCGGACGATTCGGGTACTGCGCCTGCGCGGAGGAACACAACACGGCGAGGGCTGCGGCAAGTAGAAGGTAAAAGCGTTTCATCTCGGTCTCTCCGTCATTTTGGCGGAGCCATCGTACAGGGATTTGGCCTGCCTGCGAATGGAATCGGTATGTGCCGCCACCGCCGCCTGATCCATATCGGCACGCGGACGCGGCTCCAGGTCGAAGTGATGGTGCTGATCGGTGCCACGCACCAGCGTGGCGGCGTCCCGAAATCTGGATTGGCGTACGTGGGTCGGGATATAGCGAATGGCCAGGCCGATGCGGCGATCGCTGCTGCGGTTCGGCTCTGACCCATGCACCAGCTTGATGTGGTGCAGCGACATCTGCCCCGCCGCGAGCGGGGCCGCTACCGCGCTGGCGGTATCCACGTCGACAGAAACTTCCTGTCCGCGTGACAACAGGTTGTCACGATGGAAGGTGTCGCGATGCGGCAACTGGTCTTGCAAGTGGCTCCCGGGCAGGAAGGCCATGCAGCCGCTTTCGGGCGTGGCTGCCGACAGGGCCACCCAGGCCGTGACGACCGAATCGCTATCCAGCCCATAGTAGGTCGAATCCTGGTGCCAGGAAACAAAGCCGGCACTGGCCGGCTCCTTGATAAAGAAGTTGGTGGTCCAGCACAGCACATTGGGCCCGATCAAATCGGCAACCGGTCCAACCACCGCCGGGTGATGCACCAGTTCGCTGGCCCAGGTAAACAGCAGATGAACCTTGTGCTTGTACTTGCCGTGCAGCGGTTTGCCGGCGCCCGCCTCATGCTTTTCCAGGGCGCGGCGATAGCGTGCCACTTCTTCGGGAGACAGTGCCGGCAGTGGAGACAGAAAGCCTTCGCGCCGGTAGCGCGCAACTTCGTCGGCGCTCAGGTGCATGGCAAGCCTGGATGGCTAATGTCGCGTGCCGCCGCCAATCAAACCAGAGGCACGGTGAGCGGGTCGTAGTTGAACAGCCACTGCGCCCGCTCCTTGGCAATATTGCGGTTGGCGAATGCCTGGCGCATTTGCTCGGCGTCCGCCAGCTGGTAGAGGCCGGCGTGCTCGGTGGATTCATTGACCACGCGTGCGGTACGGTCGAGGCGATTGCGTTGATACAGGTCGAGGCCGGCTGCGATCGAATCGGTCCCTTCGAGCGCGCGTGCCAGCACGGCCCCGTCTTCGATCGCCATGCAGGCGCCCTGTGCCATGAACGGCAACGTGGGGTGGGCCGCGTCACCCAGCAAGGTTGCCCGCGCGGTGCTCCAGTTGCGCACCGGCTTGCGGTTGTTGAGCGCCCAGCGATAGCACTCGTTGCGGTCAGCGGCATCGATGATGGTCTGGATCTGCGGATGCCAGCCGACATAGTCCGCCTTCAGCTCCTCCCAGGGGCGGCGCTGGGTATAGGATTCATCCTCCCACGCACTGCGGGCCGGGCTGCCGACAAAATTGAGCAGACTGCCGCCACGCAGCCAGTACATGACGGCATGGTTTTTCGGGCCGCACCAGACTTGCCCCACGATGTCCATGATGTTCTCGGGCAGCTTGTCCCGTGGCACCGTCAGACGCCATGCCACATAGCCGGTGTAGGTGACCGGGGTTTCACCGACGATCTGCGAGCGAATTGCCGACTTGATGCCGTCCGCGCCGATCAGTACGTCCCCGCGCGCCGTGCTGCCATCCGCCAGCTTGAGCGTGACGCCGTTTGCATCCTCGGCGAAGCCGCTGGCCCGTGCATTGAGCGTGATGCAGCCAGCGTCCATGGAAAGGACCTTGTCGACCAGAATCTTGTGGAGGTCGGCACGATGCAGGTGGTAGTAGGGTGCCCCATGGTTTTCCAGATGGGCGCCGGCAAAGGGGATTGTGTGCAGCAGTTCACCGGTGTCGTAACGGCGAAACTGGTAGGTCTGCGGCTTCACACCCACCCTCTCCAGTGCATCGCGCAGCCCGAGGTCGTACAGCACTTTGGCCGAATTGGCACTCTGCTGCACGCCAGCGCCAATCTCACCGAGCTTCGCGGCCTGTTCGAACACCCGCACCTTGAAGCCACGCTTCATCAGGCAGGCGGCGGCGGCGAGGCCACCCAGACCCGCACCCGCGATCAGTACTTCGGCATTCTTCACGTCTGGCTTCCGTCAAAAAAGGTATGGGGTTGTGCTGTGCGGATGCCCACTCACATCGGCATCGGCCTTGAAACCTGCCAAGTTTATCGCCTTGTGGTGTCCTGATTACTTGCCGACAGTCTTCAACTGGCGCAGCGCAGGGAACATGCGAAAGCCGGCAGAGGCGATCACGAGCGTGGCGATACCGCCTGCCACCACGGCGAACACCGGGCTGGTCAGACTTGCCAGCAGACCTGACTCCACTGCGCCCAGTTCGTTCGACGAGCTGATGAAGACGCGGTTGACCGCCGAAACGCGCCCACGCAACTCGTCCGGTGTGTACAGCTGTACCGCCGTCTGGCGGATCACGGCGCCCACGTTGTCCGCTGCCCCCAGCACGATCAGCGCCAACAGGGAAAGCCAGTACCAGCGTGACAGGCCGAACACGATGGTGGCGACGCCGAACACCCCGACGGCCCAGAGGAAGGCGTGGCCGGCATGCGGTGGCGGGCGGCGCCAGCCGCGTGCCGTGATGATGGCGATCATCACCGCCCCGATCGCCGGGCCCGCTGACAGCCAGCCCAGGCCGGTCGGCCCGACGTTCAGGATGTCCTTGGCGTAGATCGGCATCAGCGCGGTGGCGCCCCCCAGGAGGACCGCGAACAGATCGATGGTGATGAGCCCCAGCACCACCTTGGTCTTCCACACATGGGCCAGCCCGCCAAACACATCGGCCCAGGTGGAGGGGCGTTTGTCATGCGACAGCGGGCGTTTGCGGATCATCAGCGCCAGCGTCATGGCGGCCAGCATTGCTGCCAGATTGAAGGCGTACACCGTGATGGCCGAACCGCCCACGGCGATCAACAGGCCCGCCAGCGCCGGTCCGGCAATCGAGGCGGTCTGGAACACGGTGCTGTTCCACATCACGCCGCGCGCGAGCGTGTCGGCGGGCACCAGCTGCGAGAGCAAGGCATCCCGCCCGGCGCGGTTGAGCACCGTCGACATGCCGATGGCGGCAATCGCCACGTAGATCCATGCCACCGGCAATGCCCGCATGGCACTGACGACCAGGAGTGCCGATGCCGCCACCCAAATGACCAGGCTGATGGCCACAATGCGACGCCGGTCGTGCCGGTCAGCCAGTTGCCCGGCCGGCAGAAAGAACGCCAGCACCGGGATGAATTGCGCCAAGCCCACCCAGCCCAAGGCCATGGCTGAGCCGGTACGCTCGTAGATGTCCCATCCGACGGCGACGCCCATCGATTGCTGCGCCAGCGACGCGATCAGCACCATCGCAATGAAGAGCCGATAGTCGCGGTGGCGAAACGGGGCGTAGGGATCGTGCAAGATCAGACGTGTGGCGTCGCGGAAGGCAGCGAGTATCACATGTTCGTGCCATTGGGGCCACAGCCGTGACGGGTCGCTGCTGCTGGTCTGTGGCACAGTGCAGGCCTGCCTCTCGCCCGTTTCTCCTTCCACTCCCTTCCTTGATATCGAGCTGACATGGAAATCACCACTGGCCGTCCGGTCACCATGGCGCCAAACGGCGTCGTCACTTCGCCCCACTCGCTGGCGTCGCAAGCCGGCGTCGATGCGCTGCGTGCAGGTGGCTCTGCGGTTGATGCGGCGCTTGCCACCAGTGCGGCGCTTTCGGTGCTGTATCCGCACATGACCGGCGTGGGCGGCGATGCGTTCTGGCTGATCTACGATGCCAAAACCAAAGCCGTGCGCTATCTGGATGGCGGCGGTCGTGCTGCTGCCTCGGCAAGTATCGACTGGTTTGCCCAGCGCGGCCACAAGGAGGTGCCGTTTCGCGGCATCCTGCCGGCAACGCTCACCACACCGGGGTCGGTATCGAGCTGGGCCGAGGCCCACGCGGCCTATGGCCGCCTGCCACTGGCGCGTTCGCTGGAAGCGGCGATCGGCTACGCGCGCGAAGGCTTTCCGGTGACCGAGCGCCTGGCTGGCTGGATTGAAGGTGCGGCGGCGGACCTGGCGCCCCATGCTGAAACCACAGCTATCTTCATGCCTGAAGGCAAGGCGCCGCGCGCGGGGTCGAAGCTGACCAATCCCAATCTTGCCCGCACGCTGGAGGCGATTGCAGCCAACGGTCGTGCCGGCTTGTATGAGGGCGAGGTCGCCCGCGAAATGGCGCGCTTTGCCAGGGAAAAAGGCGGCTTCTTCAGCGAAGCCGACCTTGCCAGCCAACGTGCGCGCTGGGGCGAGCCCATCAAGGGCACGTACCGTGATGTGACGATCTACGAAACCCCGGCGCCGACGCAGGGGTTTGCGGTGCTGGAGATGCTGAACCTGGTGGAGCCGTACGAACTGCACAAGCGCGGATTCCTCTCGGCCGACCATGCGCACTTTCTGGTGCAGGCGAAACAAATTGCGTATCACGACCGCGACCACCATATTGCCGACCCTGCCTTCGTTGACGTGCCGATGGATCGGCTGATCTCCAAGGCCTATGCGGCCGAGCGCCGCAACCTGATCGATCCGGCACGCGCCCTGCCGTGGGACAAGGTGCCCTCGTATGGCAGCCTGAAAGGGGACACGGTGTTCATCGCAGCCGTGGACAAGGAAGGCAACGCCGCCTCCCTTATCCACAGCCTGTATGGCGTATTCGGTTCAGCGGTGGTCGCCGGCAACACTGGCGTGGTGCTGCAGAATCGCAGCGCCTATTTTTCACTCGATCCGGCCCATCCGAACCGGCTGGAGCCGGGCAAGACCCCGCTTCACACCCTGATTGCCTCGCTTGGATTTCGCAACGACAAACTGTGGAGCGTGGTCGGCTGCATGGGCGCCGACGGCCAGCCGCAGATCCACCTGCAAACCTATGTGGCCATGATCGACTACGGGCGAAACATCCAGGAGGCGCTGGAAGCACCGCGCTGGCTCTCCGGGCGCTTTGCGCTGGGGGAAGCGCGCGACACCCTGCACATCGAGGCACGCTTTCCTGCCGACACCATCGACGAGCTGGCGCGCCGGGGCCATACCCTCAACCGCTGGGGCAACTGGAACGAGCTGGCCGGGCACGCGCACGGCATCACGATTGATCCGGTCAGCGGCATGCGCATGGGCGGCTCCGATCCGCGCAGCGATGGTGCCGCCATCGGATACTGAAGTCGAAGAAAGGGCTGCTCACGGGAGGCTCGGTGCGCGTTTCCGGCACACGTTGTCACCGCACGGCGTCGCTCATTTGGATGGTACCGGCGTGGCACCGGCGCTTTTCATCCGGCAGGGGGCCGGGGTATGATGGATGCATCACACCGTCGATAGAACGGAGGAGACAACCATGCACGACACACGCCGCCGCCTGCTGCAAGGCGCAACTGCAGCGACGACGCTGAGCATCCTGCCGCGCAGCGGTTGGGCGCAGGCTTTTCCCAACCGCCCGCTCAAGCTGGTGATTGGCTTTCCGCCCGGCGCCACCAGCGACATCCTTGCGCGCACGATTGCCGACAAGCTCGGGCCGATCCTGGGCCAGCCGGTCATCGTGGACAACAAGCCCGG
This sequence comes from uncultured Burkholderiales bacterium, assembly GCA_964443245.1. Classification (GTDB taxonomy): domain Bacteria; phylum Pseudomonadota; class Gammaproteobacteria; order Burkholderiales; family JAEUOS01; genus CANJDH01. Next base: position 4,713 of record CAYUEG010000098.1, on the reverse strand, counting down.
CGCCTCGACCATACTGGCAAGCCAGCTGGTCGCCAAGGCGCCTCCGGACGGCTATACCTGGTTCATCAATCTGGCGCTGCATTTCCAGAACCAGCTTCTCTACAAGAATCCGCCATACGACATCTTCAAGGACTTTGCCAACGTTACCGACATCTGCTATTCCCCGGTGATGCTGATCGTGGCCGGCACCAACCCGGCCAAGACGGTGAAGGAGTTCATCGAGTGGGGCAAGGGGCGCAAGCTGTCGTACGCCTCATGGGGCAACGGTTCGACCGGCCACATCCTGGGCCACATGTTCTCGCGCCAGAACGGCCTGGATGCCACGCACATTGCCTACAAGGGGGGGGCCGCGGCGGTCACCGATGTCGTGGGTGGGCAGGTCGATTCGATCATTATTGATCTTGGTTCGACCCGGCCGCACATCCAGTCCGGCCGCATGCGGGCTCTGGCGGTCTGTCTGGACCGGCGCATGCCGCAATTGCCCGATGTGCCGACGATGGAAGAGGCGGGCGTCAAAGGCATGAACATTGCCGGTTTTTACGGCATGTATGCACCGGCCGGCACTCCCAGGGAAATCGTTGCGCGCGTCTCCACTGAAGTGCAGAAGATCCTCAAGATGCCCGATGTGGCACAGCGCTTCTACGATCAGGCATTCATTCCCGGAGGCAGCGACCCTGAAGCATTTACCCAGCTGCTGCGGCGTGAATATGCGCGCTGGGAACCGATCATCAAGGCCACGGGCGTCCAGCTCGAAATGTAATCAACCGGAGTCAGACATGACCAACTACCGCCGCGTGTTCATCGCCGCCAGTGCACTGGTGCTTGCCGCTTGTGCCTCCACCGCACCGCCGCCGTTGACCGAGACCACCTTGCGGGTCAACGTGTTTGCCGGCGCCACCAATCTGCCCCTGCTCACCGCGATCAGCAAGGGGTTCATGGCTGATCGCAAGCTCACCATCGAGATCCAGAACACGCCGGATTCCGACCAGCAGCGCGCTGGCCTCGCCGCCGGACGCTTCGAGATTGCGCTCGCTGCCATCGACAACGCGCTGGCCATGGTCGAAAGTGCAAAGGAGGACGTCATCATCGTCTCAGGGGGCGACGCCAGCATGAACGAATTCATGGCGCGGGTGAACAGTATCGGGGAGATGCGCGGCAAGGTGCTTGCCGTTGATGCGCCCAACACCGCCTACGGTCTGGCGGCGAAGAAGATCCTCAAGAACGCGGGCCTGATCGAAGGGCGCGACTACACCGTGCGTGCGGTCGGCGGCTCGATGGCGCGCGCCAACGCACTGGCGAGCAATCCGGATCTTGGTGGCGGCATGCTCAACCCCCCGTTCACCTACACGCTGCGCGAGCGAGGACTGAAGAGCCTGGGCACGCAGTTCAGCCTGATCGGCCCCTATCAGGCAACCGGTGCTTTCGTCATGCGCAAATGGGCGAGCGCCAATGCCGGCGCGCTCGAGCGCTTTCTGTCTGCCTATATCGAAGGCCAGCGCTACGCCATGAATCCGGCCAACCGCGCCGAGATGATCAAGCTCCTGGCAGACCGCTTCAAGCTGGCGCCGAATGTGGCCGAAGGCACTTACGTGGCGCTCACGACGCCCGGCTCCGGCCTGGCACCCGATGCGCGCTTGAGCATGGAAGGCTTCAAGAACGTGCTGGCGATTCGGGCCGAAATGGAGAACATGTGGGGTGGCGTGCCACCCGCCCCAGACAAGTATCTGGATCTGTCGTACTACGCGCGTGCATTGCGCCACGCCCGTTAGAGGGAAAATCCAAGGAGAATGGCTCCTGGAGCCATTCTCCGGGCGTTCCTTGGCTAGTGGTGCGAGCGCGGCATTTCCTTCTCGCCGTACAGGATCGATGACTTCGCATCGGCCGGAATGCCGGGCATGGTGGCTGCCCACTGCTCCCAGTCGGCGCGCATCGCGGCCAGCCGTGTCGGATCGCGCCCGGCCTGATTGGCGCGCTCGCGTGCATCCCGGCTCAGGTCGAACAGGTAGTCATGGTCCTCGATGCGCAGGTATTTCCAGCGCCCCGAGGCTGAAAGCAATGCGCGCTGTCTTCGAAACGCCATGCGCCAGTAGAGGTTGCGGGCGGGATACCATTTCGGGTCAGCCAGGAGCGGCAGCAGGCTGACGCCGTCGAGCGGGTGGTCGGCATCCGGCGCCACGCCTGCGGCCTCCAGCATGGTCGCTACCCAGTCCATGGTGATCGCCGGGGTGGACGTGGTCTGACCGCCTGCAAGGCGCGCCGGCCAGCGGGCCAGCAGCGGCACACGAATGCCGCCCTCGAGCAAATCCATCTTCTGGCCAATGAAGGGCCAATTGTCGGAGAAACGCTCGCCACCGTTATCACTGGTGAAGACCACCAGCGTGTTGGCGTCGGCACCGGTTTCCTTCAATGCAGCCAGGAGCTTGCCAATGCCTTCATCCATGTGATGGATCATGCGCCGGTAGGTAGCGATCGAACCGCCGTCGAGGTGGGAGATGGCACCGTTGATGCGCTTCGATTCATCGGCATCATCGCGCGTCAGCCACGGCCAGTGCGGCGCGGTGTAATGCAGCGAAAGCAGGAAGGGCTGATCCTTCTGGCTCTTCACAAACTGCACCGCACGCTCGGACAACATGTCCGTCAGATAGCCCTCGCGATGGACCTCCGTGTCGTTTTCCCACAGGTCGTGCTCGCCGCCGCGCGAGCAGTGGGAGAAATAATCGACGCCCCCCGCCATCGGCCCGAAGAACGTGTCGTAGCCGCTCTTCTCCGGACCGAAGTGCGGACGAAATCCCAGGTGCCACTTGCCGATCAGGGCGGTGGCGTAGCCGGCAGCCTTGAGCAGCGAGGGTAAGGTGGGATGCCCCGGCGGCAGGCCGAGAATCGGATTTCCCTTGGCCACGCCGGCGAGCGGTTCCTCGGCCGCACCGCGAAGGCGATACTGGTAGCGCCCGGTGGCGAGGGCAAAGCGCGTCGGCGAGCACACGGGCGAATTCGAGTAACCCTGCGTGAACAGCAAGCCTTCGCGCGCCAGCCGGTCAAGATGGGGTGAAACGCCGCCCGGCAGGGCGCTGTCCCGTGCGCCGCAGCAACCCAGATCGGCGTAGCCCAAGTCGTCCGCCAGGATGAAGATGAAGTTGGGACGCGAAGAGGGTGCCATGGCCATGGTTTCCGCAGGATGCCCTAGTGAAGGTTCGGCTTTTTCATGAAATCGTTGCGATCCGCCGATTTGACCTCAAGCCGCAATACATCGCCGGCCCGCGCCAGCGTGAGCGGAATCTCGGTACCGGCCGGGCCCTGGCGCCAGATGGCGCGAAACAGCTCGGCCAGCGAATGCACGCGCTCCGTGCCGACACCCAGGACCAGATCACCCACCTGCACGCCGGCCCGTTCGGCCGGCCCGCCCGGCGAGAGATTGCCCACCGTGAGCTTGCCATCCGGATCCTGCGTGTACATGCCCAGCCACGGCCGAGGCGGCATCGGACTGTGCCCGGTGGCCAGCATGCCTTCCATGATCGGCGCGAGCAAATCGATCGGCACGAACATGTTGACATGCACCGTCTCGCCATTGACCTCCTGCTGCACCAGCAGGGAGCCCACGCCGATCAGATCGCCCTGCGTGTCCAGCAGTGCAGCGCCCCCCCATTGCGGATGGGCGGGGGCCGTGAACAGGGCTTCGTCCAGCACGTACTCCCAATAGCCGGCAAATTCACGTTTGCCGATCAGGCGCGTCTTGAGGGCGTGGGGCCGGCCGCCGTGGCCGAGTGCAAACACCGTATCGCCCACCTTTACGTCGGCGGCGCTGCCGCGTGTCAGGTGCGGGGTGGCCAGCTTGCCCAAAGGCTGGATCAGCCCAAAGCCGGTGGCCTGGTCGTAGGCCAGCGGATAGCCCGCCACCACATCACCCTGATTGGACGTGAGCCAGATGGCGGACGCTTCGGTGATCAGGTAGCCGATCGTCAGTACCAGACCGTCTTCGCGGATCACGATGCCATAGCCGCCGCGCTCCGTGCCCAGAATGCCGGCGGTGAACGCATCTTCCGGTACTTCCACGCGTACCAGCACCATGCAGTCCAAGGCCCGTGCCAGGTCGAACTGGGTCTCCTCGAAGGACGGTTGCAACGATTCGGGAAACGCCCATTGGGTAGACTGTGACATGCTTGCGATTTTGACATGAAGCCAACGTGAGGTGGAGATGACGATCCGGATTGAAAAGTGCGAACGCGTGACGACCGTGATACTCGATCGCGCCGGCGCCAGGAATGCCGTCGATGGCCCGACGGCGGAAGCGCTGGTGGCAGCGTTTCGCACCTTTGATGCCGACCCGGAATCGGATGTGGCGGTGCTGTGCGGCGCCAATGACACCTTTTGCGCGGGAGCAGACCTGAAAGCCGTTTCCGGCGGATTTGACACCAGCGCGGGCGCCAACCCGCGTGCCAACCCGCTCAATGAAGACATGGCGGCAACCGCCCCGATGGGCTGCACGCGACTCCTGCTTTCCAAACCGGTGATTGCTGCCGTCAGTGGTTACGCGGTGGCGGGTGGCATGGAACTGGCACTCTGGTGCGATTTGCGGGTCGTCGAAGAGACGGCAACCTTCGGCATTTTCTGCCGCCGCTGGGGGGTGCCGCTGATCGACGGCGGCACGGTGCGCTTGCCGCGCCTGATCGGCATGAGCCGGGCGCTCGATCTGATCCTGACCGGCCGGCCGGTGGG
>CAYUEG010000097.1:0-14408 GCA_964443245.1 uncultured Burkholderiales bacterium | reverse complement strand
GCACGTCGTCGAACTTGTCGGTCAGGCGGTGGCCGATCTCGTAGATCGACCACCAGACCACTTCTTTTGCTTCGAGCTTGAAGGGATGAAAGATGCGCTGCGCCTTGGCGATGATGTCGTCGGCGTTCATGCCGCGATCGGCAGCGCGTTCGTCCTCGCCCAGGTTGTCGAGCTCGACATAGAGGCGCACCAGATGCCCGCCTTCACGCGGCAGCACCATCAAAATGCCTTCGTCCTTCGAGCGTACGAAGGATTTCATGCGCCAGTCGGGGAAATCGGTGACAGCGAGCACATCCATCACGCCCCAGGCCTGATGCGCGGCATCGCCGTGCAGGGCGCCGCCGATGGCCGCGCGCACGTTGGAGCGGGCGCCGTCACAGCCGATCACGTAATTGGCGCGCACCGTGGTGGTCTGGCCTTCCTGGCCCGGCGCGCTGGACTCGAGCGTGACCGTGACCGGGTATTCAGTCGCCTTCGCATCAATCGTCAGCGTCTTCACCTTCATGCCGTAATCCGGCGTAAGGCGGTTGGGAGAATTGCGCATGATGTCGAGATACATGTCATGCACGCGCGCCTGGTTCAGCAGGACATGGGGCATCTCGGAGATGTCGTCGGGTACGTCCTGCACGCGGGCGACGCGATCGAGTGGTTTCTCGGACCCGGGCGCCCAGAAGGTGGTCTCGTTGATCCACACCGATTCGCGCATGACTTTCTCGGCAAAGCCGAAGGCCTGGAACATTTCCATGGAACGTACGCTGATGCCGTCCGCCTGCCCCTTTTCCATCGGGCCGAGCTTGGGTTCGACCAGCATGGTGCGAATGCTTGGCACCTTGGCAAGCTGGGCGGCGAGGCACAGCCCGGCCGGGCCGGAGCCGGCAATCAGCACGTCTACCGTGGCCGGTAGCGGATCGCCCGGGCGGCGGTGGTCCGGTGCGGCTGGAGCAACGTCAGGGTCACCCGGAATGAAGCCATTGACGTGGAATTGCATGCCTGTCTCCTCGTGCGATGTGGTTTGAATATTAAATAAGCTTGCATATGATATGTATGCATATTATCATTGTCAAGCGCAATATTCGTGCGCCCAAATTCGCACGCAAGTTGACTCTCCACGGAGCCACATATGGACCGAATCGAAATGGCCGGGCACCTGATCCGCCGTCTGCACCAGCAGTCGACGCAGATCTTTCAGGCGAAGATGCAGGAAGCGGGTTTCGACATGACTTCGGTGCAGTTTGCCGCGCTCGACGCGATTGCCGAGCAACCCGGCATCGATCAGGCCAGCCTGGCCGCGACCATCAGCTTTGACCGCGCCACGATTGGCGGCGTGATTGACCGGCTGGAGAGCAAGGGCTTGGTGCAGCGCGCGGTGAGTGAGTCCGATCGCCGCGCGCGTCTGCTGACGCTGACGAAAGATGGCGAGAAGCTGCTGGCGGCGAGCCGGCCGGTTGTCGAGGGGCTGCAGGCGGAGATTCTCGGAGCGTTGACGAAGGCGGAGCGGGCAGCCTTTGTGAAGCTTGCGAACAAGGCGCTGGGGCTCGACTGAATCTGCTTCTGGAGCCTGAGTTGGTGAACCGCTTCACGGCACAATGGCTGCGGCCCGCAACTCCTCGAGAATTCGCGCCGCCTCCCCGTCCATCGCCGTGCCCACATCTTCCTGATACTTGAGCAGCACGCCCAGCGTGTCGCGCACTGCATCAGGGTTCAGGGAAAGTACGTTCAGAACTTGCAGGGCGTTGACCCAGTCGATGGTTTCGGCCACGCCGGGCTTCTTGAAAAGATCGACCTGACGCATGCGCTGCACGAATTCGACAACCTGATTGGAGAGCGCCTCTGACGCGGATGGCGCACGCCGGCGCACGATCTCCAGTTCGCGTCGCGCATCCGGGAATTCGACCCAGTGATACAGGCAGCGGCGCTTTAAGGCATCGCGAATTTCGCGCGTGCGGTTCGAGGTGATGATGACCACCGGCGGCCGCTCGGCCTTGATCGTGCCGAATTCGGGCACGGTGATCTGGTACTCCGACAGCACTTCAAGCAGGAAGGCTTCGAAGGGTTCGTCGGCGCGATCCAGTTCGTCGATCAGCAGCACCGGCGGTTTGGGGCGGGTGAGGGCCTGCAGCAGGGGCCGCTCGATCAGCATGTCGCGCCGGTAGAGATTGCGTTCGAGCGACTCACGGTCGGCCTGCTGCAACGCTTCGGCCATGCGGATTTCCATCAACTGGCGCGCGGCATTCCATTCGTAGGCGGCCTCGGCAATACCCAGCCCCTCGTAGCATTGCAGGCGGATCAGACTGGTATCGAGTATCAGGCTAAGCACCTTGGCCAGTTCGGTCTTGCCGACGCCGGCTTCGCCCTCCAGGAAGAGCGGGCGCTGCATGGTGAGCGCCAGGTGCAGCACGGTGGCGAGGCGGTCATCGCACACATACTGGTGGGTGGCGAGCTGTTGCTGGAGTTGCGCGATCGGGTCGATGACAGTCATTCGTTTAAATGGAGCGTGTGCATGCAGAGCGAATGTTACTGCGTCCGGGAGCATTGCATGCTGCACTGCGGAAGGTTGGAATCGAATTGCATAAGTTGGCACTTGGTTCTACACTTTGAGGCGCAACAGAAAATCAACATCCGACCCCCATCGGAACAACGGACGGAGGCTCCATGCAAAAGTCGCTTCACATCGATCCTGCCAAATGCACGGGTTGCTTGCAGTGTGAAATGGCGTGCTCGTATGAGAATTACGGTACGTTCAACACCGCCAAGTCGCGCATCAAGGTGTTTGACTTCCACCATACCGGCCGCAAGGTGCCGTACACCTGCACACAGTGCGACGAAGCCTGGTGCATGCATGCCTGCCCGGTGGAGGCGATCAAGGTAGACAAGAACACCGGTGCCAAGGTGGTACTGGACGATGTGTGCGTCGGTTGCAAGGTCTGCACGATTTCCTGCCCGTTTGGCACGGTCAACTACGTGCAGGACACCGGCAAGGTGCAAAAGTGCGACCTTTGCGGTGGCGAGCCGGCCTGCGCCGACGCCTGCCCGACCGGCGCCATCACGTATGTCGATGCCGACTGGACCGGCCTGGAGCGCATGAAGCAATGGGCCGCAAAACTCGACAACGCCCCCAAAGCCGCCTGAAGGAGACCAGAACATGACATGGGCCAAGAAACTCCTGCGCGTGAACCTCACCAAGGGGACGTGCACCTCAGAACCGCTCAACATGGATTGGGCGAAGAAATACATGGGCCAGCGTGGCCTGGCGACGAAGTACTTTGTCAGCGAGGTGGACCCCAAGGTCGATCCGCTGTCGGCCGACAACAAGCTGATCTTTGCCACCGGGCCGTTGACGGGCACCATGGCTTCGACCGGCGGCCGGTATTCGGTGATTACCAAAGGGCCGCTGACGGGTGCAATTGCCTGTTCCAATTCGGGTGGCTACTGGGGCGCGGAACTGAAGATGGCCGGCTGGGACATGATCATCTTCGAGGGCAAGAGTGCCAAGCCGGTGTTTCTGGAAGTCATCAACGACAAGGCAACCCTGAAGGACGCTTCCCACATCTGGGGCAAGACCACCTGGCAGACGGAAGAAATCCTGAAGAAGGATTCGCAGGATCCCCTGACGCGTGTCTCGTCAATCGGCCGTTCAGCCGAAACCGGCGCGTTGTACGCCTGTGTCGTCAATGATCTGCACCGCGCCGCCGGGCGTTCGGGCGTGGGCACGGTGATGGGCTCAAAGAACCTGAAGGCGATTACCGTGCGTGGCACGCTGGGGGTCTCCGGTATCAAGGATCCCAAAGGATTCATGGCCGCCACCAAGGCTGCCAAGAAGGTACTGCACGATAACGCCGTCACCGGTCAGGGTTTGCCGAAGTTCGGCACACAGGTGTTGATGAACGTGATCAACGAGATCGGCGCCATGCCGACGCGCAACCACAAGGACATCCAGTTCGAAGGCGCCAAGGACATCTCTGCAGAAGCCATGCATGCGCCGCGCAAGACCGACGGCAAGCCCAATCTGGTGACCAACCAGGCTTGCTTTGGCTGCACCATCGCCTGTGGCCGCATTTCCAAGATTGATGAAACCCACTACACGGTGGTCAACAAGCCCGAGTACTGGGGCGCCTCCGGCGGTCTGGAATACGAAGCTGCATGGGCCTTGGGCTCGGCCAACGGCGTGAACGATCTGGAAGCGCTGACCTACGCCAACTTCATCTGCAACGAAGACGGTTTCGATCCGATTTCGTTTGGTGCCACCGTCGGCGCCGTGATGGAAATGTATGAAATGGGCGTACTCACCAAGGAACAGCTCGGCATTGAAGCGCCGTTCGGGTCAGCCAAGGCGTTGACCTTTTTTGCCGAACAGGTCGCCAAGGGTGAAGGATTCGGCAAGGAAATCGGCATGGGCTCCAAGCGCCTGTGCGCCAAGTACGGGCATCCGGAGCTTTCCATGGCCGTCAAGGGTCAGGAGTTTCCTGCCTACGACGGGCGCGGCATCCAGGGCATGGGGCTGGCCTATGCGACTTCCAACCGCGGTGCCTGCCATCTGCGCGGGTACACGGTGGCCTCCGAGGTGTTGGGGATACCGGTAAAGACGGATCCTCTGGTGACCGAGGGCAAGGCGGGCCTGGTCAAGGCTTTCCAGGATGCCACGGCGGCCTTTGATTCCTCGGGCCTGTGCGTATTCACCACTTTTGCCTGGACCCTGCAGGATCTGGCGCCGCAGATGTCCACGGCCTGCGAAGGGGACTGGTCGGTCGAGAACCTTGGTGTGGTGGGCGAGCGCATCTGGAACATGGAGCGTGAGTTCAACAACGCGGCCGGCTTTACCGAGAAGGATGACACCCTGCCTGCGCGCCTGCTCAAGGAGCCGGCCAAGACCGGGCCGGCCAAAGGCCTCGTCTCCGGGCTGGACAAGATGCTGCCGGAGTATTACGCGGCCCGCGGCTGGGATGCGGGTGGCAAACCGACTGCGGAAACCCGGGCACGTCTGGGGTTGTAATTCGTTTTCTCCGTTGAAGTTCAAGGGCGACGCCACTGGTCGCCCTTTTTTATTGCAAGGAATGCACCATGCACCATGTCATCATCGGCAACGGTCCTGCAGGGGTGATCGCTGCAGAGACCATCCGCAAGGCGGCGCCGGCAGACCAGATCACGCTGGTGGGGGACGAACCGGAACCGCCTTATTCGCGGATGGCGATTCCTTACCTCCTGATTGGCAATATTGCCGAGCAGGGGACCTACCTGCGTAAAGGTCAGCGTCACTTTGCCGAGCAACGCATCAACCTGGTATGCGCACGGGCCGAGCGGATCGACACCCAGTTGAAGACTGTGGTGCTATCCAACCACCAGTTGCTGCCCTATGATCGTCTGCTGATTGCGTCTGGTTCGACGCCGATCCGGCCGCCGATTCCCGGCATGGACCTGCCGAACATCCATCCGTGCTGGACCATGGCCGACGCACGCCAGATCATCGCCAAGGCCAAGCCGGGTTCACGGGTTTTGCAGATGGGCGCCGGATTCATCGGTTGCATCATCATGGAGGCGTTGGCAGCGCGCGGTGTGAAACTGACCATAGTCGAGATGGGCAATCGCATGGTGCCGCGCATGATGACCGAGGGCGCCGGCAGCCTGATCAAGGTCTGGTGCGAGAAGAAGGGCATTCGCGTCTTTACCAACACCAAGGTAGAAGGGATCGAGCAGCGCGGCGTTGCTCTGGTGGCACGCCTTTCCTCCGGCGAAGTGGTAGAGGCCGACCTGGTGATTTCGTCCACCGGCGTCAAGCCGAACATCAGTTTCCTTGCCGGTAGTGGCATTGCCTGTGATCAGGGGATTCTGGTCGACGAGAAAATGGAAACCTCGGTGCCCGGGATCTTTGCGGCCGGTGATGTTTCGCAGTCCCCCGATTTTTCGACCGGACAAAAGCTGGTCAACGCCGTCCAGCCCGTTGCGGCGGATGAGGCGCGGGTTGCTGCACTGAACATGGCCGGCAAGCCGGCATCTACCAAGGGCAGCCTGGCCATGAACGTGCTCGACACGCTGGGCCTGATTGCGTCGTCGTTTGGCCAATGGTGGGGGGCGGAGGGTGGTGACCATGCCGAGCTGAATGACGCGGCCAATTTCAGGTATCTTCGGCTGGAGTTTCTTGGTGAGCATCTGATCGGCGCCACCTCACTGGGCCTGACGGAGCATGTCGGTGCCATTCGTGGCTTGATCCAGACCCGTGCTCGCCTGGGCGAGTGGAAGGGGCGCCTGATGGCCGATCCGACCCGCCTGATGGAAGCGTATCTGGCGACGGCGCAAGCGGCAGCGTAGGGAAAACGTTCATCACGCACGGAACATCATGCTCGCTCAGGCGCAACGAGAACAACTGACAGAACAGGGGTATGCCGTTTTCCCCGACCTGATGCCGGCTGCCATGCTGGCCGAGATGCGCGCCCGGGTAGAGACGCTTTACGCCGAGGAGGGGGATCAGGCCGGGCGGGAATTCAAACGCGAGCCGGGCGCGTTGCGCCTGGCCAACTGTGTCGACAAGGGGGCCGTGTTCGAGCGGGCGATTGCCATGCCTGAGGTGCTGGAGGCGGTAGGCGCAGTGCTCGGGCCGAATTTCAAACTGTCGAGCCTGAACGTGCGAACCGCATTGCCGCACAATGGTGTCAGCCAGCCTTTGCACTGCGACATGGCGGCGATCCCGGACGACAGGGGTTACTGGGTGTGCAACTGCATCTGGATGCTTGACGATTTCACGCTGGAGAACGGGCCGACGCGTGCAGTTCCCGGTACCCACCTGCTGAAACGGTTGCCGGACCGTCCAACGGAAGCGCACCGGGATGAAGTCAAGATTACCGGCAAGGCAGGCACCGTGGTGGTCATGAATGCCCACCTTTGGCACGGCGGGGAGGCCAACCTGACGGATCAGCCGCGCACGGCGCTGCACAGCTTTTACTGTCGCGGCGACAAGCCGCAGCAGCAGTATCAGAAGCGGCTGTTGAGCCCGGAAGTGCAGGCGCGTCTGTCACCGGACCTTCGGCGTTTATTGGCGCTGGATGACCCCTACAACGACGCCATCAGCGCCGAGGTGGCAGTGACGTCCGGGTTCATGAAGTAGACTCGCGAGATCTCGGGTATGCCGGCTTGCGCACGGCGACCACGGAAGCGCTATGGCGCTGCCGCATCGAGAGCCCTTAATCGCGTTGGGCTTCGGCAAGCGCCCATTCAACGAAGGCCTTGACCTCGGGGCGGTGTCGGCTTCCGCGTGCGACGACCACAAAGTAACGGCGCGGCACTGCCATGCGGTTACCGAACAACGGCATCAGCTTGCCCTGTTTGATCAGGCGCCGGACATGCGCCGTTCTTCCGATGGCGATTCCCTCTCCTTCCACCGCAGCGGAAATTGCCTGCTCATAATGGGAGAAGGTTAGATTGCCGGCAGGCTTGAGGTCGGCAATTTTCCACAGGGCGAGCCAGTTGGCCCAGCTCAGATGCGGTACCCGCCCTCGAGCATCTTCGTACTTGAGCAATACATGGTGGATCAGGTCCGCCGGAGCTGACAACGGCCGGCCCTTCTGACCCAGGAGCGCAGGACTGACAACGGGAAAGGCCTCTTCCTGCATCAGGGGGCGTGCGTCAGTCGGCGCCGTCTCCGGCTCGCAGAAGCGAATGGCACAGTCGATCCGGTCGCGTTCCAGCAGGACGATGTTGTCATTGGCGGCGATGCGCACGTCAATGTCCGGGCGCAGGGCGCGAAAGCCGGCCAAGCGCGGGACCAGCCAGAGGGTGGCGAAAGAAAGCGGCGTCGTCACGGTCACCACTTGCGTTGCAGGCCCCTGCAGATCTTCTATCGTCCGCGCGATTTCGGTCAGGGCGCGTGTTGCGGTCCGAAACAGTTGCTCTCCGGCATCAGTCAGTTCGAGTCTGCGGTTGAAACGGACGAACAACGGCATGCCGATGGAATGCTCCAGTGTCTTGATCTGTCGGCTGACGGCCGACTGTGTGACCGAAAGCTCATGGGCCGCCGTAGTGAAGCTCAAGTGGCGCGCAGCCGCCTCAAACCCGCGCAACGCGTCGAGTGAGGGCGGGTATTGCCTACGTGCCGCCTTCGAATGAGTTTTATTCATGTGAATTGCGCAGTAATGTCGTTTGTCATTGTTTCTGCCAAGTCGGAGAATCTGTCATGTCGCAGAGTACTTCAACCAGCGGCAGTCTCACTGTTCATTGATCAGAAGTTATCCGAAAAGGGGTTCATCATGCAAGTTGCCTTCAATCATCTCGATTTCCTGCTCGGCCCGAACGGTACGCTGGCGGTGCGCCGTCCCGGGCACATGGCGGTGACTGTCAAGCGAGGAAGCGTCTGGCTGACTCAGGATGCACATCTGGAAGATCACGTGCTGCAGGCCGGCCAATCCCTTCGAATTCGTGACAGCGAACCGGTGGTTCTGTCGGCACTTCAGGCATCGGAGATCGAGTTGCGAGAGGGCCGCAGCCGCGGCCAGATGGTCCGTAGGCTGCGCAGCGTGGCTGCCTGGGTTCTACGGACGTCGCGGCCGGCGATTCGGCGACGCATCAGGCAGGTGCGTGAGGGCAGGCTGCCGCTGTTCTAGCGCTAGCCCAGAGTATGTGCCGGATGTAGCGAGGCTGCTTTATCAGCCGGCAATCAAACAAAAAGCCCGCGTCTTGCGACGCGGGCTTCTCGACCAGCAAACGAGCCCGAGGGCTTATTTGAGGTGATTGCTCACCAGTTTGGTCATCTCAAACATCGAGACTTGCTTCTTGCCACCGAACACCGCCTTCAATTTCTCGTCGGCGTTGATCATGCGCCGATTGACGGCGTCCTGCAGACCGGACTTCTTGATGTAAGCCCAAATCTTGCTGGTGATCTCGGTACGCGGAACTGCCTTGTCACCGATCACAGCCGCCAGAACTGCCGACGGGGTGACAGGCTTCATGAATGCCGCGTTTGGCTTTCTCGCAACTTTCTTTTTCGCAGGCTTTTTCGCAGCTTTCTTCGCAGGCTTCTTCGCCGCTTTTTTCGCCGCTTTTTTCGCGGGTTTCTTGGCAGCGGCTTTTTTCGCCGGGGCTTTCTTTACAGCTTTCTTTGCAGCTTTTTTGGCGGTTGCCATGGTTGAATCTCCTTCATTGACGTTAACGTGATTGAAGTTCAAGAGTCGCGAAACCGCCGCTTTGCTTCTGCACTTCAGGCCGCCTCAGCAGCCGCGCCCTTCATGCCGGCATGCGATTTTGCGTCTCCCGCCACCCTGCCTGACGGCATTTCCCGAGGGAAAAACCACGTTTGCAAGAGTGACAGCGCGAAGAATGCACACTCTTTGCGGGCTTGTCAACGGTTTTCTAGAGCGAAAGTGGAATTTTTTCACGCCGTTTCCCCTCTGAAAATTGCACTTTGGCGCCTGAAAGCATCTTGAACCGTCGTCACGACGGCTAGTAGAGGACGCCAAACGTACTACAAAATATAGTGACACCCCCCTGCCTTGTCCGGGGAACCGGGTGGGCAACGGTGGTGCGCACCCCGATCGTGCGGCGCTGCTAGAATGGTCCGATTCTTCTCTGGCATCGACGATCGACATGGCGACTTCCCCTGAGCTTGCAGCGTTGCGCAAAGACTACGCGTTGGCCGAACTCGACGAATCCGGGGTAGCGCGCGACCCGTTTGACCAGTTCGATCGCTGGCTCGCCGAAGCCATGGAAGGCGGCTGTCCGGAGCCGACCGCCATGTCACTGGCGACTGCATCCCCTGAAGGGCGGCCATCATCAAGAATTGTGCTGCTCAAGGGCGTCGAGCAGGCAGGCTTTGTCTTCTACACGAATTACGAAAGCCGGAAAGGCGTCGAGTTGGCCGCCAATCCGCAGGCAGCGCTCCTGTTTCACTGGGTTGAACTGGAACGTGAAGTGCGGATAGAAGGGCGCGTGGAGAAGGTGGAGGCGGCCGAATCGGATGCCTACTTCGGGGTACGCCCGGTCAAGAGCCGCATTGGCGCCTGGGCTTCGCCCCAGAGCCGCACGATTGCCAGTCGCGCGTGGCTGGAACGCCGCTTCATGGAGGCGGAGACCTTGCATGGCGACAATCCGCCCCGGCCCGCACACTGGGGGGGATACAGGTTGATGCCGGATCATTTCGAGTTCTGGCAGGGGCGCCGCAGCCGGCTGCACGACCGGATTGCATTTCACCGTGAAGCGGGAGGCGGCTGGAAGATCAGCCGTCTGGCGCCGTGAACATCAGCTTGAAGTTGTACGCGACGCTGACCGACTATTTGCCGGTAGAGGCTCGGCGCACCAATCGCATCGAGCTTTCGGTTCCGGAGGGTGCCACGATTGCCGAGGTGATCGCCCCGTACGGCTTGCCGGAGAAGCTGGTTCACCTGGTTCTTGTCAACGGCGTCTATATCGAACCTGCTGTGCGCCGCACCCGTCGCCTGGCAGAGGGCGATACGCTGGCGATCTGGCCACCTGTGGCCGGGGGCTGAACCGGCCAAGACTCCCTCGGACGGCCGTCGAGACGGCGATTCCCTACAGTCCCGGCTTCGGATATTCGACCATGCGCGCGACGCTGCGCTCGAACTTGTCGCGCCGCACCAGCAACTTTTCCTGCTCCGGGCTGATGAGGGGGGTATGGCGTAAGGTTTCGAGCCGGTCATTGACTTCCCATCCGTGATGCGGATTGGTTACCCAGAGCTCGGTATCCATGCGGCGCAGGTCGTACGGCACGGAATAGGCCCGCAGGGTCTTGCGGCCCCGGCGGGTGTAGTACTCGTGGAAGTAGGACATGGCCAGCTCGCGCAGAGTGCGGTACACCGGATCACGATAGCGCAGCGGCACGCCGTTGGTCTTGGAAATGGCTCCCCAGCAGCGTCCTCGCTTGAACAGGGTGATGACGTGTGGCCAATCGACGGCGTCGCAATGCATGTACATCACCAGTGGCGGCTCGCCATGGACCCAGAGGGCAGCGGCGGCGAGCATGGCGCCCTCCAGGCAATGGGCGCGACGCTGCCGGATGACCTCGCGTACCGACAGTAGCGTTTCCCCGCCAAGTTCATGATTGGCCGGGGTGGCGTTGAGGTAGGCCTGGATCTTCTCTGGTGTGGAAAGCCGGCGCAGGGTGGCAAATTCTGCCGGCGTCAGCCCCAGGTGTTCGCGCTTGGCGAAGCGCCGGTTCTTGTGCAATGCCATGAAGGCGATGGTAGCAGCGCAATCGCCAGCAGGGCGGGCAATGCGGCTGGAAATGGGATGGGTGAAGTACCGTTCAGGTCGGCGGGTGGTCTAGCAGGCGGCGCCGGCCTGACCCATGATCTTCTTGAGACCGGCAATGTCGGTGATGCGGATATGCTTTTGCTGCACGCTGATCAGCCCGTCATCCTGGAACCGCGAAAACGCGCGGCTGACGGTTTCCAGCTTCATTCCCAGAAAGCTGCCGATCTCCTCCCGCGTCATGCGCAGGATGAAGTCGGACGACGAATAGCCTCGCGCCGTGAACCGCTGGGAAAGGTTGAGCAGGAACGCTGCCAGCCGTTCTTCGGCGCGCATGCTGCCCAGGAGCAGCATGACGCCGTGGTCGCGCACGATCTCGCGGCTCATGACCTTGTGAAAGTGGTGCTGCAGCACTTCGTGCTTGCGTGAGAGTTCTTCAAGCTTGGAGTAGGGGATGACACAAACCTCGCTGTCCTCCAGGGCGATGGCGTCGCAATTGTGGTGGTCTGTGACGATGCCGTCGATGCCGATCAATTCGCCTGCCATCTGGAAACCGGTGACCTGGTCCCGGCCGTCCTCGGTTGCGACGCGGGTCTTGAAGAAGCCTGTGCGAATCGCGTAGAGGGATTGGAAGTTGTCTCCGGAGCGAAACAGGCTATCGCCCCGCTTGACCTTCTTGCGGGTGTAAACCAGCTCATCCAGGGATTCGACTTCGTCCTTTTTCAGTCCGACGGGGAGGCACAACTCGCGCAGGTTACAAGTTGAGCAGGCGGTCTTGATGTGGGCGAGCGTGATGGGCGCGTTCATGGTGAATCCAATACCTGACTGAATGACAAGGGCATTCTACCGGGTTCGGCGCCGGTACATGGGGATGAACTACCGGTTCCTGCGACGTTTGATCTGCATCAAGGGGCGAAATTGGCGCGCGGGCATAGTGCATCCATCACAAGGAAGTCGAATCAATGGACGCTTTGACCCGCTTTCCCGGGATCGACAACGGACCTAACCCGGAAATCACCCCCGAACTGGTTCGCCGCTTTGACGGGCCGGGGCCCCGGTACACCTCCTACCCGACTGCGGACCGTTTTGTCGAGGCGTTCGATGCGCAGGCCCACGCCTCCTGGCTGGAGCGTCGCAACATCGGTGGTGTCGCACGTCCCTTGTCGCTGTACGTCCACCTGCCGTTCTGTGCGTCGATCTGCTACTACTGCGCCTGCAACAAGGTGATTACCAAGGACCATGGCCGGTCGCTCAAGTATGTGCATTACCTGGAAAAGGAGCTGGCCCTGCAGGTAGCGCACCTGTCGGGCAGCCGGCGCATCACCCAGTTGCATTTTGGCGGCGGCACGCCGACTTTTCTGGCCGATGACGAATTGCGCGAGCTGATGCGTATCCTGCGCGGCCAGTTCGAGTTTGACGCCGAGGGCGAGTATTCGATCGAAGTGGATCCGCGCTCGGTTAGGCCGGGAACCGTCGACCTGCTGGCCGGCTTGGGATTCAACCGCATGAGCATCGGTGTGCAGGACTTCGACCCTGCGGTGCAAAAGGCCGTTAACCGGATCCAGCCGTTCACGATGACGGACCGGGTGATGAAGGAGGCCCGTGCGGCCGGCTTCAAGTCACTCAACCTCGACTTGATCTACGGCTTGCCCAAGCAGACCGTGGAAGGCTTTGCCAGCACGTTGGACCAGGTGATCGAGACTGCGCCGGACCGCATTGCCCTTTACAGCTATGCCCACTTGCCCACCCGCTTCAAGCCGCAGCGGCGCATTCATGATGCGGACATGCCGCTCGCCGATACCAAGCTGAAGATCTTCCTGCTGGCACTGAACCGACTGCTTGAGGCCGGTTACGTGTATATCGGACTCGACCATTTTGCCAAACCCGGAGACGAGCTGGCCAAGGCGCTGCGCTCCGGCCGCCTGCATCGCAACTTTCAGGGTTACACCACCCAATCCGAGTGCGACCTGCTGGCCATCGGCATTTCCTCGATCAGCAAGATCGGCCCGGCCTACAGCCAGAACGTGCGCACGCTCGATGAGTACTACGATCTTTTGGACCAGCAGCGCTTGCCGGTCACGCGGGGCATCGAGTTGACGCCGGATGACCTGGTGCGTCGCACTGTCATCATGGGTCTGATGTGCCAGGGAGAGGTATCGATGGAGTCGGTCGAGATTGCCCACCTGATCGATTTTGAAAGCTACTTTGAGCCCGAATTGCGCGAGCTTGCGTCGTTCGCGTCTGCCGGCCTGATTGAAATTGACGGCGGCTACCTCACCGTCTCGCCCAAAGGGCGCTTCTTCCTGCGCGGCATCTGCATGGTATTTGACCGCTACCTGGCGGCGGAGCGCGCGCGCACCCGCTACTCGAAGATCATCTGATGGGTGCTTCTGCCCTCGCGGCCGTCTTCGTGGTCGGGCTGCTGGGCGGCTTGCACTGCATGGGCATGTGTGGCGGCATTGTCACGGCGTTTTCCGCCAGCACCGGATCTGGCGTTGCGCCGGTTCGGATTGCAGGGAAGCGCGTGCCTACGCCGTCCTGGTGGTTGCAACTCGGTTTCAATCTCGGCCGGATTGCCAGTTACATGGTGGCAGGGGCTCTGGCGGGTACGGCCGGTTCACTGGCCCTGTTCCTGAATGATGTGCTTCCGGTGCAGGTGGCGATGTACGTGTTTGCCAATCTGATGCTGGTCGGCCTGGGCCTGTATCTGATGGGGGTCACCCACTATGTGGCGGTCCTGGAACGCCTCGGTGCGCGGATCTGGGTGCATCTCAAGCCCATGCTCAAGGGGCTGATGCCGGCCGATACCTTGGCGCGCGCACTGACTCTGGGGGCGCTGTGGGGCTGGGTGCCATGCGGGCTGGTGTACAGCGTGTTGGCAACCGCGTTGCTCTCCGGAGATGCGCTGGAAGGGGCATTGGTGATGGCGGCGTTTGGCCTGGGTACCTTGCCCAACTTGCTTTTTGCGGGTGTCGTGATGCGTGCGCTTTCGCGCTGGCATGGTGGCAACCTGGCACGCCGTGTGGTCGGCGGGTTGGTGATCGCGTTGGGCCTGTACGGGATCGCACATGCCCAAGTTGCCGGACAGCATGCCCTGGCCGGTTTCTTTTGCGTCACGCCGCGCTAGCAACCCCGCATTGATCCTCGGAAGGGCGGACGGGTGTGTGCGAGAGGCTCAGGTTCGGGCAGCGAGGGTACGGAGAAACGTCAGGCTGCGTTGC
>CAYUEG010000096.1:0-14457 GCA_964443245.1 uncultured Burkholderiales bacterium | reverse complement strand
CCCATGGCAGACACCTATCCCTCGCTCAAGCTCTCCCACGCCGCCGCCCTGAAGGCGCTCACGGCCGGCATCGCCAAGGCCACGGCCATGAACCAGCCGCAGTGCATCACCGTCGTGGATGAAGGCGGCAACCTGCTCGCCGCCGTGCGCATGGATGGCGCCAAGTTTGTCTCCATCGAATCCTCGCACAACAAGGCGGTCAGCGCAGCCTCCGCACGCGTCCCCAGCGGCCCGCGCGGGGAGCCCGAAGTCGAACTCAAACTGGCCATCACCACAGCGGGACGCAATCTCACGCTCAAGGGCGGCGTGCCGATCCTGATCAACGGCATCTGCGTCGGCGCGGTCGGCGTTGGCTCCGGCACCGGCGAGCAGGACCGGGAAGTCGCACTGGCGGCCGTGGCAGCGATCGAGGGGGCCAAGACCGACTTTGTGTTCAAGGACTGAGCCAGCCGCCTCCCGTCAGGCAGGTTGCTCGCGGCATGGGATTGCCCTTGAGCCTGGGAGGGGTTCCGGATCAGTGTGAGGTCTGCAGCGCGGCTTCGACGGCAAGGCCCACGGCGAACAGGCGCCGGTCGCTCTCTGCCTGGCCGACCAGCATCAGGCCGACCGGCCCCGCCCCCGCTTCGTGGCAGGGAATCGTCAGCGCACAGCCATCGAGAAAATTGACCACGCTGGTATTGCGCAGGATCGCGTTGTCGGTCTGGTTGTAGCGCAGGTCGTCATGCGCAACGGAGGCAATCGATGGCGCCAGCAGCGGCACGGTAGGCATCAGCAAGGCGTCAAATGGCGCCGCGATGCGCGCGCCCTCGCTGATCATGGCGGCGCGCCGGTTCTGCACCTCGATGTAATCGGCCGCACTCATCTTGGCACCGCGCAGGATGCGCATGGCGACGCGTGGGTCGTACTCGGCCTGGCGCGCACCAATCAGGCTGCGATGGATCGCATAGGACTCCGGCAGCACCAGGCCGCCATGTCGATTGATGTGGGGCAGTTCGTCAAGCGCGGGAAAACGCACTTCGATGATCTGCGCACCAGCGCGGGACAAGCGACTGAGCGCCCGGTCAAAAGCTTGCGCTACCGGATCTTCGAGTCCTTCGAGCACATAGTCCTGCACCACGCCCAGGCGCAGGCCGGCCAGGGGCAAGGCCTCCGGCACTTCGGGTGCCAGCCCCGCCAGGATGCTGTCGGTCAACGCGCAGCAGGCGACACTGCGGGCAATCGGGCCAATGGAATCCAATGTGTGCGACAAGGGAAAGGTGCCGTCTTTCGGAATGCGGCGCGCCGTCGGCTTGAAGCCGGTCAGCCCGCACAGCGCAGCGGGAATGCGCACCGAGCCTCCCGTATCGGTACCCAGGCCCATCGCGGCCATGTCATCGGCAACCGAGACGGCCGCACCGGCGGACGAGCCGCCGGGGATCCGGCCGGTGATGCGATCCCACGGGTTCTTCGGCGTGCCGTAATGCGGGTTCAGGCCCAGGCCGGAAAACGCAAACTCGACCGTATTGGTCCGCCCCATGATGATCGCCCCGGCCGCGCGCAGGCGCTGCACCACGACGGCATCACGCGTGGCCGGCGGTGCATCAGCCAGCACCACAGACCCGGCGCGGGTAACCTCTCCGGCGACATCGCACAGATCCTTCACCGAGACCGGAATGCCGGCCAGAGGCGAGGCCACCCTACCCTGTGCACGCAATTGGTCGCTGGCACGTGCCGCCGCCAACGCCGCTGCGCGGGAAACCTGCCGATAGACCCGCGCCCCTTCACCCTCGGGCGCATCAATGCGCGCCAGCGCTTCCTCCACCAAGGCCTCACTGCTGGTCCGGCCGGCAGCAAGATCGGCCGCAATCGACAGCATGGGCTTCATGGTGATCAACGATGCAAAGAAGGGAAGCGCCGATTCTGGAGGGTGGGCTTGTGCTTGTCAATTGCACTTTTTCTCCCGCCCTTCCACAACAACTTGTCATGGCATCAGGCAGGCGCGATACTTGCTCTGCAGTACAGGAACCCACATGCATCGGGCAGGTACAGTGGCCGATGGCATGCACACATGAACTGCAGCAAAGACGAGCCGATTGATCAAGGGATACAACATGGCAAGCATCGAAGTCGATTGGCTGGTGAGTCGCCCCGGCGAAGCGGAACAGCGTGGTGCACGCATCCGCACCAATAACGGGCACATCGACGGAGTCGAGCCTGTCGCGCAGAGCGGCAACGGGCTGATCGCCCTGCCGGGCCTGTCCAATGCCCATGATCATGCGCGCGCCTTTCGCTCAACCGCCTTCGGCGCCTTCGACAAGCCGCTGGAGAGCTGGCTGTTTTATCTCGGTGTCGTGCCGGGCATTGATCCTTACCTGACCGCTGCCACCTCACTCGCCCGGTCCGCCATGCGCGGCGCCGGCCGGGTCATGGTGCACTACACCCGCCAGCAGGGGCTGACCGACCCGCTCACCGAAGCCCAGGCCGTGGCGCGGGCGGCGCGCACGGTGGGCACGCACGTCGGCTTTGCCGTGGCCATGCGCGACCGGCAGCCGCTGGCCTACACCGCCAGCGAGCAGGTGTTGCCACACCTGCCGCCAGCCATTCGCGACGTGGTGGGCAAGCGGCTGGCCGGGCCCCTGCCCTCCGCCAAAACGCAAATCGAACTGGCCGATGCGATTGCCCAGGCCTGCCATGGCGAAGGCTTCAACGTGCAATACGGGCCCAACGGCGTGCAGTGGTGCACCGACGAAATGCTGGGCCTGATCGCCGAGGCTTCCGCACTCAACAACCGGCAGGTGCACATGCACCTCCTGGAGACGCGCTATCAGCGCGAATGGGCCGATCGTGCCTATCCGCAAGGCATCGTGCAGCATCTGAAGACCATCGGCCTGCTCTCGCCGCGCCTCACCCTGGCGCATTGCGCCTGGGCGCGCCCGGAAGAACTGGACCTGATTGCCGAATCCGGTGCCATCATCGCCGTCAACACCAGCTCCAACCTGGCCTTGCGTTCCGGCGTGGCGCCGCTGGCCGAGATGGTCAAGCGCGGCTGCAGGGTCGCCATGGGACTGGACGGCAGCGCCTTCGACGAGGATGACGACGCCCTGCGCGAATTGCGTCTGGCCTACCACCTGCATAAAGGCTGGGGCTATGAAGTGGCCGTGTCACCCGCACAAGGCTATGCGCTGGCAGCGCGCCACGGCCGCCAGGCGGTCAGCGGCATCCCCTCCAGCGGCACCATCGCCCCGGGCGAAGTGGCGGACCTGCTGGTGCTCGATGGCCACGCGTTGATGGATGACCGCCTGTTTGACGATGTGCCGGTGCTGGACTTTGTTCTGGGTCGCGCCAGCGCCACGCATGTGCGCCAGGTGATCGTAGGCGGCAAGACCATCGTGGATAACGGCACGGCCACCGGCATCGATTATCCGGAGATGATGCGCGAGGCGCTCGCGCAACTGAAAGCCAGAATCGATCCGGCCGACACCTGGCGCAGCACCGTGCAGTCGCTCGATGGCGCGATGAAGCCGTTCTATCTGCAGGCGCGCCACCTGGGCTGCGGTTAAGGCGGCATGCCAAAACCACTGCCACGCGCCTGGCCCGGCGCTGCGGCAACACGGCATTGACGCAACGCAGATCGAGGCCGAAGCGGGACTGGCGTACAGTAGTGCTTTCGCGCCCCGGGTCGGCCTGGGGCAGCCACATTGGAGCCTGCCCATGAGCGCCGTCCTTCAGCCTTCCACCGCCTACCAGCAGTTCTCGATCACACCCGTCTGTGGTGCGGGCGGCGCGGAAATCAGCGGTGTCGATGCATCCAGACCACTCAGCCCCGCTACGGTCAGCGAGCTCAAGCGTGCCCTGGCCGAGTACTGCGTGATTTTCCTGCGCGACCAGAATCTCACGCCGGACGACCAGAAGACCTTCGCACGGCATTTCGGCCCGCTCGCCACGACCCCCTTCATCAAGCCACTCGACGGGCACCCTGAAATGATGCGCATCGTGCGCGAAGCCACCGAAACCAAGAAGCTCAATTTCGGCGGGCGCTGGCACACCGACATGACGTTTTCCGAAGAGCCGGTGCTGGGCACCTGCCTCTACTCACGCGAATCGCCCGCCGTTGGCGGCGACACCATCTGGACCAACCAGATGCAGGCCTTCGATGCCCTTTCGCCCGGCATGCAGCATCTGCTCGAAGGCCTCACCGTGATGCACAGCGCCAAGCGCTCGTATGGCCCGCAAGGCACCTATGCCGATGACGATCTGAAGAGCATGCGCATCGCCGTCAGCGAAGCCGCGCTCAAGGAGCAGGCGCATCCGTGCGTGCGCACCCATCCGGAAAGCGGACGCAAGATCCTCTTCATCAACTGGGTCTATGCCATCCGCTTCGCGGACATGAGCGAAGAAGAATCCGCACCGCTGATGGAGTTCCTCAATCGCCACAGCCAGCGCCCGGAATTCCAGATTCGCTTTCGCTGGACCAAAGGTACCCTGACCCTCTGGGACAACCGCTCCACCCAGCACCTGGCGGTAAACGACTATGCCGGCCAGCGCCGTGTGATGGACCGCGTGACGATTGCGGGGGACAAGCCCTTCTTGCGCGCGTGAGGCCGTTCCTGACAGCGTGAGGGGCCTCGTCAGGGGCCCGTTTTCGCCAGGCTTCGTGCCGTGCTTGATCGGCCCGGCGCAGCCGCCCTCAGTTGCGGATCACCACCAGCTTGCTCAGGCCAAACAGATTCACCGGTTGCACCCGTTCCACCTGGCAGCCACGCGCCAGGATTTGCTCGTCGTAGCGAAACTCGGAACTGAAGCCGATCTTGGCAGCCAGCGGGCTCACCAGCTTTTCCAGCAACCACCAGGCGCGGCTGCCGCTGAAATGGTTGGCCACCATGATGGCGCCGCCCCGGCGGCATACCCGCCTGGCCTCGGACAACAGGCGCCCGGGCTCAGGCGTCACCGACAGCACGTAAGGAATGGTGACGCAATCGAATGCCGCATCCTCAAACTGCAGGGTCTCGGCATTGCTGTGCAGTAACTGGATCGAGCGCTCGGGCATCTGGCTGGCGCGCTGGCGTGCCTTCTCCAGCATTTCGGCCGACAGGTCAATGCCCGTCACGGCCACGTCCTTCGGATACTGGGGCAAGAGCAGCCCGGTGCCGACACCGATCTCCAGCAGGGAACCCGGCTTTTCCTCGGCGACGGCAGCGGCCAGCGCTTTGCGGCCGGGTTCAAGCACGGCACCAAACACCGTGTCGTACACCGGCGCGTAACGGCGATAGGCGCTCGACACGGCGTCCTGCGTGACGGCGCGCGGACGCGGATTTGCCTCGGCGGCACCACTTCCGGTGGAGACGAGCTGCTCAGGGGTTGCGGCCTGCGTCTGGGCACGGTGGTGCGTCTTGGGTTGCGTCATGACGGTGGAATCGAAGAAATATTGTCCAACCCGCAACTATACACAGAGTCCTATGCATCGGGTCATGTACATAGGATTGAGGGACCATCGCCTTCCTGCGTGCTGCCACGCCCGCGTTACCGCACCACGGTCTGCGCCTGCCCTGGCTGGCGTGCCTCGATCGCGCCAATGCGCCACACCGTTTCACCGGCGGCAGTGAGCGCGGCCAGCGCACGATCAGCGTCGTCCGCTCCCACCACGACCACCATGCCGATGCCGCAGTTGAAGACGCGATGCATTTCGGCATCCGCCACGTTGCCATGCTGTTGCAACCAGGAAAACAACGGCGGCATGGTCCAGGCATCACGCTGCAACACGGCGGTCAGGTTGTCCTGCAGCACGCGCGGCACGTTCTCGACCAGGCCGCCGCCGGTAATGTGCGCCATGCCCTTGACAGTGATCGATTGCATCAGCGCCAGCAGGGGTTTGACGTAGATGCGGGTCGGCGCCATCACCACATCGCGCAGCGAACGTCCGTAAAAGTCCGCGTTGAAGTCCGGCGCGTTTCCTTCCGACGTTGCACGCTCGATGATTTTCCGCACCAGCGAATAACCGTTCGAATGCGCCCCGCTGGAGGCCAGCCCCAGCACCACATCCCCGGGAACAATCGATTTGCCATCGATGATCTTCGACTTTTCCACCGCACCGACGGCAAAACCGGCCAGATCGTATTCGCCATCCGGATACATGCTGGGCATTTCGGCGGTTTCACCGCCGATCAACGCGCAGCCGGCCATCTCGCAGCCGGTGGCGATGCCGCCAACGACCTGCGTCGCAGTCTCCACATCCAGCTTGCCGCAGGCAAAGTAGTCGAGGAAGAACAGCGGTTCGGCGCCCTGCACCAGAATGTCATTGACGCTCATGGCCACCAGGTCGATGCCCACCGTGTCGTGCTTGTTCAGGTGAAACGCCAGTTTCAGTTTGGTGCCGACGCCGTCGGTGCCGGACACCAGCACCGGCTCCTTGTAGCGCTTGGGCACTTCAAACAGCGCACCAAAGCCGCCGATGCCGGCCAGCACGCCCTCGCGCATGGTCTTTCTGGCCAGCGGCTTGATGCGCTCGACCAGCGCGTCTCCCGCGTCAATGTCGACACCGGCGTCGCGATACGAGAGGGGGGCTTGGCTCATGGGGGAATGGAGGGTGGGAAGGGTAAAATTGCACTTTCGCGCGCAGCGACATTGCCGACGCAAAAAGCAATTTTAGCTGACCGCACCCCTGCCCCTTCACCACCGCCCATGCCATTGCAATCCGACCGCGCGCAAACCCTGCTGTGGGCCGGTGTTGCCATCGTCCTCTTGTGGGTGCTGTACCTGTTGGGGCCGGTGCTCACCCCCTTCCTGGCCGGCGCGATCCTCGCCTACATCCTCAACCCGGGCGTGGAATGGCTGACGCGGCATCGATGGCCGCGCAGCGTCGCGGCAATTGTCGTCATCCTCCTCACCATCCTCGCCGGCATCCTGCTGGTGCTGATCCTGGTGCCGCTGTTCAGCAAGCAGGTGAGCGAACTGTCCCTCAAGGTACCGGTGTTCCTCAACCAGTTCAATGAGCAGCTGGCACCCAAGCTCAGGGAATGGTTCGGTGTCACCCTGCAGCTCGATGCCCAGTCGATCCGCCAGTTTCTGGCCGAACACTGGCAAAGTGCCGAGGGCGTACTGCCGAGGATCCTGGCGTCCCTCAAGCTGGGCGGCCTGGCCATCGCCGGGCTGGTCGGCAACCTGCTCCTGATCCCGCTGGTGCTGTTCTACCTGCTGGTGGAATGGAACATGCTGATTGCGCGGGTCGACAACTTCGTGCCGCGCCGCTTCATCGATCTGGTGCGCGGCGTGGCGCGCGACATCGACGCCGTGCTGGCCGAGTTCCTGCGTGGCCAGCTTGCCGTGATGGGCATCCTGGCGGTCTACTACGCGCTGGCGCTGTGGATCGGCGGCATCGATTTCGCGCTGCCGATCGGCATCATTACCGGCCTCCTGGTGTTCGTGCCCTACCTGGGCTTCGCCACCGGCCTCGCGCTGGCCATCATGGTGGCGCTGCTGCAGTATGAGGGCATGGGCGGCATGATCGCGGTGGCGGTGGTGTTCGGTTTCGGCCAGGTGCTGGAAAGCTTTTTCCTCACCCCGCGCATCGTCGGCGACCGCATCGGCCTGCACCCGCTGGCGGTGATCTTCGCCCTGCTCGCCTTCGGCCAGGTGTTCGGCTTTTTCGGCATCCTCCTTGCCCTGCCGGCGAGTGCCGTGCTGCTGGTGGCCCTGCGCCGCGTCAAGGCCTCTTACCTCGCCAGCAGCTTTTACAAGAACCCCTCCTGAGAGTGCCTCAAGCGTGGCGCAACTGCTCCTCGAACTGGCCAGCCCGCCGGCACCGACCTTCGACAATTTCGTCGTCGGCTCGAATGAGGCCGTGCTGCATGCCCTGCGCAGCTTTGGCACCACGGCCAGCAATGACCGCTGCCTCTACCTGTGGGGTGCCGCCGGCAGCGGCCGCAGCCACCTGCTGGCAGCGTGGCAACACGCGCGCGGCAGCGCGGTCAGCGTGCACGATGATGTCGAGATGCTCGACGAGGGAGCCCAGATCAGCCTGTTCAACACCATCAATGCCGCCCGTGCCGGAGCGGGCCACGTGCTGGTGGCCGGCCCCTGCGCCCCGGCGTTGCTGCCGGTGCGCAGCGACCTCAAGAGCCGTCTGGCCTGGGGCCTGGCGCTGGAAGTGCTGCCGCTCACCGATGCCGAGAAGGAAGCTGCCTTGCAGCAGCAGGCAGCCGCGCGCGGCATGATGCTCAACGCCGACGTGCTGGCCTACCTCATGACCCACGTGCGGCGCGACATGACCACCCTGGCCGGGCTGGTGGATGCACTGGACCGCCATTCGCTGGAAACCAAGCGCCCGATCACCCTGCCGCTGGTGCGCGACCTCCTGGCCCAGAACCGCACCCTGGACCTTTAGAACGCCGCCCGCTACACCGCCTTCCCTGCCACCGACGCCATGAACCTGACCCTGTTTGACCTCGACAACACCCTGATCGCCACGGACAGCGATTACGAATGGGGCCAGTTCCTGATCGCCCGGGGCATCGTCAATCGCGAGGACTACGAAAGCCGCAACAACCGCTTCTTCGAGGATTACAAGGCCGGCACGCTCGATATCCATGCCTACCTCACCTTTGCCCTGGAGCCGCTGGCGCGCCACCCGCGCGCGCAGCTCGATGCCTGGCACCGGCAGTTCATGGCCGAGGTGATCACGCCGGCCATCGGCCCGGCGGCGCGGCGCCTGGTGCAAACGCATCTGGAGGCGGGCGATCTGGTGTGCTGCGTCACCGCTACCAACGCGTTTGTCACCGCACCGATTGCGCGCGCCTTCGGCATTCCGCACCTGATCGCCGCCGAAGCCGAACAAGTCGACGGGCGCTTCACCGGCCGCCCGACCGGCATTCCCAGCTTCCAGGAAGGCAAGATCAAACGGGTGGACCTGTGGCTGGCCAGCATGGGCAAAACCATGGCCGACTTTGCGCGCAGCACCTTCTACAGCGATTCCCGCAATGACATTCCGCTGCTCGAACGCGTCACCGATCCGGTGGCCGTCGATCCCGACCAAACCCTGCGCCACCTCGCCCATGAGCGGGGCTGGCGTATCATCTCCTTGAGGGATGCAGAGAATCAGAACGCGGAGAACCAGCCTGCCTGACCAATCGATGCCAGTGGCCGGCGCACAGGAACAACACACCGCATCAAAGGCATAAATGGGGTCTGACCCCATTTATTTCCCAGCCCCCACCTTAGTACATGCTCAAAAAACTCATCAAAAGCGTGTTTTCCCGCAAAACGGGAAGCGCGGCCAAGGCCGGCAAGGCCAAGACCATTTCCAAAGCCGACCACGGCATTGCCCGCGAGAAGCTTTCGCGCGGCGCCCTTGCGACCTGCGAAGGCCTGCACAAGGCCGGCTACAAGGCCTTTGTGGTCGGCGGCGCCGTGCGCGACCTGATGCTCGGCGGCACGCCGAAAGACTACGACGTCGCCACCAACGCCACGCCCGAGCAGGTGCGCGACACCTTCCGCCGCTCGCGCATCATCGGCCGGCGCTTTCGCATCGTGCATGTGCTGTTCGGCGCCGAAACCGTGGAGGTCTCGACCTTTCGCACTGCCGACCTCACCGAAGCCGAAACCGATGAACACGGCCGCGTGCTGCGCGACAACGTGTTCGGCTCACAGGCCGAAGATGCCACCCGGCGCGACTTCACCATCAACGCGCTGTATTACGACCCGATCGAGGAAACCGTGATCGACTATCACGGCGGCGTCAAGGACATCCGCGGCAAGGTGCTGCGCATGATCGGCGATGCCGAAACGCGCTATCGCGAAGACCCCGTGCGCATGCTGCGGGTGACGCGCTTCTCGGCCAAGCTGGGGTTCTCGATCGATCCGAAAACCCGCGCCCCCATCAAGAAGCTGGCCGGCCTGCTCTCGAACGTGCCCTCCTCGCGCCTGTTTGACGAGATGATGAAGCTCTTGCTCTCCGGCCACGCGGTGGCCTGCGTCAAGCAGCTGCGCGGCGAACACCTGCACCACGGCCTCTTGCCCCTGCTCGATGTGATCCTCGAACAGCCGATGGGCGAAAAGTTCGTCATGCTGGCCCTAAAGCGCACCGACGAGCGCATCAACATGGGCAAGGGCGTCTCGCCCGGCTTCCTGTTTGCCGCCCTGCTCTGGCACGAAGTGCTGACCGACTGGAACCGCCGCAAGGCCGCCGGCGAGCACCCGATGCCGGCCCTGTTTGAAGCCATGGGCACGGTGATCGATGCGCAGCGCGACAAGCTCGCCATCCAGCACCGCATCACCGCCGACATGCGCGAGATCTGGGCGCTGCAGCCGCGCTTCGAGCGGCGCAACGGCCGCATGCCGTTCAAGCTGCTGGAGCACCCGCGCTTTCGTGCCGCCTACGATTTCGTGCTGCTGCGTGCCGCTTCGGGCGAAATCGACAACGAGCTGGCCGATTGGTGGACCAGGTTCCAGGAAGTGGACCCGGAGGAACGCAACGCCATGACCCTCGCGGCCGCGCGCAAGCCGGCCGGCCCGCGAGCGCCCCGCCCCGCCTCCGGCAGCGCCGGCGCAAGCCCGGCAGGCAACGCCGGCGGAATCGGTGGTGACGACCCCGGCGCCGGCGAAGGCGCCCCGCGCAAACGTCGCCGCCGGCGCAGGTCGGGCAGCGGCCGTGGCGGTGCCGAAGGGGGTGGCAGCAACCAAGGCGGCGGCACCCCGGCTCCCACGGTGTGAAGAGCGGTGTGACGCACGCTGTGACGTGCGCCTACGTCGGCCTCGGTGCCAACCTGGGCGACACGCGCGCCACCCTCGACAACGCGCTCGCCGCTCTGGCGGCATTGCCCGGCACCACGCTGGTGGCGCGTTCCTCCTTCTACGCCACCGCACCGGTGGATGCCGACGGGCCTGACTACCTGAACGCGGTGGCGGCACTGGAAACCACCCTGGCTGCCCCTGACCTGCTGGCAGCGCTGCAGGCAGAGGAGGCGGCCCACGGCCGCGCGCGCAGTTACCGCAATGCCCCGCGCACGCTGGACCTGGATCTGTTGCTGTTCGGCGACGAGATCATCGACCTGCCGCAGCTGACGGTGCCGCACCCGCGCATGCACGAACGCGCCTTCGTGCTGGCGCCGCTGGTTGAAATCGCACCGGAGATCGTCATTCCGGGCCATGGCCGCGCCGCCGATGCCCTGAAAACCGTTGGGGGACAACGGTTTTCGAAGATTTCCGCCTGAGCCTACTCCGCCGTCAGCACGCGGTTGCGGCCTTCGCGCTTGGCGCGATAGAGCGCCGCATCGGCTGCACTGACCAGGTCTTCCAGTGACCAGCCGGCGCGCCACTGCGCCACGCCACCGGAGATGGTCACCGTGAGGGTCCTGCCATCCTCCAGCGTATGGGTGGCCTCTGCCAGCGAAGCACGCAGCCGGTCCAGCGCCATCGCGCCCATGTCCACGGTGGTATCCGGCAACAGCACGCAGAACTCCTCACCGCCATAGCGCGCCAGCAGGTCCGTCGGGCGGAAGTGCTGCTGCATCGCGCGCGCCACCTTGACCAGCACCTGGTCCCCACCGAGATGCCCGTAGGTATCGTTGACCGCCTTGAAATGGTCGATGTCCACCACCGCCAGCGCCAGCGGCTTGGCTTCGCGCGCGCAACGATCGATCTGGCGCAGGAACATCTCGTTCATCCAGCGCCGGTTGTGCAACCCGGTGAGCGGGTCGATGGTCGAAATCGCCTTCAGTTGCGCCTGCTGCTTCAGGTTGTCGAGAATCGCCGTGTTGTTGCGGCGGATGCGGTCGGTGAGGATGTGCATCATGTTGAGCGCAATCGCATGCTCGCCGCGCATCAGATCCCACAGGTGATCCGGATTCGTCATCAACAGGTGCGAGCGTTCCACCGCAATCACCGAGGCCGAGGCCGCCTGGTCATCAATGATCGACGCCTCGCCCACGCATTCGCCGGGGTGCACATAGGCGATCGGCACGTTGTGTTCCGGATCGATGTGGATCGCCAGCTTGCCCGACACCAGGAGGTAGACCACGGCATTGCGCTGGCCCAGTTCCAGCAGCACCGCGCCCGGGCGCAGCGTGATCTCGCCGGAGGGCTTCAGGCGCTCGCGGATCTTCTCGATCGGCACTTCGGCAAACAGGCGCGATTGCGCCAGCGTGGCAAGTTCTTCGTCAGTCAGTTGCATGGCCATGGCAGTGTGGCGGTGAGGAACAGGGGCCAGATGATAGCCGCAGGCGCTGCCGTATTCAGATGTCATGCAGCGCTGTGTAAGATGGGCGCCCCTGCAGAAAGGTGAATCCGCACCATGAACTGGAATGTACTGGCCACCACCACGGGCCTCCTGATCCTCTCGAACGTGTTCATGACCTTCGCCTGGTATGCCCACCTGAAGGAACTCTCCGCCAAACCCTGGTGGATTGCCGCGCTTCTCTCCTGGGGCGTGGCCTTGTTTGAGTACCTGCTGCAGGTGCCGGCCAACCGCATCGGCTTTACGGCGCTCAGCCTGCCGCAACTGAAGATCCTGCA
Organism: uncultured Burkholderiales bacterium; assembly: GCA_964443245.1. Lineage (GTDB taxonomy): Bacteria > Pseudomonadota > Gammaproteobacteria > Burkholderiales > JAEUOS01 > CANJDH01. Next base: position 1,974 of record CAYUEG010000096.1, on the reverse strand, counting down.
GGAAGTCATTACCCTGGCGGTATTCGTGCCGTTCGCGATTTTCTACATGCAGCAGCCGCTCAAATGGGATTACCTGTGGGCGGCCTTGTGTATGATGGGTGCGGTGTATTTCATCTTTCGCTGACGCTGCATGAGTGTGCTTCCTGAACGTTTCAGCCACATCGTCGTCGAGGGTCCCATCGGAGCGGGAAAGACCTCGCTGGCGCGCCGCATGGCCAATGCCAGCGGTGCCGCGCTGATGCTGGAAACGCCCGACGAAAATCCGTTCTTGCCGAAGTTCTACCGCGACATGGCGCGTTACGCCCTGCCGACGCAGCTGTTCTTCCTGTTCCAGCGCATCCACCAGCTGGCCGAGCTGAAGCAGCAGGACATGTTCAAGGGCCTGACCATCGGCGATTTCCTCATCGAGAAAGACCCGCTGTTCGCGCGCATGATCCTCTCGGACGATGAACTGGCGCTGTACGAGCAGATGTACCGGCACCTGAAACCGCAGGCCGTGGTGCCGGACCTGGTGATCTACCTGCAGGCCAGCCCCGAGACCCTGATCGAGCGCGTCAAGCGGCGCGGCTCGGCCTACGAGCAGCCGATGTCCGAAGCCTACCTGCTCAAGCTTTCCGAACGTTACACCCGCTTTTTTCACCACTACGATGCGGCGCCGCTCCTGATCGTCAACGCCGACCGCTTCAACTTTGTGGATGTGGAAGAGGACTTTGCGCTGCTGATGAAGCACGTGCGCGAATTTCGCGGCAAGCGCGAATTCCTCAACCGCGCCGAATAACCGCCATCAGGAAGAGAACAGGAACCACCCCATGGACATCATCCACTCCGTCAGCGACCTGCGTGCCCGCCTGGCGCGCGAACCGAACAACGTGTTCGTGCCCACCATGGGCAACCTGCACGACGGCCACATCCAGCTGGTGGACAACGCCAAGCCGCGTGGCGCCTGCACGGTGGTGAGCATTTTTGTGAACCGCATGCAGTTCGGCCCGAAGGATGATTTCGACAAATACCCGCGCACCTTCATGGCCGACCGCGACAAGCTCAAGGCGGCCGGCTGCGACGTGGTGTTCGTGCCGGACGAAAAGGAAATCTACCCCGAGCCGCAAACCTACGCGGTGGAACCGCCGGAGATCCAGCACATTCTGGATGGGGCGGTGCGGCCGGGGCACTTTCGCGGCGTGGCCACCGTGGTGTTGAAACTGTTCAACATGGTGCAGCCGAAGGCAGCCATCTTCGGCAAGAAGGACTACCAGCAATGCATCGTGCTCAAGAACATGGTGCGGCAATTGGCACTGCCGATCGACATCATCCTCGCGGACACGGTGCGCGCTGAAGACGGCCTCGCGCTTTCCTCACGCAACGGCTACCTCTCGGCCAGCGAACGCAAGGAAGCGCCGCGGCTTTACCAGGTGCTGACGCGCGCGCGCGACGAGATCGCAGGCGGCAAGCGCGACTTCCTGCGCATCGAACTCGAAGGCATGGCGCATCTGGCCGGGCATGGGTGGAAGCCCGACTACATCGCCGTGCGGCGGCAAAGCGACCTGGCCGTGCCCGAAACCCATGACCGCGACCTCGTGGTTCTCGCAGCGGCGCGGCTGGGCGTGACGCGCCTGATTGACAACCTGGAACTGACATTGCGTTAAGAAGCGCGCTGGGAGCCGGCCTGAGAAGCGCTCCCACCAACGGTTTCTCCATCTAAACGGCCAGGACCCTTGTCTACCAAGGGTTTCCGGCCAGTGCCGTTTTCGGTTTTCTGAGGGCCTGCCTCATCAATATTGGGGATGCGCAGCCGCGCTAAAGCCGGTACGATGCCTCCCAAGGCGACTGATGCCAGATGCGGAACAAGCTGCACGGTCTGCCCAAGCCTGCGGTATTTGTCGGAATTTTTATACCTGTATAAAGCGACTGCACTCTACCTCTATGTGCTTGATAACAATGTCTTTTAGGCGATTTTCTTCGCCCAGATTAGACGGC
>CAYUEG010000095.1:0-14737 GCA_964443245.1 uncultured Burkholderiales bacterium | reverse complement strand
ATCTCGTTGTAGGCGATCACCTGGGGCGCCATGCCGATGGCGCTGAAGGTGCGGGTCCAGATCGGCGCGCCCTGTACGCGCACCTTGAGGCCCTTGAGTTCCGCCAGGTTGCGGGCCGGCTTGTTGGCGAAGATGTTGCGCACGCCGCCGCCGGCATAGCCGATCAGCATCACCTCGCCCTTCTGGGCGACCTCGTCGGCAATCGGTTTGAGCACGTCCTGGTCGAGCACCGCATTCCAGTGCTTGAGGTCGCGGAACAGGAAGGGCGCATCGATGAAGGGTGCAGCCTTCGAGAAGGTCGACATGTGGGCAGGCGAGACGATGGCGTAGTCAACAGCCTTGCCCTGGTTCATATAGGCAAAGTAGTCCTTCTCCAGGCCAAGCGAACTATTCTTGTGCAGGGTGAAATTGATCGGCTTGCCATAGTACTTCTTGACCAGCTCCTCGAAGCGCACCAGGGCGCGGTTGAAGGCGTGGTCGTCGTTGAACTGGACCGCGCCCTGCAGGGTGATCACCTGCTGTGCCTGGGCGACGTTGGTGGTCAGGCTGCCCGCGAGCAGGGCGCCAGCCATGGCCAAGGTCAGTCTCCGTAGCTTCTGCATTCTCTTCTCTCCTCGTTATGTGCGACCTGATGGCGGTCGTCGGTTTCAAATCGGTCAAGGTTTGGCCACGCATCGGTCAAATGGTCAGACCAATTTCGAGGATTGCACAGGTAGGGTGTTATGTCAATGTGCAGTGCACTTTTGTAGTGCTGGCAGAGGTGTCGAATGCTTGAGGCATAGGCTTTGCTTTAGTTTGCTACAGTAGCGTGTCACGGGGCCTCTGGGAGTCGGCCTTGCCGATGGGCGAAGTGACTTGTGGCTGCGAGCTTGGCCGATGTTTCCCGACAATTGCCCCAAAAAGATCAATGAACAACATCTTTGATGAAATGCACGCCCCAAAACAGGGCGCGCAAGGGGGTGTACGCACCCATTACGGGCAATATGAACAATGGCTGGCCGGCATGCCGGCGGCGACCATTGCGCAAAAGCGCGCGGAAGCCGATTCCGCCTTTCATCGCTACGGCATCACCTTCGCGGTGTACGGGGAGGGCGAGGGCAAGGAGCGCCTGATTCCGTTTGACATCATTCCGCGTGTGATTCCAGCGGCGGAATGGCAGCAGCTGGAAAAGGGCCTGCGCCAGCGTGTCAACGCCCTCAACATGTTCATCCACGACATCTACGGCGAGCAGCGCATCGTTGCAGCAGGGCTGATTCCGCCGGAGCAGGTATTCTGCAATGCGCAGTACCGGCCCGAGATGCAGGGGCTGGCGGTACGCAACAACATTTACTCGCACATCGCCGGCATCGATATCGTGCGGGCTGCCAAGCCGGGGCAGGGCGCCGAGGAGGCTGCCTACTACGTGCTGGAGGATAACCTGCGCGTGCCTTCCGGCGTGTCCTACATGCTGGAAAACCGCCGCATGATGATGCGGCTGTTTCCGGAACTGTTCGGGCGCTACAGCGTGGCACCGGTCGAGCACTACCCGGATTTGCTGCTCGACACGCTGCGCCAGGTGGCGCCGGCGGGGGTGGATGATCCCACCGTGGTGGTGTTGACGCCGGGCGCCTTCAACAGCGCCTATTTCGAGCACGCGTTCCTGGCGCAACAGATGGGCGTCGAACTGGTGGAGGGGAAGGATCTGTTTGTCCACGATGAAACCCTGTTCATGCGCACCACGCAGGGGCCCAAGCGGGTGGACGTAATCTATCGCCGCATTGATGATGATTTTCTCGATCCCCTCACGTTTCGTGCCGATTCTGCACTCGGGGTGGCAGGCTTGTTGTCGGTGTACCGCGAGGGCAGGGTCACCCTGGCCAATGCCATTGGCACCGGGGTGGCGGACGACAAGTCGATCTATCCGTACGTACCGGACATGATCCGCTTTTACCTGTCCGAAGAGCCGATCATCGCCAACGTGCCAACCTATCAGTGCCGCAAGGCCGACGAGTTGTCGTATGTGCTGGCCAACATGAAGGACCTGGTGGTCAAGGAAACCCACGGTGCCGGCGGCTACGGCATGCTGGTGGGGCCGGCTTCGACGCAGGCAGAGATCGAGGATTTCAAGTTGCGTGTGATCGCCCAGCCGGACAAGTACATCGCCCAGCCGACCCTGGCACTTTCGGCCTGCCCGACCTTTGTCGAAGCCGGCATTGCGCCGCGCCATATCGATCTGCGGCCCTTCGTGCTCTCCGGCAAAGAGGTGCGCATGGCGCCTGGCGGGCTGACCCGGGTTGCGCTGAAGGCGGGATCGCTGGTGGTCAATTCTTCCCAGGGCGGCGGCACCAAGGACACCTGGGTACTGGAGAAATAGGGAACCACGATCATGCTCTCCCGCACCGCCGACTCCCTTTACTGGATGGCACGCTATACCGAGCGTGCCGAGAACATCGCCCGCCTGCTCGAGGTCACTTACCGCATGTCGCTGCAGATGCATGGAGGCGGCGGCTACTGGGGCGCGGCACTTGGCATCACCGGATTGCAGGATGCCTACACCGCCAAGCATGGGCCGATCGACGCGGGCAATGTGCTGCGTTTCATGGCGACCGATTTCGCCAACCCTTCCTCGATTCTGTCGTGCCTGAAGTCGGCGCGCGAAAACTGTCATGCGGTGCGTGGGACCGTGACTTCCGAGGTGTGGGAGACGATCAATACCACCTGGCTGGAGGCACGGGAATCCGCTGCCGGCCTGACACAGAACGATGTCTCGGGCAGTGAGCTGACCAAGTACTTCGAGTGGGTCAAGTTTCGCTCCCACCTGTCGCGCGGCGTGACAGTCGGTACCATGCTCCAGGACGAGGCGTTTCACTTCATTCGACTCGGCACCTTTCTGGAACGCGCAGACAATACTGCGCGCCTGCTGGATGTGAAGTACGACGAGCTGGCCCCCAAGGGCGACGCTGGTGGCGAATACTACGAATGGGGCGCCCTGCTGCGTTCGGTGTCCGGTTTCGAGATCTATCGCAAGGTCTACCGCGATGTCATCACGCCCAACCGGGTGGCCGAACTGCTGATCCTGCGTGACGACATGCCACGCTCCTTGCATGCCTGCATGAAGGAAGTGCATCAGATCCTGGCGCTGGTGGCGAACTCGCGCTCTCGCGAGACTGCGCGCCGCGCCGGCGAGGTCTATTCGATGCTGCACTATGGCCGTATCGAAGACATCCTGGAAGTCGGACTCCATGAATACCTGACCGACTTTCTCAATCGCACCATGGAACTGGGCAATCGCATTGCCAAGGACTTCCTGGTACCCATGGCCTGATTGCCTTCCTGACCGACCGCCAGCCTCCGGACGCCTGACGCCATGTTGCTCGACATTCACCACGCCACCACCTACCGGTATGCCCAGCCGGCCACTTACAGCATGCAGTATGTGCGGCTGTTTCCACGCACCGATGGCGGGCAGCGCATTCTCTCCTGGCAGATCGAGTCGCCCGGGCGCCGCTGGCGTCAGGCGGATGCCTACGGCAACCAGACCTATGCGATTTCCCTGGTCGAGCCGCACGAGGAGATCCGCATCGTCGCGCATGGTCAGGTCGAAACATCCGACGAGCGTGGCCTGCTGTTGCCGCACGATTCGCACGTACCGCCGCTGGCGTTTGCCTTGCCAACCGGCCTGACCCAGGCCGATGCGGCGATCAGCGCGATGGCCGTCGAGGCGCTCGGTACCAGCAGCACTGTCCAGAGCGAAACCCTCCAGAAGCTGATGCGGGCGGTAGCAGCGGGCCTGCGCTACGTCAAGGGCAGCACCAATGTCAGCGTCACTGCTGCGGAAGCGCTGGCGCAAGGTTCAGGGGTTTGCCAGGACATGACGCACGTGTTCCTTGCGGCCTGCCGCGCGCGCGGCGTGCCCGCCCGCTACGTGAGCGGCTATCTGTTGACGGACGAGAAGCAGCACACGGCCTCCCATGCCTGGGCGGAAGCCTGGATTGCCGACGCCTATCGCGGCAATGGTGCATGGCAGGGATTTGACATCACCAATCAACGCCTGGCCGGCCCGGAATTGTGCCGGCTGGCCGTTGGGCGCGACTACATGGATGCCAGCCCGGTGCGCGGCATGCGCTTTGGCGGGATCAACGAGCAGATGTACGTCACCGTTGCCGTGGCGGGCCAGTAAACGGAGTTGTCACTCGGAAATGCGCCAGAACCGTTGTCCCCCAACGTTTTGCGGCCGATCATCGTGGCTGGGTCGGGGGTGCGAGAGTATTGGGGTTGGGCGGCGCCGGTGCGAGCGGCAACACCGTGACGCTCACCACAAGTTCCTGGTTGCCGCTGGCCAGCACCACGCCACGCAGGGGTGTGACGTCGGAGAAGTCGCGTCCCCAGCCCAAGGTGATGAATTCGGTGTCGGCAAGCTTGCCGTTGGTGGGATCGAAATCCACCCAGCCCAGGGTCGGGCACCAGGCCGATACCCAGGCGTGTGAGGCATCGGCTCCGAGCAGGCGCTCCTGACCTTCCGGCGGATGGGTCAGGATATAGCCGCTGACATAGCGCGCCGGCAGGCCGGCTGAGCGCAAGCAGCTGATCATCAGGTGGGCGAAATCCTGACATACGCCGCGCTTGTTGCCCAGGACCTGGGCTACCGGCGTGGTCAACGTGGTCGCTTCCGGGTCGAAGGCGAATTCGGCGTGGATGCGGCGGGTCAACTCCAGCAGGCAGGCAAGCCATGGTTTGTCATCGGACAGCGACGCCCGTGCATACTCTGCCGTGGCGGCAAGCACCGGCGCGAGCGTCGAAGAGGCGCAAAACTGCGCGAGTTCGAAACGCAGGGCGAGGTTGCCCTCGGTGCAGGCGGCACGCACCTCGCCCAGAGAAGGGGAGGCCGCATCGGAGGCCGGCGCATGGCTTGCGACGTCCACTACCGACTCGGCATGGATCACCTGCTCCTCAAACGTGTCGTCCGTGGCAAAGCGGGTGACCGCATTCCCGAAATAGTCTTCCGTATCGATGCGCTCGGTGGGGGCCGGCATAATGTCGATGCGATGTTCGACGACCCGCTGGGCTGCGGTGATCCGCGGCGACAGATGGGCGAGCTGACGGGCGCTGGCGGCCGCTGGCGCGTAGCGATATCGGGTCTCGTGGATGACGCGGTAGCGAGCGGGATTCATGATCGAACCACAGGACAGGTCCCGTTGCTAGGACGCCAGCATGGAGCGATTGCTTGATGCCGCCAGGTTGAAGAATCGCTTTGACAAGTCATCTCCCAGGGCGAAGCCAGCCGCGCGCAGCTGTGCCAGGGTATGGATCAGCTTGTCGCTTTCCGGATTCAGATCGGTGGCGGCGTTCAACTGTGCCAGGGCCGTCACGTGCGGCTCCAGCAGGGCGCTGCCGCAGGGGCCGAAGGTCTTCTCGAGCTTGTACAGATAGTCGAGCACGCCTTTGGCGGTAAACATCACCGCGCGCGGATTGGCCTCGTCCATCATCAGCAGGTCGAGTACGGGCAGCCATTCCGGGCGCGCCATGTAGCGCGAGCGGTAAGTGACGATCGAATCCGACAGCCGCAGGAGCCAGGTGAGGCCCGACGCGCGGCCCTCCGACAGGGCAACCTGCAAGCTGAGCGTCGTGAAGGTCATGCGTTCGAGGCGGCGGCCGATCGAGAGGAAGCGCCAGCCGGTGTCACGTGTCATGCCATCGAGCGCAAACCCGCCCAGGGTCATGAGGCCGGTGATGGCGCGGTCCAGCCAGTTGAGGGTATCCGAGATCGAAGCCTCGCGGCTGAACACCGGATCCTGCAGCAGGCGATTGATGGTGCGCCAATTGTCCTGCGACATGCGCTCGCGCAGATTGAACGCCACCCGCGCCAGCTGCTTCAGATTGGCGGCGAGACCAAACGGGTGTTCTTCGTCGCGGGCAGCCGCGAGCAGGTTGGGTTCGTCATTGTCGCTGTCGTCCAGCATGCCGAAACTGCGCGCGAGCGACAGGATGGGCGTATCGGCGTCATCGTCATCGTCGCTGTCGAGCAAGGTACGGCCCAGGGCCACGCGCAACAGGCGGGCGGCATTGTCACAACGCTCCGCGTAGCGACCGAACCAGAAGAGGTTCTCCGCCACGCGCGAGGAGAGACCGACACCGGAGCGCTTGAGCTCGTTGACCGAAATCGTGCTGCGCAACAGCGAGAAGGTGGTGTTGACCGGGCCGGCCGACATGACCCAGGTGTCCTTGGAGCCGCCACCACGCTGCATGGACACGACGCGCGCATCATGGCTCGCCGCGATCCGCGTCAGGCCGCCGGGCATGACGACGTAGCCGTTCGGGGTGGCAACGGCATACACGCGCAGGCCGACGGCCCTTGCCGACAGCCGCTGGGCGTGCTCCCGGTCCAGCACCGGGGCCTGCGAGACGCGTACCAGTTCCTGGGCGACATAGCGCTCCGGGTGTGCGGTAATCTGCTTGCGGAACGCGTCGACGCCGGCCGGATCGAGGTCGGCGCCGAATACCGGCTCGAAGGCATTGGCCGGGTCGGCCGGCTTGAAAACCAGCGTGTCGATGCGGGTCAGGGCGTCCTTGAGGGCCGCCGCTTCGCCGCACCACCAGGTGGCGATCGAGGGCAGCTTGAGCTCTTCACCAAGCAGGCTTTGCGAGAGCTTGGGCAGGAAACCGAGCAGCGAGCCTGACTCGAGCACGCCGGAGCCCAGCGCGTTGGCGACCAGCACGGTGCCGCGGCGTGCGCAGTCGGTGAGGCCGGCGATGCCCAGCGCAGAGTCGGAACGCAGTTCGAGAGGGTCGCAATAATCGTCATCCTGACGGCGCAGGATGGCGTGCACGCGCTTCAGGCCATCGATGGTCTTGAGCCACACCTTGCCGGCCCGCACCGTGAGGTCAACGCCCTCTACCAGCGGAAACCCCAGGTAGCGCGCGAGAAAAGTGTGCTCGAAATAGGTTTCGTTGTAGGGCCCGGGTGTCAGCAGCACGGATAGCTTGGGGCCGTCGCCGCTGGGTGCGAAATGCGCCAGGGAGTCGCGCAAACCGGCGAAAAAACTGGCCAGATGCTCGACCGAGAGATCGCGAAACAGCTCCGGAAAGACGCGCGAGACGATCAGCCGGTTTTCCAGCGCATAGCCGGCCCCCGAAGGCGCCTGGGTGCGGTCCGCCATCACCCACCACTTGCCATCTGGCGAGCGGGCGAGGTCGGCTGCGTACACGTGCAGGTGAATGCCGCCAGGAACGCGCATGCCGTGTGCCGGACGCAGAAAGCCGTTGTGTCCGAAGATCAGCCCAGGAGGAATCAGCCCGTCGCGCAACAGGTACTGGTTGCCGTATATGTCCGCCAGGATCCGGTTGAGCAGAGTCGCCCTCTGCGTGATGCCATCTTCAATCTCGCGCCACTCCTCGGGCGGGATGAGCATCGGCAGCACGTCCAGATCCCAGGGGCGCTCCTGGCCCTGGGCGTCGGCGTAGACGTTGTAGGTGATGCCATTCTCGCGAATCTGCCGTTCCACCGCCTGGATGCGCTGGCGCATGCGCTGCGGGTTGGTACTGATCAGTTCGGTGAACAGCGGCATCCAGTGGGCACGCGGCACCAGTGGCGCCTGCAGCAACTCGTCGAAGCGCTGGTCAGCCCTGGGGTAGGCATGGAGCAGTTGGTGCGGCATGGTCGGGCCAGATTATGCCCGCTCAGGTTGCGCTTCGCCGCAGATCCAGGGTAAAGGGATAGTTGGGGTTGCGTGGCTCGTTGTGCACGTCCATCTTTCCGGGTGTATGGCCGATGCGGAAGAAGCGTGCCAGACGGCGTGCCTCGGCCTCATAGGCGTTGACGGGAAAGGTGTCATAGCTGCGCCCGCCGGGATGGGCCACGTGGTACTGGCAGCCGCCGAGTGAACGGCTCATCCAGGAGTCGACCAGATCGAAGCGCAACGGCACATGCGGCGCGATGGTTGGGTGCAGGCTGGAGGCAGGCCACCACGCGCGGTAGCGCACACCGGCCACAAATTCGCCGACGTTGCCGGTGGGGTGCAGGGGTACCGGCCGGCCGTTGCACGTGAGGATATGGCGATCATCGACCATGCCCTTGACATGCACCTCGACCCGCTCGACGGAAGAGTCGACGTAGCGCACGGTGCCGCCGGCTGACCCCTCTTCGCCCATGACGTTCCAGGGTTCAAGTGCCAGCCGCATTTCGACGTTCACATTCCTGGCGGAGAAGTCACCGAGGCGGGGAAAACGGAACTCCAGGTGGGGTGCGAACCATTCGGCCTTGAGCCCGTAACCGAAATCGTTCATTTCTTCGATCACGTCGCACAAATCGGCCCAGATGAAGTACGGCAACATGAACCGGTCGTGCAGTTCGGTTCCCCAGCGCTTGAGCCTTGGCGGCTGGTAGGGGTGCTGCCAGAAGCGCGCTATCAGGGCGCGCATCAGCAGTTGCTGGGTCAGGCTCATGCGCGCATGCGGCGGCATTTCGAAGGCGCGCATTTCCAGAAGGCCCAGGCGGCCGGTGGAGCTGTCCGGCGAGTAGAGCTTGTCGATGCAGAATTCGGCGCGGTGGGTATTGCCGGTAACGTCGATCAACAGATTGCGCAGGATGCGGTCGATGGTCCACGGCGCCGGCGGGGCAGATCCATTGCCGCGCCTGGACAGGCGCTCGATTTCGCGAAACGCGATTTCGATCTCATACACCGACTCATTGCGCGCTTCATCGATGCGCGGGGCCTGACTGGTCGGGCCGACAAACATGCCGGAAAACAGGTACGAGAGCGCCGGATGGTTGTGCCAATAGCCGATCATGCTGGCGAGCAGATCAGGTCGGCGCAGGAATGGCGAGTCGCCCGGCGTCTCGCCGCCCAGCACAAAGTGATTGCCGCCGCCGGTGCCGACATGGCGCCCGTCGAGCATGAACTTCTCTGTCGAAAGGCGTGTTTCGAACGCCGAATCGTAGAGAAACGTGGTGAGGTCGCTCAACTGTTCCCAGCTCTTGGCGGGCTGGACGTTGACTTCAATCACCCCCGGATCGGGTGTGACACGCAGGATGGTGATGCGCGGGTCGCGCGGCGGCTCATAGCCCTCCAGGATCACCGGCAGTTTCATCTGTTCCGCCGTGGCTTCGATTGCTGCGACTACCTCCAGGTAGTCCTCCAACTGCGCCACGGGGGGCATGAACAGGTACAGCTTGCCCTGGCGCACCTCCGCACACATCGAGGTGCGCGTGATCCATCCTGCAGACTGCGCTGGCGCGGGCTCGGTATCGGGGCCCGGCAGGCGTTTGTTCAGGCGCGCCGCTTCACGCTTCTTGAGGCCGGAGATGCCGCCAAAACCCATCAGCGGATCGACCTCGGATTCCGAAGCCAGCGTGCGGTAGGGATCATCCTTGAGTGACAGCCAGGCGGCGCCGGCATTCGGGGAATGGGCATCGCTGTGCACCAGCTGGCGGATGCGGCGATAGGCAGGCAGCGGGTGAAATGGCTGTGTCTGATCCGGCTGGTGGAGATAGGGGTAATCTTCCTTGCTCGCCCAGGGCTGGGAGTCGAGCGGCAGGCGATAGCCAATCGGCGAATCGCCCGGGATCAGGTAGCAGCGCTCGCTGCGCAGGAACCACGGACCGCTTTGCCAGCGTGCCGGCCCACGTTCGCTGCGCGAGAGCGGAAACACGAAGCCGATCACCTTGTCGAGCTTCTGTTCGAACACCTTGCGTAGGCGCTCCCGTTCCATCTTGTCGTCGAGCCTGGCGTCGAACGGGTCGACGTTGGTCGGCAGGCGGCGCTCGCGCCACAGGTAGTACCAGGTATCTTCGTACGCCGGGAACACATACTTCGGATCGAGCGCCAGCTTGGTGGCAACGCTCTCGAGGAACCCGCGTGCCTGGGCCTCGGTGACACCGTAATCGGTTTTTTCATCGGCAAACAGGGAGGCATCGCGCCAGATCGGTTCCCCGTCCTTGCGCCAGTAAAGATTCAACGACCAGCGTGGCAGCTGTTCGCCTGGATACCACTTGCCCTGGCCATAGTGCAGCAGACCATAGGGCGCATAGCGGCCCTTGAGCTTGTCGAGCAGGCTGGCGCCCAACCCGCGTTTGGTCGGTCCCAACGCTTCGGTGTTCCACTCTGCGCCATCCCGGTCGTCCACGGACACAAAAGTCGGCTCGCCCCCCTGGGTCAGACGTACGTCGTGCTTGATCAGATCGGCGTCGATGCGCTTGCCCAGAGCATCGATCTGCACCCACTGTTCCTCGGTATACGGTTTGGTCACGCGTGGCGCCTCCCAAACCCGCTCAACCCTCATGTGATGGGAAAACTCGACCTCGCATTTCTCGTGGCCGCCGGTGATCGGCGCCGCCGACGAAGGTTCCGGCGAGCAGGCCAGCGGAATGTGTCCCTCGCCCGCCAGCAAGCCGGAGGTGGGGTCCAGTCCGATCCAGCCGGCACCCGGCAGGTAGACCTCGCACCAGGCATGCAGGTCGGTGAAGTCGATATCGGAACCGGAAGGGCCGTCGAGAGACTTCACATCCGGCTTCAACTGAATCAGGTAGCCGGAGACGAATCGCGCAGCCAGGCCGAGGTGGCGCAGCAGTTGCACCAGCAGCCAGCCGGTATCGCGACACGAGCCGGACGCGAGCTCCAGCGTTTGCTCGGCGCTCTGGACCCCCGGTTCCATGCGCACCAGGTAGCGGATGTCACGCTGCAGACGCTGGTTGACTGTGACCAGAAAATCGTTGGTCTGCATTTTCTTCTCTGCCACCAGCGCCTTGATGTCCTGCAGGTACTGCTTGAACCGGGGTTTGGCTGGCTGGGTGATCAGATAGGGCGCCAGCTCGCGCGCCAGCTCCGGCATGTACTTGAACGGAAACTTCTCGGCATGCGGTTCGAGAAAGAAGTCGAAGGGATTGAGCACCGACATCTCGGCGACCAGGTCGACTTCGATGCGAAGTTCGGCCGTTTTCTCCGGAAATGCCAGCCGTGCCAGATAGTTGGACTGCGGATCCTGTTGCCAGTTGATGAAATGCCCGACCGGCGTCACGTTCAGCGAATAGGACAGGATGCGGGTCCGGCTGTGCGGGGCCGGACGCAAGCGAACAACCTGAGGCCCCAGCGTGATGCGCCGGTCGTACTTGTAATGGGTAACGTGATTCAGTGCAACGTGGATGGACACAAACGACTCCTGAAAACCGTGGTGCTGGCGGCGCCTGCTGCAGGCTTGGGGTGGCCAGGGATGTGGACGAACAACAAGGCGAATCTCTGGCCCAATCTGTTGGCCAAGTTACATGCAATTGTCGCGCCAAGTTCTCCTGATTTCGCGGGGTTCAGGTCGAAGCCGCGCTTAATGGCGTTACCATACGTGTTTGTCGCATTTTCGCCTTTTTCATGACTTACTGTGTTGCCATTCGCAATGAAGCCGGTCTGGTTTTCCTCTCCGACTCACGCACCAACGCCGGTGTGGACCAGATCAATACCTTTCGCAAGATGCACATTTACGAGGTGCCAGGCGAGCGGGTCATGGTGCTGCTGACGGCGGGCAACCTGTCGATCAGCCAGTCTGTCTCGAGCAGTATCCGCATGGCGATGCAGCAAACCGGCGAGAAAAGCCTGGCGAGCTGTCCGAACATGTTTTCGGCCGCCAAGCTGGTCGGCGAGGCGATTCGCAAGGTGCACGACCGCGACGCCGAGTCACTCAAATCGTTCGGCATCGAGTTCAATGTCAGCCTGATTTTCGGTGGCCAGATCAAGGGTGAGGCACCGCGCCTGTTTTCGCACTATTCAGCCGGCAATTTCATCGAAGCCACCGACGAGACGCCGTTTTTCCAGATCGGTGAATCGAAGTACGGCAAGCCGATCCTGGACCGGGTGATCGGCGGCGGTCTCTCTCTGGAAGAAGTGGCCAAGTGTGCGCTGATCTCGATGGATTCGACCATCAAGTCCAATCTGTCGGTGGGTCTGCCGCTTGATCTGATGTGCTACGAACGCGATTCGCTCAGGGTCACCAAACACAAGCTGATCGATTCTAAGGACGAGTACTTTGCGTCGATTCGCGGGCGCTGGGCAGAGCAGCTGAAGAAGGTATTCAACGATCTGCCCGAGCCGGGGTATTGGGTTTGATCCTGCCGGGAGATGTTTCTGCCTGGGCACCGCTGCGCGGGCAGGGGCTGGACGACCTTGCGTCCGCCATGCGGAGCGGTGAACTGACCGCGGTGGGGCTGCTCGAAGCGACCTTCGCGCGCATTGCTGGGCTCGAACCACAATTGCAGGCCTTCACGTACCTGGATCAGGAGCGCGCGCTGAAGCAGGCGCGCGGCATTGACCTTCTGCGTCAGTCCGGGGTTGATCTCGGTCCATTGATGGGTGTGCCGGTGGCTGTCAAGGATCTGTTTACCGTCGACGGCATGCCGACGGATGCAGGAAGCCGGATTGACATCACGGATCTGGTGCCGCAGCAGGGCGGCTTCGTCAATGCCCTTCATCGTGCTGGTTGCGTGCTGGTGGGCAAGACGCGCACGACGGAGTTTGCGCTGGGCGGCTGCAACCTGAATCGCCCGCCTCCCTGGAACCCGTGCGACATGCAGGAAGCGCGCATGACAGGTGGGTCAAGCCACGGTTCGGCAGTGGCCATGGCGGCCGGGCTGGCCGGGTTCACCGTGGGCTCTGACACCGGCGGTTCCGTCCGATGGCCCGCCGCGTTATGCGGCGTCGTGGGCTACAAGGCCAGTACTTCACACTGGCCGCGGGACGGCATCTTCCCGCTCTCGCCCCTGATGGACAGCGTCGGCATTTTTACTGCCAGTGTGCGCGACGCTGCGTGGGTTGAAGCGGCTCTGGCCGGGCGGCCTGTTCGGGCAGCCGGCGCGATTGCCGGGTTGCGCCTGGCGCTGCCCGGGGCGCATTTCATCGAGCGACTTGATCCGGCCGTGGCTGCGTGTTTTGAGGTGGCTCTAGAGCGTCTGCGCGATGCGGGCGCCTCCCTGTTGAACATGGACCTGCCGGAAGCGGCTGAAATTGACGACGTGTTTCGATGTCTGGTGCCGGTCGATCTGCTGGCCTTTTTGGGTCGCAAAAGGGTCACGCAGCAATGGGAACAACTTGATCCTGTGGCAGCAGACCGCCTGCATGCGGCGCTGAGCGTGCCGGCAGACGATTATGTGCGCATGGCCACACGGCAGCGCGCGCTGGAACATCTGATCGGTGAACGGGCGCGCGGTCTGGACGCCTGGATCATGCCGACGGTTCCGGTTCTGCCGGAACCGGTTTCCCGTTACACCACCGCTAAGGAAGTGGCACACTGGAATGGTCTGGCCACCCGCAACACCAGGCCCTGCAACCTGTTCAACCAGTGCGGCATTTCGCTTCCCATCCAGCATCTTGGCGCCAAACTGCCGGTTGGGTTGCAGTTGTGTGCACCCAACGGCCAGGATGTGGCGCTTCTGACGACTGCCATGGCAGTCGAGAACGCCCTACGCTGACTCAACGGCCCTCCAGCGCGGCTCGCGACACCAGATTGAAGTAGGCGATGCAGGTCGTGGCGGCAATCGCCATGCCGGCAATGGCACCGACCCAGAAGCCCAGTGCGCCCATCGCGGGCGGGCCGTAGGCCAGTACATAACCGCCACCGAGGCCGACGATCCACAGCGCCAGAGCAAACGCCACCATCGGGATCAGCGCCTTCTTGTAGGCCCGCACGACATTGGCTGCCACGGCGTTGGTGGCATCGAACAGGTGAAACAGGGCGACCATGAGGAGCAGCGGCGCGGCATGGGCTGCCACGTCCGCCTCGCGCGTGTAGGCGAGCGCAATGGGTCCGTTCAGGAGTGCGATCAAGGCTGCGACCACCAGCGCGGCGGCGATTGCCAGTCCAAGACCGGTCCAGCCGACGCTGCGTGCACCGTGCAGGTCGCCGGCGCCAATCTTCTGGCCTGCCACTACGGCAGTGGCGTTGGAGATCGCCAGAGGCACCATGTAGGCCATGGCGCCCAGGTTGGCAGCGATCTGCTGGGCCGCCGAATGGGCTTCTCCCAGGCGTGCGATAAACAGCGCCATGAAAGTGTAGGAGGTGACGTCGATCAGGAAGGAGGCTCCGATCGGCAATCCGAGTTTCAGAATCTGCCACTGCGCATGCCAGTGGATTGCCTCGATTCGGGCAAAGATGCGATAGCGGTGCAGGGCGGGCGACAGGCGCAGCCAGATCAGTGCTGCGCCGAGCATCAGCCACGCTTCGATGGCCAGCGCCCAGGCACAACCGATGCCGCCCATTTCGGGCAGGCCGAACTTGCCATACATCAGCACCCAGTTCAGCGGCACCTTGAGGACCAGCCCGACCAGCTGGATCACCATCACGGCGCGCGGCAGCGAAATGGCGGTCGAAAAGCCATTGAAGACGCGAAACAGGAGCATGGCCGGCGCCGCCCACATCAGGGCCTTCAGGTAGGCGCGCACGTCGGCCTCGGTTTCCGGACGCATGCCAGCCAGTTTCAGGAACGGGTCGGGAAAGGCCAACAGCAGCATGCCAAACACGGACAGCATGATCGCCGTCCAGATACCCTGCCGGATGTCATGGGTGATCTCGTCGTGGCGACCGGCGCCAAAATGCTGGGCGGTAATCGGTGTCAGCGCAATGAGTACGCCCATCAACGTCACGAAGATGGAAAAGTAGATCGAGGACCCCAGGCCCACCGTGGCGAGCGCGCGCGCCGAGTAGTGGCCAGCCATGATGGTGTCGATGACGCTGTTGGCCATGGTGGCCACCTGCGCGATCAGCATCGGCCAACCCAGGCGGG
>CAYUEG010000094.1:5617-14851 GCA_964443245.1 uncultured Burkholderiales bacterium | reverse complement strand
CTGCGCTGGTGCTCGACCACCGCCCGGCCGCCGGTGTAAGCGGTATAGAGCGCTTCGCCGTCGTATTCGTTCAGGCCGGCGTGGGTCTGGATCGAAACCTCCTGGCCAAGGGCTGCCAGGATTTCGCTGGCCGTGTCCTGTTGACGCTTCAGCGTTCCGGCCATCACCGAACGGAAGGTGATCCCTCTGCCCGCAAAGTATTCGCCCAGCCAGCGTGATTGCTGGCGACCCAGGTCAGAAAGCCGGTCGTAGTCTGCCGTGCCAAATGAGGCCTGGCCGTGCCGTACCAGAAACAGAAGCGCCATGCGCCTGCCGCCTTGAGAATTTTGTCAGCTGCGCAGTTTACGCGCCCGGCTCGCCAGCCCGGCGGTCGAACGGATGTTGATCTGGATCAAACGCACCCCTGACCCGGTGTCGGCAGCATCTTGAAGCACGCAAACGGGAACCCCACTATCCGGTGCATGGATGCTCCGCGACATGCCGCGTCAGGTGTGGCGAGCATCGGAAACCAGCCACTCTATTGAAGGAGAAGTGTCATGAACAATCTGACCCACTACGGCCGCCGCGGCAGCCTCTTCGATGAACTCTTCAAGGACTTCACGCCCGGCTATCTCATCAAGCCGCTGCACGGGGATCCGCTGCCGGCCCAGATCAAGGTCGACGTCAAGGAAGACGGCAACACGTACAAGGTGCACGCGGAAATTCCCGGTGTCGCGAAGGACGACATTCACGTGGAGATCGACGGCAGCGTCGTCACCTTGCGCGCCGAGGTCAAGCAGGAGGACAAGCAGACGCGCGACGAGCAAATCCTGCGCAGCGAGCGGTACTACGGCACGGTGGCACGCAGCTTCCAGTTGCCCGCCGAGGTGGACGAGAACACCGCTTCGGCCAAGTATGAGGCCGGTGTGCTCACCCTGACGCTACCGAAGAAAAGCCAGGCCACCTCGCGGCGCCTGACCATCAGCTAGGCCAGCTACGACCCGCCGGCGCTGACCACGCGGCAGCGCCGGCGCCTAACCGCCCCAGCCGTGCAGCACGATCTTGCCGATCGTGCGGCCAGCCTCCAGGGCGGCATGGGCGCGCTTCAGGTTGGCAGCGTTGATCGGCGTCAGCGTTTCGTTCAGCGTGGTGCGCAGGGTACCGTTGTCCACCAGGCGGCCGACTTCGGTCAACAGCCGATGCTGTTCGATCATGTCGCTGGTGTTGTAAGTGGGGCGCGTGAACATGAACTCGAACGAGAGCATCGAGCTGCGGCCGATCATCGGCGACATGTCCACCGGCTTCATCGGCCGCACGATCGAGCAGATCCCGCCCTGCGGCGCCACCAGCCTGGCCGCAGCCGGAAAGTGCCGGTCGAAGTCATTGAGGATCAGCACATGATCCACATACCGCATGCCGAGCGCCTTGATCTGCGCCGGCATGTCGTCGAAGTGGTTCACCGTGGCTGCCGCACCCAGCTCACGACACCAGGCGGCCGACTCCGGGCGTGACGCGGTGGCAATCACCTTCAGGCCCGCCAGCTTGACAGCCAGCTGAATCGCCAGCGACCCCACGCCGCCCGCCCCACCAATCACCAGCAGGGATTGCTCTGCCGCGCCATTGGCAGGTGCTGTGCGCGCCACGTGCAGGCGATCAAACAAGGCTTCCCATGCCGTGATGGTCGTCAACGGCAGGGCGGCGGCCTGGATGAAATCGAGCGAAGCGGGCATGCGCCCGACGATGCGCTCATCGACCGCCTGCCACTGGCTGTTGCTGCCCGGGCGGTTCTTGTCGCCGGCGTAGTAGACGCGATCACCCGGCTTGAACAATGTCACCGCGGAGCCGACCGCCTCCACCGTCCCGGCGGCATCCCAGCCCAGCACGCGCGGGGGATCTTCCACCTTGTCACGCGGGGCACGCTCCTTGGTATCGAGCGGATTGACGGCGATGGCCTCGACCTTGACCAGAAGGTCGCGCGGGCCGGGTTGCGGCATCGGCAGCTCGAGATCAAGGAATGCATCTGGTTCGGTAATCGGCAAATAGCGGGTGAGTCCCACAGCTTTCATGGTGGTGCCTTTCGGTGCGGTTTGTGGCAAGTTGAATCAGATCAGGGGCGCAGCTTCGAGCCGGTTGCGCCCGGCAAATTTTGCCCGATAGAGGGCGGCATCGGCCAGCTTGGCCACGGCCGCGAAATCGGTCGCCCCCTCATGACATTGGGCGACGCCCAGTGAAATGGTGCAACCAATCGACGCGGCGTCCATCGTGACGTACGCCTCGGCGAAGGACGCGCGTATCCGCTCGGCAACCGTCATTGCGTCTGCCATCCGGCAATCCGGCAACACGACGCAAAATTCTTCGCCCCCCATGCGCGCCACCACGCTGTCTCCACGCAGGTTGCGCCGGCACTCCTCCACCAGCCGCCGCAGCACCTGGTCTCCGGCCGCGTGGCCGTGGGTATCGTTGATGATCTTGAAGTGGTCCAGATCAATGGCAATCACGGAAAACACTCTCCAGCTGCGCCGGTAGTCATGCTCGACACGGGATGTGACGATCTCCAGTCCGCGCCGGTTCAACGCGCCGGTGAGCGGATCAGTCACGCTCATGACCTCCAGATGCAGGGAGCGCCGGATCATCACCATCTGATAGCAACTCAGACCCACCGCGACCAGGCCGAAGGACGACGAGACCACCGTAAGCGTGTTCGCCAGAGCGTTGTCAAAGGGGCCCGACAAAGGTGCGCCCAGCAGTGCGCGCACCGCACGGGCAACGAGCAGGAACACCATCAGGATGACCACCGCCGCCATCAGGCGCGCCGGGCTTCGGTACTGCTCGGGCGCCTGCAGGGCAAGGTATGTCAGGAGTGAAAGCAGTGCCGCCATCAGCAGGGTGTTGACGCCAATGCGCGCACTCGGGTTGGGCCACACCGCCAGAAAGGCCCATGCGACGAGCACACCGGCTGCAAGACATGCCACGGTATAGGCTTCGACATTCTGGGCCAGGCCGAGGAAGCGCTTCAGGCCAATCGCGAGGCCGGCAAAACCGCCCAGCAGAAGCACCCCGCTCAACCCATGCGATATGGCAGGTGAAACCAGGTGGTTGGATGCCGCGGAAAAGAACGCCAGGGCAATGCCCGCAAATCCTGCGACCCACCAGCGCGCACCGTACTCGTCGCGCTGCCAGTCGATTGCAAGGGCAAGGGCAATGCTGACACACGCACTGCACAACCCGTTGACCAGCACTACGCTTATGATGTCAATCAATTTACTGCTCTCCCCCAACTGCGAGCATACGGTATCAGGCGATTGCATGCCTTTGTCATGACGACCGCAGCCTGCCTAACCTGTTGTCCTCTGCCATGGCACTCAAATCCACGATCTACAAGGCCGCCCTCGCGGTTTCCGACATTGACCGGAACGTATACGGCGACTTTCCGCTGACGGTTGCATGCCACCCTTCCGAAACCGCCGAACGCATGATGGTGCGCATCCTCGCCTTTGCGCTCAACGCCCACGAATATCTGGCGTTTGGCAAAGGCCTGTCGGATGTAGAGGAAGCCGATCTGTGGCAAAAGGACCTGACCGGCGCCATCGAACACTGGATCGAAGTCGGGCAACCGGACGAGAAGGCGATCCTCAAAGCCTGCGGCCGCGCTGACCGGGTCAGCATCTACGTCTACAGCCACAGCGCTTCGCTGTGGTGGAAACCGCTCGCCGCCAAAGTGGCGCGCGCGCGCAACCTGGCGGTGTGGAGCATTCCGGCCGACGCCAGCCAGGCACTGGCCCGGCTGGCAGCGCGCAACATGGCCCTGCAATGCACGATCCAGGAAGGACAGGTCTGGATCAGCGATACCAAAGAGACGGTACACATCGAACCGATTGTCTGGAAGGGAGTCGACACCGCATGAGCGCCAGGAAACCTGCGCCGAAACGCGCGACGCAAGCCCCGCAAACAGCACGGCCGGCGCGCAGCCAGCCTGTGCCACGTGACGTCGCGTTTTCGCTGGCGGGGGAATACATCACCCTGGACAACCTTCTCAAAATCATGGGGGCGGCGCCGAGCGGCGGTGCCGCCAAGGCCATGGTGGCAGCCGGCGAAGTCCGCGTCGATGGTGCCGTCGAACTGCGCAAGACCTGCAAGATTCGTGCAGGCCAGCGCGTGGAGGCAAACGGACTGCGCATTCTCGTCTCGGGCAGCGCGGAATAGCCGGCATCGGCTTGGCAGAAACAACAGGCCCCTGGAAAGACCCCCATCATGTTCAAACTGATCAGCGCCACCCCCAGCCCCTACGCCCGCAAGGTGCGCATCGCCCTGCTGGAAAAGGGACTTCCCTTCGAGCTCATCACCGAAGTGCCGTGGAACAGCACCACGGCAACACCGCAATACAACCCGCTGGAAAAATTGCCGGTGCTGATTCCGGATTCCGGTGTGGCGGGCGACGCGATTTACGAATCCAGTTACATCCTCGACTGGCTGGAACTCAAGTTTCCGCAAACACCCCTCCTGCCGGCTGATGTGGACGGCATCCTCGCCGCGAAAAAGCTCGACGTGCTGTGCAATGGCGTGTGTGATGCCGTGGTACTGACCTTCTTCGAGCGGCAGCGCGAAGGTGGCGGCAGCCCCGAGTGGCTGGCCCGCCAGCGCCGCAAGATCGAAGGCGGCATGAAGGAGATCGCGCGTCTGGTCGGCACGCGCGAATGGGCCGTCGGCGACCGTTTCAGCCTGGGCGACATCGCTGCCGGCACGGCGATGGGTTACCTCTCGGTGCGCCTGAAGGAACTGCCGCTGCGCGAGATGTATCCGGCGCTCGCCGCGTACGCTGACCGTCTGGCATTGCGGCCCTCATTTGCCAGCACGGTGCCGGTAGCCCAGACGATTACGGACAAGATCGTCTAGCGCACCTTGGGTGGCCGGTGCCGGGGCTTCTTTCCCGCGCCCGGCAATCGGCCTGAGAGCCGCTCCCACCAACGGTTTTAGGCGATTTACCGCCCGGGCAACTGCCGTCCCTTCCGCGGGCGCGGGCCAAGGCCCGCTCGCCGCATCTCCGCCGTTCAGTCCGTGACAGGGCGCTTCAGCCCCTGCCAACGAAGGGCATCTTGGTCGCCATCACCGTGTGGAACAGGATGTTGGCTTCCGGCGGCAGGCTCGCCATGTAGAGCACCGACTGGCCGACGATGTTCACATCCATCAGCGGCTCCGGCTTGATTTCGCCATTGGCCTGCGGCACGCCCTTGGCCATGCGCGACGCCATTTCGGTGGCGGCATTGCCGATATCGACTTGCCCGCAGGCGATGTCGTACTTGCGTCCATCGAGTGCCGCCACTTTGGTGAGACCCGTAACGCCATGCTTGGTTGCCGTGTAGGGCGCCGAATTGGGGCGCGGCGCATGGGCCGAGATCGAACCGTTGTTGATGATGCGGCCGCCGCGCGGAGTTTGGGCCTTCATCACCTTGAAGGCCTCCTGAATGCAGATGAACATGCCGGTGAGGTTGATGTCGACGACGTTCTTCCATTGCTCGATGGTGAGCTCTTCGAGCGGGATGCCCGGCGCATTGACGCCGGCGTTGTTGAACACCACGTCGACCCGGCCAAAGGTTTTGACCGTCGCCGCGAACAGCGCCTGCACGGAAGCCGGGTCGGCCACATTGGTCGGCACGGCAATCGCATTCGCTGCCGCCACGCCGGATTCGGCAATCACGTCTTGCAACGGCTGCTCGCGGCGCCCCGCCAGGGCCACCTTGTAGCCATCCTTGAGAAAGGCCAGGGCGGTGGCCTTGCCGACGCCGCTGCCGGCGCCGGTGATGATGGCGATCTTGGACGAACTCATGTCTGTTTCTCCTGACGGGAAATAAGGGTGGGCGGGATGGGTTTTACGCGGTGCGCCATTTGAACATGCGCGCAATGGCAATCGCCGCAAACGGCAACAGCACGCCGATGGTGATGGCGGTGAGCAGCAGCATCGAAAGATCGCCGTAGTTGGCGGCAGTCTGCACGGCGCCGGTCGCGGGGTGCTTCACCTCACGGCTGATGGTGAAGATCTGGTTCAGGTACTTGGAACCGAGCTGGCTGGCGGACAGGGCCAGGTTGGTGAAGGACGCCATCACCGCAAAGTAGGTGGCTTTCAGCTTGTCCGGTGCGGAGTTGGCAATCCACGCCAGCATTGGAATCATCGCGATCTGGCCGAGCGGGCTTTCCAGCGCGGTATCGATCAGCGCGATGAAGCGCGCGTCGACCACGCCGCCGGTGACGCTGGCGGTCCAGTGGTGCAGGCCAAAGCTCATGCCGAGCGTCGGCAGCGAGAGGAAGAATCCGGTCACCGTCAGCATCACCACCACGGCGCTGATCGAGCGCTCCGCGATGTAGCGGCGGAAGATGAACATGCCGGCGAGCGTGCACGCGCTGGACAGGAGCGACAGCGTGGCGAGGAACTGCTGGTCGAACTTGAGTTCGTCGATCATCCACCAGGTGACGCCCGGGCCGGGGCTGGGCGTGGCGCGAAACGCGAAGATGATGAGCGCGGTGCCGATCAGGGTTTCCCGCGCGGCGGGTTCCAGCTCGCGCGTGAGACGGACGATCAGCGTCAGGATGATGATGAGCGAGCCGACGAAGATCACTTCCTGGTTGTACTTGAGGCCGGAGAAGCCCATGCCGAGCGTGAAGGCCACAAACACCAGACTGCCGCCCAGCACCCACCAGTTGGGCGGCGTCTTCTCGATGTGCTCGTGCATCAGCGCCAGCGCCTCGGCCCGCGAGACGCCGCGCGCCACATGTGCCGCCAGTTCGCGGCGGCGCAGCCAGGCGGCGGTGATGACGCCAAGCACGGACACCACCGGAATGATCAATGCCAGCCGGTACACGTTGGCATAGATCAGTGCCTGCTCGGCCGGCGGCAGTTTCGATGCCCCGGAAAACATGCCGACATTGACCAGCGCCACCAGCAGACTGCCGCCGATGATCGCCACGCGGCCCAGCGTCTGCATGGTGGTGTGCATCAGCTTGATCTCGTCCGGCGCAAGCGCGCGGCCCGCCTCGTCGACATGCGGCACGGCCTCCACCGTCATCGCATCGGCCACGGCATCCTGCACCACGTAGCCCACTGGGCTGAGCAGGGTGGCCAGCACAAACCAGCGCTCGGCGGACATCCACCCTTCCATCATCGCGCGATCGGCAATCAGCCCCAGCATGATCAGGAGGCTGGCCGCAATCAGGCTGGCGCCGAGCCAGACGAACCACGCCTTGTAGCGCCAGGCCAGGTCCACCACATGGCCGATCGGCATTTTCAGGGCCCAGGGAATGCCGGCCCAGAAGCCCAGCGCGGCCAGAAACGCCGCCGACAGCCCGAGGTATTCCTTGACGAAAAACGTGCCGACGATGCCGGTCAGGCCCGAGACACCGGCCGCCATGTAGACCATCAGCGGCGGCAGAAACGACAGGCGCATCTCGCGCCCCAGCGCCAGGATGTTGCGGTCAATCCATTGCCACATGGCGAAGCCTCGGTGCGACGCGGTGTCCGGCCGGGCCGGTGGTCAGATCGCCGCGACGGTTTGCACTTCGACCAGGAAGGGCTCCTGGACCAGGCGGTCGACCATCAGCAGGGTGTTGGGCGGATAGATGCCGTTGCTGAACATCTTCGGAAACTCGCGCAGCCGGTAGGTCATGAACTTGGGAATGTCCTGCGAGTGCACCAGGTAGGTGGTGAACTGCACCACGTTGCCCCAGCCCGCGCCAGCCGATTTCAGGGCGGCCTCGACGTTGGCAAACACCTGCGTGCACTGGGCGTCGAAGTCATCCACGCCGACGATGTTGCCGGACTTGTCGGCCGAGAGCATGCCGGCGATGAACAGGAATTCGTTCGCCTTCACGCGGGTGACGTGGCTGTACTGGCCAAGCGGTTTGCCAAGTGCATCGGGGTTGTAGATGTTGAGGTTTGCCATGGAGGTCCTTTGTGGATGAATGGGAAGAAAAGCGGGAAACGGGAGTAAAGCGTCGTCCGGGGATTCAGGTTTCGCCGAGCGCCGCGTTGAGGCGCGGCATCACCTGTTCGGCCATCAGTTGCATCGAGCGTTTGGCCAGCACCGGATCGGCCCAGTCATGGCCGCAGTACATCAGGGTGCCAAAGCCGCCCAGTTCGGCGTGGAACGCCAGCAACTGATCGACCACGCTGGAAACGCTGCCGCGGATCACCATGGTATCGAGGATGTAGTCCAGGGTGACTGCCTCGTCCGGCATGGCGGGGTCGCGCTTGAAGGAGAACAGCGCCTTGGCGCTCTTGCGTTTGGTGTAGAGGTTCCAGAAGTAGAAGCCATATGCACCCTTGTGGTCCTTCACGTAGCGCTCGGCCGTAGCGTCGTCGTCCGCCACGAAAATGCTCTTGCACACGCGCCAGTCCGCACGCCTGGCGGGCTGGCCGATGTTGATGCAACCCTGCTCGTACATCGGCCACTGGGTGGCCACGCCGTTCGATTGCAGGAAGTTGGCCGACACCGGTGACCAGCCGCGCTCGGCGGCAGCGGTAATGCCTTTGGAGGCGGGGGTAATCGCCGTCACCACGATCGGCGGGTGCGGTTGCTGGTAGGGCTTGAGGAAGATGCCCTGCCCTGTCTCGGGGATCAGCGTGCGCTTGGTGGAAATGTTCCAGAACTTGCCTTCGAGCTCATAGGGCGCCACGCCGGTCCACAGCTTGAGGATGTGGTCGATCGATTCGAGGAACATCGCATTGCGGTCCAGATCGATGTTGCTGAACACTTCCATGTCGGAGCGCAACCCGCCCGGCCCGATGCCGAAGATGAAGCGCCCTTCGAGCATGTGGTCCACCATCGCCGCCATTGCCGCCACCTGCGCCGGATGGTTGTTGGTCAGGTTGACCGTGCCGGTACCGAGCGTGATCTGTTTGGTGTCATGCGCCACGCTGGCGATGAACGCCAGCGAAGAGGGAATCGACTCGCAGATATCCGACACGTGCTCGCCGACCAGTGCTTCGGCAAAGCCCAGCTGGTCGCACAGGATGAAGGCCTCGCGGTCTTCCTTCAGGGTCTGCGTGTAGTTGCGCCCGGGCGGGTGCATGGGCATGGTGAAAAAGCCAAGTTTCATGGGGCAGGCGGAACCGGGTGGGGCCCCCGCATCTTAGCCGAGCGGTTAGCCGAGCGGTTAGCCCAGTGGTGAGCCCAGCGGTGAGCCACGGCGGCCCATTGCCGCATCATCCCGATGAAACAGGCTTGGCGCGCCCGACACGATTCGAACGTGTGACCCCTGCCTTCG
>CAYUEG010000094.1:0-5517 GCA_964443245.1 uncultured Burkholderiales bacterium | reverse complement strand
GATGAAACAGGCTTGGCGCGCCCGACACGATTCGAACGTGTGACCCCTGCCTTCGGAGGGCAGTACTCTATCCAGCTGAGCTACGGGCGCCGCGGAGAACAATGCATTGTTGCGCAAAGCGTTGTTGCGGCAACGATTATAGCGGTATCGCCCCACAAGACCTCCCGGCAAAGGGCCATTCCCCGTTATAATTTAGGGCTTTAGCGCTTCAACTTTGCTGCGCCGCATCTTCAGGGTCGCCCGCAGCTTCGCCCGCCGAAAGGATTTGCAATGAGCGATGAACACGCCTCGCCGATCAAGACTCCCAAGCAGCTGATTACCGTGGTCGTGCTGGCCTTCGCCATCCCGATCACCCTGATCGGTTTCCTGGTGGCTTACGTGACCGGGGGCACCAAGTCGGACCCGCAGGCGATGAAGCCGGAAGCCGTGGCCGAGCGGATCAAGCCGGTTGGCGTGATCGCCGCCGTCAAGGATCCGAACGCGCCGAAGGTCTTCCAGACCGGTGAGCAGGTTTACAAGGCCGTCTGCGCCGCTTGCCACGCCACCGGCGCCGCCGGTGCCTGGAAGTTTGGCGACAAGGCTGCCTGGGCGCCGCACATCAAGGAAGGGGCGGATGCGCTGATCGCCAACGCCATCAAGGGCATCCGCGCCATGCCACCCAAAGGCGGCAATCCGGATCTGGACAACTTCGAGGTGGCACGCGCGGTGGTCTACATGACCAATGCTTCCGGCGCCAACTTCAAGGAGCCCGCCGCGCCCGCTGCACCGGCCGCCGCGAAGCCGGCAGATGCCAAGGCGGAAGCGGCCGCACCGGCCGTGGTGATCCCGCCCCCGGTCGTGGCCGCTGCGGCCCCGGCTGCCGCCGGCAAGGCCGATGTGGGGCAGGCCCTCTACAACCAGGCCTGCCAGGCATGTCACGTCTCCGGTGCCGCCAATGCGCCCAAGTTCGGCGACAAGGCCGCCTGGGGCCCGCGTCTGTCGGCAGGGGTGGACGCCCTCACCCAGAGCGTCATCAAGGGCAAAGGCGCGATGCCGCCCAAGGGCACGGCGATGAGCGCCTCCGATGCCGATATCAAGGCTGCCGTGCAGTACATGGTGAACGCGGTCAAGTAGCCACAGCGGTAGCCGGTCCAGAAAAAGGCGCCTGCGGGCGCCTTTTTTGTTTCGCCGCACCCAAGCCTCAGATTTCCAGCGGGTCTACTTCCAGGTGCCAGCGGATGCCGCCGGCGTTGGCATGCAGCCAGGCATTCCACTGGCTCAGAAACGCCTGCAGTGCCGGGCGCGATGCCGACTCCACCATCAACTGGGCGCGTTCCACGTTCATCAACCGGGTGAGCACCATCGGCACCGGGTCATACAGCATCACGTCCGCCGCGCCCTCGCCCTCGGCGGCGGCCCTGCGTAAAAAGTCGAGCGCCTTGTCCAGCGTGCGCGCCTCGGCCCGCAGCATCGCCTGGTAACCGGCCGGCGGCAATCCGGCTGCCCGGCGTTCCTTGAGCAGGGTGCGGGCAAAGCGTTCGTAGTTGTGGTCCATCAGCGCCTGGAACAGCGGATGCCCGGGGTTGCGCGTCTGCACCAGCACCTCGCCGGCTTCACTGGCACGGCCGGCGCGGCCGGCCACCTGCATGAGCTGCGCAAACAGGCGCTCGCTGGCGCGAAAGTCGGCGCTGAACAGGGCGCTGTCCACATTCAGGGCCGCCACCAGCGTCAGGCGTTTGAAATCATGCCCCTTGGCCAGCATCTGCGTGCCCACCAGAATGTCGACATCTGCCCCATGGGCCTGCGCCAAAAGTCGTTCGGCGGCGCCTTTGCGCGAGGCGGCGTCCCGGTCCACCCTGAGCACCCGCGCCTGCGGCAGCACTTCGGCGATCCGCGATTCCAGCCGTTGCGTGCCCTGCCCGTAGGCCTTGATGTCGACATTGCCACAGACCGGGCAGGCCTCGGGAACATGGGTATCGAGGCCACAGTGATGGCAGATCAGGCGACCGGAAGTGAACATGCCATCTGCTCGAAGGCTGCGCGCGGCACCGGTGCGATGCAGCACCAGGTAAGAGGTACAGCGAGTGCAAGCACTCACCCAGCCGCAACCTGCGCAAGACAGCACCGGGGCAAATCCGCGCCGGTTGAGGAACACCAGGCTCTGCTGCCCGGCCGCCAACCTGAGCTTGAGCGCATCCCACACCGGACCGGAAACGCCATGCTCCAGCGGCGTGGTGTTCAGGTCAATCAGGCGGATGGTCGGCAGCACGGCATCGCGCACCGCCCGCTTTGTGAGCACTTGCTTCACATACCGCCCGCTCTCGGCATGGGCGTAGGTTTCAAGTGAGGGCGTGGCCGAACCCAGCACCACGGGCAGCTTTTCATTGCTGGCGCGAAACACCGCCAGATCACGCGCCGAGTAGCGCATCCCTTCCTGCTGCTTGAAGGAGGGGTCGTGCTCTTCGTCGACGACGATGAGGCCCAGGCGCGGCATCGAGGCCAGCACCGCCAGGCGGGTGCCGAGCACCACATCGGCCACGCCGGTATGGGCGAGCAGCCAGCCGTGCAAGCGTTCACTCTCATTGAGCTCGCTGTGCAGCCCGACCACGGTGCTGGCGGGAAAGCGCCCACGCACCAGTTGCAACAGCCGCGGCGTGAGGTTGATCTCCGGCACCAGCATCAGCACCTGCCGGCCCAGCGCCAGCGCTTTCGCCGCTGCGTGCAGGTACACCTCGGTCTTGCCGCTGCCGGTAATGCCAAAGAGGAGATGTGCGCCGAACCGGCCCGGCCCGGGGTGCGCGTTGTCACCTTGCGCCGTGAGATCAGCCTCAAGGGCGTTGAGCACACGCCCCTGCTCATCATTCAGGGCGTCGCCACTGACGGTGGTCAGGGGCGGCGCCGGTGCCGGCACCACCTGCCCCTCCGCCATCCACGCTGCAACATGGTCCAGCGCCTTGGGAGAAGCGTGCACTAACTCCCAGCCCAGCACCGGGCCGGCGGCCAGCCGGGCTGCCAGTGCGGCTTTGGTGCGCTCGCTCTTTTTCCATGCTGGATGCGGCCCCTGCCACACCAGGCGGGCCCAGAGCAGCGGTGACAGCGCACGGCCCCCCTTGGCGGTGGAGCGCAGGCCGGCCGGCAAGGCAGAGAGAGCGGCCGCCCCCAGCGGGTGCTGGTAGTAGGCGCTGCAAAAGCGCAGCAGCGCGATCCACTGCGGCGTCAGCGGCGGAATATCCTCCAGCACGGCCCGCACCGGCTTGACGCGCGCCGCATCGATGGTCGAGGTGTTCGACACCTCCAGCACCAGCCCCACCAGCGTGCGCCTGCCGAACGGCACCTCGACGCGGCGCCCGATCGCAGCGTGGGCCTCGGCGGAATCCACTGCCGGCAGGGCGTAATCGAACAGTTCCGCCACCGGCAAATCGAGCGCAACCCTGGCGAAAAACATGGTCAGAAGCTAATGTGTTGGTTGAGGTTGAGCGCCTAAATCCATGCCAGCGCTAGGGGTCGGAGAACCGTCAAAGAGATGTCCACAAAACCTGTGGACAAGATTGTTGAAAACTTCTGGAAAGCACCCGCAAACCCTGATGAATCAAGGCTTTCCGGCCCTGCGCCTATTTTTGCAGCAGTTAAAAACTTGAACGTTATCAATGGCTTGAACCCGAACCGGCGGGAAAGCGTCGCGGCAACGCAACACAGATACGGAATCCCAATTTTTGTGCATAAGTCAAGCGTTCTTTGCCGATTTTTTGCGCCATGAAACCCGCGCCAGTGCTTGATTTCAGGGCCGTGTGCCCGCAAACCCGCATGAACAGGCCATTCCCGCGCCGCCTGCCCGCAAAGCCTTGTCTGGTGCGGCTTCTGCCAGGGGTTTTTCCAAGCGTGTGGCCCACACTCGCGCTACGGGGAACAATGCCCTGAGAGGCCTGCGCATCAACGCTTTTTGTCGCTCGCGGAGGGCGCGTGATACGCCGGGCTCAGCTCATGTACGGCCGCCACCAATGCCGCCGCGTGCTCCGGTGGCGTGAACTGCGAAATCCCGTGCCCGAGGTTGAAGACGTGGCCGACGCCGGCATCCCACTGGCCGAACGAGGCCAGCACCTTGGCCGTCTCGGCACGAATCGCCTCCGGGGAAGAGAACAGCACCGCCGGGTCCAGATTGCCCTGCAGCGCGACCCTGCCCTGGGTACGGCGGCGCGCTTCGGACAATTCAATGGTCCAGTCCACGCCCACCGCATCGCTGCCGCAATCGGCGATATCCTCGATCCACAAGCCGCCGCCCTTGGTGAAGACGATCGACGGCACGCGGCGGCCATCGGCTTCGCGCTTCAAACCGGCCACCACCTGCCGCACATAGCGCAGCGAAAACTCGCGGTAGGCGCCGGCGGAAAGCACGCCGCCCCAGCTATCGAACACCATCACCGCCTGCGCCCCGGCGTCGATCTGGGCGTTGAGATACGCGGTGACGGCACGCGCCGTCACATCGAGCATGCGGTGCATCAGGTCGGGCCGCTGGTACAGCATGGTCTTGACCTGGCGGTAATCGTCGCTGCCGCCGCCTTCCACCATGTAGCAGGCGAGGGTCCACGGGCTGCCCGAAAAACCGATCAGCGGCACCCGGCCCTTGAGGGCCCGGCGAATTTCGGAGACGGCGTCGGTGACGTACTTCAATTCCGTGCCGATATCCGGCACATGCAGCTTGGCCACCGCCGCTTCGTCGCGCACCGTGCGCTCGAACTTCGGCCCTTCGCCTTCCGCAAAGTACAGCCCCAGGCCCATCGCATCGGGAATCGTCAGGATGTCCGAGAACAGGATCGCCGCATCGAGCGGAAAGCGCTCCAGCGGCTGCAGGGTCACCTCGGTGGCGGCCGATGGCGTCTTGCACAGGTTGAGGAACGAGCCCGCCTTCTTGCGGGTGGCGTTGTATTCGGGCAGGTAGCGGCCGGCCTGCCGCATCAGCCACACCGGCGTGTAGTCGGTCGGCTGGCGCATCAGCGCCCTGAGGAACGTGTCGTTTTGCAGTGTTGTCATGATTTGATGACCGCGTGGCCGCCGAAGCCCTGGCGCATCTTGGCCAGCAGTTTGGCGGCGTAATCGTTGTTGCCTTGCGAGGCGTAGCGCATCATCAGCGCCAGGCTCATCACCGGTGCCGGCACACCCAGCTCCACCGCTTCCAGAGCGGTCCAGCGGCCTTCGCCGGAATCCGGCACGTGCGGCTTGATGCCCGCGAGCGACGCATCGGCCTTCAGGGCTTCGGCCGTCAGATCCAGCAGCCACGAGCGCACCACACTGCCGTGCTGCCACAGCTCGCCAATGCCGGCGAGGTCCAGGTCAAATTCCTTCTTCGCGCCCATCAGCGCAAAGCCTTCGGCGAGCGCCTGCATCATGCCGTACTCGATGCCGTTGTGCACCATCTTGACGAAGTGGCCGGCGCCGCTCGGGCCGGCATGCAGCCAACCGGCCGTGCCTGGCTCGCCAGAAGGCTCGGTAGGCGTCGGCGCGAGCAGCCGCAGATACGGCCGGATGCGCGACACCGCATCT
>CAYUEG010000093.1:0-14996 GCA_964443245.1 uncultured Burkholderiales bacterium | reverse complement strand
GGGATTCTGGCGCGCTGGTTGCCTGCAGCCGCGCCTCCCTGAGCCGGCGCATTCACCGAAAAAAACGCCAGAAGCGTTGGTGGGAGCGGCTCTCAGGCCAATGCCCAACTTGGGAGGTTAATCCACGATGAACAGCTTCGCCCCGATCGCAGTGGAGGAGCGGTGCGGTTCGGCGTTGTCGGCCACCTGGTAGCTCATGCCGGGCGTGAGAACGGAGGTGCGGCCATCCGCAAGCTCGGTGTGCAGTTCTCCTTCCAGGCACAGCAGGATGTGGCCCTTGACGCACCAGTGGTCCGCCAGATACCCCGGGCTGTATTCGACCATGCGCACCCGGATGGCACCGAATTGCCGGGTACGCCAGGTGGCCATGCCGGTCTCACCCCGGTGTTCCGTCGGGGCAACGGCAGACCAGTCGGTGGTGCCAAAGGGGATGGCAGACATTTCCATGCTGCTTACCTTTCATGCCAAAAGAGATTGTCAGTGGAAGTGCAGACAGGTCCCGGCTTAGTCTCCGCCACAGCCGCCTCCCCCGCCATCACCGCCGTCGCCGCCACCGCTGTCGCCAAAGCCGTCGGTACTGCCATCGATGGAGGTGCTGGAAAAATCACCACCGCAATAAACGATGCCCACTGATGTCACGCCTGCGGCGGTGGCCTTGAGGCGCTCGGCTGCGCAATCAGGTGCATAGCGAAAGCCGTTGGGAATGTTGAGCTTGGTATCCAAGGCAAACAGGAGCGGCAGGCGGGTGGGGCTGCGCGCATCAATGTTCTCTTCACGGCAGGCATACCACCAGCAGCGCCTGAGGCCGGCATTGTCCGGCCCGCCCGCTGCGCCCATGACGGCAGCCGGCGTGTGGTGAAAAAAACGCCCAAAGGCCTTGTCGCAAAACTGCTGGTAATTGCGGGTATACAGAATGAACTCGTGCCAGAGGTCGTCCACGACTTGTGAAGGCATTGCCACGTGCTTGCGCCCGCTCTTCAGATGGGTCAGGAAGAACTGCCGCAAGCCTTGCGCGACCAACTGGCAATCCTTCAGTGACAACGACGGATGGGTCGCGCGCAGGTTGTCATAAAGGCCTTTGGGCAAGACGAAGGTACGAATGAACGACTCGCGGCGCATGCGCAGGCGAACCTGCCAGAACACGATCGTCACGATCAGCAGGATGCCTACGATGAGATGCAGCAGGACACTCATGGCATCAGTCTCAGGTAGGTGTGGATGGACAGGCGCGCATGAACAATCTCGCTCAGCGCCCGGCCAGGATCATACCGGCGGCCTTCTCGGCAATCATCATCGTCGGGGCGGCCGTGTTGCCCGAGGTGATCGTCGGCATCACCGAGGCGTCGACGACCCGCAGGCCTTCCAGACCGCGCACCCGCAATTGCGCGTCCACGACGGCCGAATCGTCATCGGCTCGGCCCATCTTGCAGGTGCCCACCGGATGGAAGATGGTGGTGCCGATGTTGCCGGCCGCCTCGGCCAGTTCTTCATCGCTCTGGTACTGCGGGCCGGGCAGGAATTCTTCCGGGCGATAGGGCGCCAAGGCTGGCATGCCGGCGATCCGCCGCGTCAGGCGCAGGCCATCGGCCGCGACCTTGCGGTCCTCCGCCGTGGAGAGGTAGGCGCAGTGGATTTCGGGCTTGTCTTCCCAGCGCGCGCTGACGATGCGCACGTGACCGCGCGAGGTCGGGCGCAGGTTGGCCACCGAAGCGGTGAACGCAGGGAAGGGATGGAGCGGGTCGCCGAACTTGTCCAGCGACAGGGGCTGCACGTGGTATTCGATGTTGGGGGTGGCGTGCTCGGCAGAAGAGCGGGTGAACACCCCGAGTTGGGAGGGGGCCATGGTGAGCGGACCGGTGCGGAACAGCGCGTACTCCAGGCCCATCATGGCCTTGCCCCACAGGCTGTTGGCCATGGTGTTGAGGGTCTTGATGCCGTTCACCTTGTAGGCCATGCGCAGCTGCAAGTGGTCCTGCAAATTGGCGCCCACGCCGGGCAATGCATGCACCACAGGAATCTGGTGCTGCTGCAGCAGTGCCGGCGCACCCACGCCAGACATCTGCAGCAGTTGCGGCGAGCCGATCGAGCCGGCAGCCAGTATGACCTCGCGGCGCGCGCGCACGGTGTAGCTGGCCGGACCGCTGAGGCGCTGATTGTGTACGTTCACGCCGACGCAGCGTCTGCCTTCAAACACCAGGTGATGGACATGCGTGAAATCGCGGATGACCAGATTCGGCCGCGACTTGACCGGATCCACGAAGGCCTTGCGCGCGTGCCAGCGCACGCCGCGCTTCTGTGTCACTTCAAACTTGCCGGCCCCTTCATTGGTGCCGGTGTTGAAATCGGCGGTGCGGGGAATGCCGGCCTCGACGGCGGCATCGGCAAAGCGGTCGAGAATGTCCCACGAGAGCCGCTGCTCCTCGACCCGCAGTTCCCCTCCTGCGCCATGGTGCGCGCTGCTGCCGCGAAAGTGGTCTTCGTGCTGCTTGAACACCGGCAGGACGCTTTGCCAGTTCCAGCTGTCATCGCCGGTGAGGGCCGCCCATTCGTCGTAGTCGCGCGCCTGGCCACGCATGTAGATCATGGCGTTGATGAGGGAGCAGCCGCCCATGCCGATACCGCGGGCGTAGTGGATGTCACGCCCGTTGAGCCCCGGATCCTTGGTGGTGCGGAACATCCAGTCGGTGCGCGGATTGGCGATGCAGTAGAGGTACCCGACCGGGATGTTGATCCAGACCCAGTTGTCGGTGCCGCCCGATTCGATCAGGCAGACGCGCACGGCCGGGTCCGCCGAGAGGCGGTTGGCCAGCACGCAGCCGGCACTGCCGCCACCTACAATCACGTAGTCAAATTCGTCCTTGTCCATGTCGGGAATTGTAAGGCTTCGGGTTACAACTTCTTACCAATTCCCCGGGGCTGACACCCTACACTGCGTCAACTCCGCAAAGCGTCCTGCCGTTATCCCTTCATCATGAAACGTTCAGTCCCCCTCACGCTGCTGTTGCTGACCCTGCTGGGGTCGGCCAGCGTCCTTGCGCAACCCGGGCCACCCAGGCCGGGTGGTGGAGGGCGTGAGTTCGAGGAACGCCGCGCGCAGCGCCAGGAGTTTCGCCGCGAGCAGCAGGAACGCCGTGGCGAGCCGGGCCAGGGGCAGGGAGGGCGGGGCGGCCCCGAAGGCCAGGATCGACGCGAGCCTGACCGCCAGCGCATGTCGCCGGAAGAGCGGCGCGCCCTGCGCGATCAGATCCGCGACCATGGCCGCGAGATCTACCACCCGCCGCATCGCCGCTAAGGCACGCCAAGCCCGGTTGCGCGCCCTCCTTGCTGGTCGATACGACAAATGAAACGCCACCTCCCGATTGATGTGCGGCAACTGCTGGCCGCTCTGATCCTGCTGGCAAGTGCGGTTGCGGCGCAGGCGGTGCCGCTTTCCGCGGAAGACGCGCGGCACCTGATGAGCCGTGCGGGTTTTACCCCGACGGAGACCGAAGTGCGCCAGTTCACCGGTGTGCAACGCGAAGAGGCGGTCGAGCGCATGTTGCGCGCCTCCTTCGCGGCAACCCAGACCAGCCTGACGGGCCCGGAGTGGGTCAACGAGGAAGTGCAGCGACCGGCCCGCTTAAAGACCATGAGCGAGGAAGAGCGGCGGGCCTATCAGCAACGCGAAGCCAGCCGGCATTTCGAACTCAAGACCTGGTGGATGAGGCGCATGCTGGAAACGCCTTCTCCATTGGCCGAGCGGATGACGCTGTTCTGGCACAACCATTTCGTGTCGAGCGCGCAGAAGGTCAGGTCGCCGCAGCTGATGTACCGCCAGCACCTCACGTTGCGCCGGCATGCCCTGGGCAATTTTGGCGAGTTGCTGCACGCTGCCTCCAAGGATCCGGCGATGATCATCTACCTGGATGCGGCCAGCAATCGCAAGGGGCAACCCAACGAAAACTTCGCCCGGGAGGTGATGGAACTGTTCACACTGGGCGAAGGCAATTACACCGAGCGTGACATCAAGGAGGCGGCGCGTGCCTTCACCGGCTGGAGCCTCGATATGGAAGACAACGCCGCGTTCCGCTTCCGGCCGGGCATGCACGACGATGGCGTCAAGACGGTGCTGGGGCGCACCGGCAACCTGGATGGCGATGCGGTGCTGAATATTCTGCTGGCACAACCGGCCGCGGCCGAGTTTGTGGTGCGCAAGCTGTGGCTTGAGTTTGTCGCGCCGGATGTCGCATCCCCAGCCAACCGTGCGGAAATTGCCCGCATTGCCGGGCTGTTTCGCCAATCGCGCTACGACATCCGGGTGGCATTGCGCGGCATTTTCACTTCGCCGCGCTTCTATGCGCCAGAACATCGCGCGATCCTGGTGAAAAGCCCGGTGGAACTGGTGGTCGGCACGGTGCGCCAGCTCGGCATCACCTATACCGACCCGCTGCCGTTCAGCATGGTGGCCGCAGGCCTGGGTCAGAACCTGTTCGCACCGCCGAATGTGCGCGGCTGGCCGGGCGGGGAAGCCTGGATCAACAGCACGACCCTGCTCGCCCGCAAGCAGTTTGTCGAGCGGATGTTTCGCGTCGATGAAATGCGCGACCTTGCCGGCGGCGTGCCGCAGATGGTCAGCACAGCGCCGGCTGCGGACATGCGGCCGCGCGAGTTCGGTGACGTGAAGGGCGCAGCACGCATGGGTCCTGAGGGGCGTGAACGCTTCATGCGGGCCGCGGCGAGCATCCAGATGGATAGCGGCAAATATCTCGCGCAATTCGCCGGGCAGCCTTATGGCGCCATCAAGCGCGCGGTGCTGCCGGGGGAGCCAGCCAACCCGCTGTCGGCCGACTTGACGCCGGGGCAGTTGCTCAAGGCCCTGCTGCTCGATCCGATGTACCAGTTGAAGTAGCGCACGGACAAAGCGTCCAGGCATTGAGGCCGGAAAGGAATCGAATCATGCAGCGACGTCAATTTCTGCAGTGGGCCGCGGGCGCCGGGGTGACGGCGTGGGCAGCATCGCCATCGGTCTGGTCACAGGGAGCCATCGGCGCGGCGGGTGGCGTGGGCAATCTGCTGGTGCTGGTGGAGTTGAAGGGCGCCAATGATGGCCTGAATACGGTGGTGCCGTTTGCTGATCCGCTCTATGCCAGCCTGCGGCCGCGCATTGCCATCAAGCGTGAGGAAGTGGTGCAACTGCACGAGCGGGCAGGTTTGCACCCGGCCCTGGCGCCGTTGTTGCCCTACTGGCAAGCGCAGCAGCTGGCCGTGGTCGAAGGGGTGGGCTATCCGAATGCCAATCTCTCGCACTTCCGCTCCATCGAGATCTGGGAGACGGGTTCAAACGCCAATGAGTTCCTGCACGACGGTTGGCTGGGGCGTGCCTTTGCGGCCAACCCGGTCCCGAAGGGCTATCTGGCCGACGGCGTGATCGTCGGCAGCAGCGCCATGGGCCCGCTGGCAGGCGCGCCGCGCAGTGTGGCGCTGGCCAATCCCGAGCAATTCCAGCGTCAGGCCAGACTGATCGAGAGCGAAAAGGGGGGCATGGCGCGCAACCCTGCGCTGAACCATATCCTGAAGGTCGAGACCAACATCATCGATGCGGCGGCCAACCTGAATGCGCGGCGCGAGTTTCGCACGGTGTTTCCGCAGGGGCCGTTCGGCAACCAGGTGCGTACTGCCGCGCAGATTGCGGCCAATCCGGCCGGCGTCGCCGTGTTGCATTTGAGCCTGGGCGGCTTTGATACCCACCAGAACCAACCGGGGCCGCATGCCAACCTGCTCAAGCAACTGGCCGAGGGCCTGGTGGCGCTCAAAGGCGCGCTGGACGAACTCGGGCGCTGGAACAACACGCTCGTGATGACCTACTCCGAGTTCGGCCGCCGGCCAAAGGAGAACCAGAGCAACGGCACCGACCATGGCACCGCTGCTCCCCAGCTGGTTCTGGGAGGAAGGGTGCGCGGTGGTCTGTACGGTCAGGCGCCGGCGCTGGGGCGGCTCGATGGCAACGGCAACCTGCCGTTTGCGGTCGACTTTCGCAGTCTCTACGCCAGCGTGATCGAGCGCTGGTGGGGCTTGCCGGCGCAGGCCAGCCAGGCGGTGCTGGGCGGGCGCTTTGCGCCGCTGGAGCTGGTACGCGCCTGACCGGCTGCCACAGCGTTGGCGACTACAAGTCCAGCTTGATGCCGAGCGCCTTGATGCGCCTGGCGTTCACTTCCGCATCGCGCTTGAGAAAGTCGGTGAATTGCTGCGGCGTCTCGCCCAGCGGATCGTAGCCATAGGGGTCGACAAATTTCTCGAGGAAGTTCTTGTCCGCGATGGCTTTGCGCACGTCCGCCGAAATCTTGTTGACGATGGCCGCCGGGGTGCCAGCGGGGGCGGCCAGACCCAGATAGAAATTGGCCAGGGTGTTGGGGTATCCGGATTCTGCAAACGTCGGCACGTCCGGGAGGGCCTTGGCGCGCTTGGTGCCGGAGATGCCCAGCACCTTGACCTTGCCGGTCTTCAGATGCGGGATGGCGGCCGTGGCGCCGGCAAACAGCGCATCGATGTTGTTGCCAAGCAGGTCCTGCATTGCAGGCGCGATGCCCTTGTAGGCGACGTGCTGCATCTCGAAGCCGGCCTCCTGCTTGAAACTCTCCATGGCGAGGTGGGTGGTGCCGCCCGCACCGGCCGAGCCGTAGTTGCGCTTGCCACCTTCCTTTTTCATCAGGGCCGCGAAATCCTTGGCGCTCGACACCGGCAATTCGCCGCGGCCGATCAGCACCATGTTGACAAACACGACGCGCGAAATCGGCATCAGTTCGCGACTGGCGTCGTACGGCAGGTTGTTGTAGAGGAAGGCGTTCTGGGTGAACGCAGCGTCAGTTCCGAGCAGCAGGGTGTAGCCGTCGGGCGCGGATTTGGTGACGGCCGACGCGGCGACGATTTCATTGGCGCCGGCACGGTTTTCGATGACCACCGGTTGGCCCCAGATGGCAGAGAGCGCTTCGCCCAGGCCGCGGGCGACGTTGTCGACCGGCGCACCGGCCGGATAAGGGATGACCAGCTTGACCGGCTTGTTGGGGAACGTCTGGGCGGTTGCGGCGACCGACAAGGCCATGGCAGTAAGGCCCAGCACACAGTGTCGAACAAGGGAAGAAATCATGGCATCTCCTGAAATGGGGTTGTATCTTTTATAGAAACATTGTATCGTTCAACGGAACAACTATATCTTTTCGTCAACGGTTCTGTCAAGGAGTGCATGGTTATGGTGCAAATGGTCGACTGGAACACCTTGCCGCGTGAATTCGTGCGCAAGGGCATCGAGCGCTGCGGGTTCCGCGGGGAAAACGTCATCATGGTGATGAACTGGGTCGAGCCGAAGATCCAGGTGCGTCCGCACCAGCATGACTTCGAACAGATCGCGATCTGCGTGCAGGGGCGCATGAACTACCATGTGGGTGATCAGCTGTTCGAGATGACGCCCGGCTGCATGGTGCGGGTGCCACCACACACCATGCACTACGTGGAGCCGGTAGGCGACGAAGTGGCCCTGAACCTGGATGTGTTTGCGCCGATTCGCGACGATTACAAGCATCTGGTCGAATATCAGGCTGCGGAATTCGCCGATACTGTCAAGAAAACCTGAAGGAGCGCCCATGTCTGCCGTTCTGAACAGCGCCAACTGGCGCACCAATGATCCCGGCCTCCCGGACCGCCTGCTGGTCGGCGCGATTGATCTGCATTGCCACAGTGGCCCTTCGGTCATGCCGCGCTATTTCGACCACTATGACGCCATGCAGGAAGCGGCGTCGGTCGGCATCCGCGCCCTGCTTCTGAAAGACCACTACTACTCGGCCACACCGGTGACCGAAGTGCTCAACAAGCATTTCAAACACCTGAAGGTGACGATGTTGTCTGGCGTACCGCTCAACAACACCGTCGGGGGCTTGAACGTCTACGCGGTGGAACACGGCATCAAGCTGGGTGCCAAGCTGGTGTGGATGCCAACGTTTTCATCCAGGAATCACCTGGATCACCACAAGAAGGATGAGCATTTCAAGGACAAGTTTCCGCAGACCAAGAAGGTCATGCTCGAACCGACGCCGCTGACCGTGACGGACGGGAAGGGCCAGCTCCTGCCCGAGGTGCTGCCGATCCTCGATCTGATTGCCGAGGGCGACGTGGTGCTGTCCTCCGGCCATCTGCATGTGAGTGAAATCTGGCCGCTGTTCGAGGAAGCCAAGAAGCGCGGTGTCAAACGCCTGCTCTGCAATCACCCGACCTACGTGGTCGATGCGACGCTCGACGATATCCGGCGCATGGTGGGGATGGGGGTGTATGTCGAGCACTCGATGTGCATGTTCGTGCCGGGTTCGAAGTTCAAGTTCTACGATCCGCCGGAGTTGCAGGCGATGATCACCGCCGGCACGGTGGACAAGACCATTCTGGGTTCCGATCTCGGGCAGATCGGCAATCCGCGTCTGGTCGACGGGTTCAAGAATGTGATCGAAACCTGCCTCGACCTGGGGTACAGCGAAGCCGAGGTGCGCAAGATGGTCTCGACCAATGCGGCCGAGTTGATGGGCATTTGAGGCGGAGCGGGAGCGTGGCAGCCGGCAAGCAGGCGACCTCGCGCGCGACTGCGCGACCGCGCGGAGCGCCTGATGGTGCGGTGGTTTCGACCGAAGGGGCGCTTGATTCTGTCGCCCTGATCGCGCGCATGCTCGATGAGCTGGCTGCTGCGCCATCCGCGATGGGTGTCACGGAGCTGGCGCGCGCACTCGACGAATCGAAGGCGCGGATTCACCGCAACCTGGTGTCGCTCAAGAGTTTCGGTCTGGTTGATCAGGAGCATGCGACCGAAAAGTATCGCCTCGGCTGGAAGCTGTTCCAGCTCGGCGAGCGCGCTGCGCTGCAGTTCGAGTTGCGTGAGCTGGCTGCGCCCTATCTGAGGCGTTTGCGCGAGCTGACCGGGCAGAGCGCCCTGCTTTCGGTGCCCTTGAATGGCGAGGCCCAGGTGATTGCGGCAGCGGACAACGAAGCCAACGTCAGTATTACCGTCAAGCCGGGCAATCGCCCGGCGCCCCACTGTTCTGCCCAGGGCCGGATTGCGCTGGCGTTTGCCGCGCCGGCACAGTGCGAGCGTCTGCTGGGTCGCAAGCTGATTGCGTTGACGCCGCAATCGATGACGGATCCAGCCAGACTCCGCTCTCGGCTCGAATCCATCCGTAAGACGCTGTTCGAGCAGGCGCCCGGCGAGACGATGAGCGGGATCAACGTGCTGGCAGCGCCGGTGCTGCGGGATGGTGGGGAACTGGTGGGGATCATCGGCATTGTCGGCTCGATTCAGCATGTGCCTGAAGGTCCGGATGCCCGTCAGCTGGCGCTCGTGCAGGGGGCTGCGGCCGCCTTGTCCGGTACCTTGGGAGGTACGGCCTATGTCGAGCGCAAGATTGCCGTGCCGGCGGAACTTCACGGGCTGGGTCGTTCACGGTGAATTCCCGCGCGACCAGCGGAGCC
Source organism: uncultured Burkholderiales bacterium (assembly GCA_964443245.1). Lineage (GTDB taxonomy): Bacteria > Pseudomonadota > Gammaproteobacteria > Burkholderiales > JAEUOS01 > CANJDH01. The sequence goes on along the minus strand of CAYUEG010000093.1, from coordinate 5,516 downwards.
GCGGCGAGTGGATATGATGCGGCAATGGCGGGCTGGCGCACCGTGTGCATCGGTGGCAGGCTGGCTGCGGCACGTGCATGACTGCAAGCCATGTTGACACCCTGGTGCAGTGACACCGGGCACACTAGTACCCAAGACCACCAAAGACCACCAAAGACCACCAAAGGAGACCACATGACCGATTCGCACCGACGTACCCCTCCGACCAGCCGTCGCCAGGTGCTTGGCATGCTGCTGGGAGGATCTGTCCTGCCGGGTGTCTTGCCCGGCATCGCCTTCGGGCAGAGCGATTACCCCAATCGTCCGATCCGGGTGATCGTGCCTTATGCACCCGGGGGCACCGACCAGCAGCTGCGTCTGCTGGCGCAGCCCCTGCAGAAGATCATTGGCCAGCCCCTGGTGATCGAGAATGTCGCCGGGGCCGGCGCTGCCATCGGCACGGCGGCAGTCAAGAACGCCAAGCCTGACGGCTATACCTTGCTCTACACCGGCACCGGCGCACTCACGGTCGGGCCGAACATCGGCAAGACCCCTTACACCATGGATGACCTGGTGCCGATCGGCAACGTGATCGGTACGCCCTTCGTGGTCGCCGTACGCCCCGGCGCACCGTTCAAGACGCTCGCCGAGATGGTGGCGTACGGCAAGGCCAACCCCGGCAAGATCAGCTTCGGTTCGGCAGGGCATGGCACCACCACCCACATGGCGGGGGAGGCGATTGCCGGCGCTGCCGGTTTTCAGATCCTGCACGTGCCCTATCAGGGTATCGGACCGGCGGTGGCGTCCATCCTGGGCGATAACGTCGACATGGTGGTCGGCCTGCCCAATGCCATCATGCCGCACGTAAATGCCGGCAAGCTGGTGGCGCTGGCCACGACCGGGCCGCAGCGCTCGGACCTGATGCCCAATTTCATGACCGTGCGGGAGGCAGGTATCGACATGATCGATGTGACCAAATTCGGGTTTTTTGCCCCGAAGGGCACGCCCGATGCGATCCTGCAAAAGTGGACGGCGGCGGTGCCGGAGGCCATGAAGGACGCGAACTTTGTCGAGGCGACCAAGCGCAGCTTCAACAGCACCATGTATCTGAACCCGGCGCAGTTCCGCACCGTGCTCGAAGCCGAAGACAGGCACTTCAAGAAGTTGATCAAGGATTTGAAACTCGGGGGCGCGTAGGTGGATCTGTCGGTGAGGGTGGGGCCGCTCACCCTCAAGAATCCGGTCATCTGTGGTTCAGGCGAGCATGTGCTCACCGAAGCCGGCATTCGCGCGGCTCTGGCACAAGGGGTGGGTGTGGTGGTGGCCAAGTCGACCAACGAGAGTCAGGCTGCGCGCGCCCAACTGGCGCAGACCGACTACCTGGCACTGTCGCCGGACTGGCAGGCGCAGGCGTGGGGCGAAGGGGTGGATGCCAACATCCTGTGCCGCTCGGGCCTGCAGCCACGCGCCAGCGAAGAATGGATCGACGCCATTGCGCGGCTGGACATGGAGGCACAGCAACAGGATGCCTATGTAGCCGCGAGCCTCATTCTCGCCGACCCGGGCGAATCTGTCCGGCTGGCGAGAAGGGTCGAGGACGCCGGCATCCGGCTGCTCGAATTCAACGTCGGTACACCCTATGGCGATGAAGCGTCGCATGGCGGCGTGACCACCGAGCGCGCGGCCGAAAAGATTCGTGAGCAGGTGGCTGCCGTGTGCGCGGCAGTGCGGATTCCGGTGTGGGTGAAACTGACCGGGCAAAGCGAGAATGTGACGGCACTGGCGGCAGCCGCGCGGGCGGGCGGCGCATCTGCAGTGACGATGATCGGTCGCATGCTTGGCATGCTGCCGGATCTGCAGACGATGGCGCCGGCACTCGGAACCAACCTGGGCTATGGCGGCCCGTGGGCGCTGCCACTGACGTGCTACTGGCTGGCCCGCACCAGACAGCGCCTGGGGCCGGCGTTTCCTCTCGTGGCGACCAATGGTGCGCGCAATGGCGCCGATGCGGCGCGCATGCTGCTGGCCGGTGCCAGCGCGGTGGAGTATTGCTCGGCGGTCATGACGGGAGGCTTCGGCATTCTGGGCGCTGCACTCAGCACGCTGGATGCGTATCTGGATTCCAGGCAGCTCCATGCGGCGCAACTGATCGGGCGTGCTGCCGATCAGGTGGGCGCCTATGGCGATCTGCCAGGCCGGCCCGGTTATTGGCGCGGCTTTGTCCCGCCGGAGACGCTGGCGGACTAGGGCGAAACGCCTGCACACCTCCGTCAGGATTGCATCCGCTCGCGCTTGCGGGCATCATGTCTGCATGGAACGACAGCGCATTTCGGGCGGAAAGCTCAAATCAGCCGGCTACGACAAGGATCGGCGCATTCTTGAAGTCGAGATGACGGACGGCAGGATTGTCGAGTACGCCAACGTGGGGGCGGAAATTGCGCGCCGATTTCTCACCAGCACGGTCGCCTGGAGCTACTTTCGCGACAATATTGACGAGGAGTTTCCCAGTCAGGTGGTGGGGCGCGGGCCGGTCAAGTCCAGCACGCCGAATCCCTTCGAGTAGCTAAAATCGCTTGTTCGCTGGCTGTCCCCTGGCTGTTCCTCCTGCTGTTCTCTCCGTCGGTACCCCATGCGCCTTCTGGCACTCGAAACGTCCACCGAGTATTGCTCTTGTGCCCTGCTCATCGATGGTGCCCTGCAGGATCGCCACGTGCTGGCCGGACAGCGGCATTCGGAGCTGTTGCTGGGCCAGGTGGCAGACCTGATGGACGAGGCAGGGATCGGGTTCGGGCAGCTCGATGCGGTTGCGTTTGGTGCCGGGCCGGGTTCCTTTACCGGCCTGCGGATTGCCTGTGGCGCCGCACAGGGTCTTGCATTCGGACAGGATCTCCCGGTGCTGCCCATTGTGTCGCTTCTGGCGCTTGCGGAACAGGGGCGGCAGGCCGGCGACGGCCACACCGTGCTGACGGCATTCGATGCGCGCATGGGCGAGGTGTATCTGGCAGCGTATCGGTACATCGAAGGCGCGTGGGCCACATGGCTGGTGCCGCAGCTGGCGCAGCCGGACGCCCTGCCGGCACTGCCTGATGGCAAGGTCGATCTTGGCGCCGGCAGCGCATTCGGGGTGTACGCCGGACAGTTGCAGGCGCGGTACGCGCCGCAGCAGATGGAGGCAACGCTGGTGCCACGGGCGCGCGAAGTGGCAATACTGGGTGCCGCCGCGTGGTCACGCGGAGAGGCAATTGCCGCCGAGGCGGCCGCACCACTGTACCTGCGCGACAAGGTGGCCTTGAACCGGCACGAGCAGGCGGCACTGCGTGCCAGCAACCAGAGGCAGCGCAATGAATCGGTCCGCATGGGAATTGCGGCGCCAGCCGTCCCGGGACGCGCATGAGTGCCGTCCTCAGATCGGCGGCGTCGCAGGGCCGGCCTGAACTGGTACCCATGCGCCATGCCGATTTGCCGCGCGTGATGCGCATCGAGAAGGACATCTATCCCTTTCCGTGGACGCAGGGCAATTTTGCCGATTCGATCCAGGCAGGCTATCGCTGCTGGCTGTATCTGGAGGGGGAGGCCATCGCGGGCTATGCCGTGCTGATGTTCGGTGCGGGCGAGGCGCATCTGCTCAATCTCTCCGTGGCGCGCGCGTGTCAGGGGCGCGGTGTGGGCCGATCGCTGCTGGGTGACCTGATCAAGACGGCCCGCAAGGACGGTGCACAAACCATGTTGCTGGAAGTGCGGCCATCGAACCTTGCCGGACGTGCGCTGTACAGCCAGGCCGGCTTTGTCCAGTTGGGCGTCCGTCGTGCCTACTACCCGGCTGAAGGGGGGCGCGAGGATGCGCTGATCCTCGGGCTGACCCTATGAATCTGAATCGCGAGCAGTTGCTGGCCGAGATCGGCATCACGCCGGTCTGGAAGCTGCGCCGTGTCCCGGTCAGTCCTGCCGAGGCGTCTGTGCCGCAGGCGATCACCAGGCCAGAACCGTTGGTGGACAAGGGTTTCAGGGCATCGACTGCCCCCCGGGCGAGCGTCGCCGCCCCTGAGTTCGTACCAGCCCGGGCGGAGGCGCCGGTACCTGCGCTGCTCGATCCGGAGCGCGCCGAACGCGTGGCCCGCATGGATTGGCCGGCGTTGCGTGAGGCCGTTGCGTCATGCCAGGCCTGCACGCTGTGCAAGAGCCGCAAACAGACCGTCTTTGGCATCGGCGACGAACGTGCACGCTGGCTCATCATTGGCGAAGCGCCTGGACAGGAAGAGGATCGACAGGGCGAACCGTTCGTCGGCCAGGCCGGCAAGCTGCTCGATTCCATGCTCGCCGCGCTGGACATGCAGCGCGACCGCGATGTGTTCATTGCCAACGTGCTCAAGTGCCGGCCTCCCGGCAATCGCAATCCGGAGCCCTTTGAAGTGGCCCAGTGCGCGCCCTTCCTGCACCGGCAGGTGGAACTGGTCAAGCCCGCGTTGATCGTGTTGATGGGGCGGTTTGCCGCCCAGGCGATCCTCGATACGGAGGCGTCCATCGCGAGCCTGCGTGGCAGGGTCCATCGTTATCGCGAGATTCCCGCTGTCGTGACGTATCACCCGGCCTATCTGTTGCGCAACCTGACGGACAAGGCCAAGTCCTGGGAAGACTTGTTGTTTGCGCGCCGGACGGCGATGCAGGCAATGCAGCAAGCAGTGACGCAATCTGCAAGCGGTGGTGCGCCCGATTGATGGCCGGGGCGTCATTTCGGCACCCGCTGGTGCGCGCGCTCGCATGGCTGATCGGTTCTCCCTCCCTGCTGCGCGGGCCAGCGGTCGTCGATGACGCATGGTGCCAGGAGGCGCTGACGCAGTCACTGCCCTGGCTGCGCCTGCTTGACCGGGAACCGGAAGCGCTCGAAGACTGCATCGCCAAACGGCGCATCACCCGGATCGGCCGTCTGGCCGAAGCCTTGATGGGCTTCTGGCTGCGACACGAGGGCCGGTTCGAGTTGCTGGCAGAAAACCTGGCCGTTCATGATGGTGGCCGCACGCTCGGGGATTTTGATTTCATTGCACGCGAGCGGCAATCCGGGCAGGTCTTCCACTGGGAACTGACGGTCAAGTTCTATCTGCACCGGCCGGAGATGGGTGGTTTTTCCGGTTACGTGGGGCCAGGCGAAAAAGACATTCTCGCGGCGAAGGCCGCCCACATTACCGGGAGGCAGTTGCAGCTTGCAGCGACGCCTGCCGGTCAGGCGGCCCTGGAGGGGCTCGGGGTGACCAGCATCGAGACCCGCGCGTTTTGCAAGGGCTGGCTGTTCTACCCCGACCCGGAGCGTGCTGGCGCGACGGCCGGTCTCAATCCGGGGCATGCCAAGGGGGGTTGGGAGCGCTACGCGAGCGGGGGAAACGTGCCTGCCGGCCGCCACGTGGTGCTGGATCGATTGCAGTGGCTGACCTTTCCCGCCCGCGTCGGGGCGGAGCAGGCCATGGACGCCGGACAGTTGCGTGCTGTTCTCGATGCGCGTGTGGCGGGCGCCGGCGAGGTGCTGCTATTGGCCCGTCTGGAAC
>CAYUEG010000092.1:0-15084 GCA_964443245.1 uncultured Burkholderiales bacterium | reverse complement strand
TGGCGGAAGGGGGCGCTGCATACCGCCCCGCCATGTGCGTCTTTAAGGCCGTCCGCGCCTCGGCCCGGTCTGTCGCTCAGGCCTGCGTGGCCGGCCGTTCGATGGGCGCGCGGCGGCCGATGGCAACGACCAGGACGACTGCCACTGCAAAGATCATCATGGTCAGGCTGATGTCTTCGCCCACCAGCAGGGCGGAGATGATGAGGGTGAAAAACAGCTGCAACAGCTGCACCTGCGAGACACGTGCCACGCCGCCGATATCCAGCCCGCGGTACCAGGCGAAGAAGCCCAGGTACTGGCTGAACAGCGCCACATAGACAAACCCGGCCCATGCTGTCCACGGCACGGCCGTGAAATCGGTACGGTTGGCGGCAGCCCCTGTGATGGGCAGCAGCACCGGCACGCTGATGACCAGCGCCCAGCTGATGGTTTGCCAGCCGCCCAGTTCGCGCGTGACCCGCGCACCGGCGGCATAGCCGATGCCGCCCAGGGCGACAGCGCCCAAGAGCGCGAAATCGGCGGGATGCAGGGAGCCGGCACCCATGGTGAGGGCGAACGCTACCACCAGTGCGCTGCCGACCAGACTGGCAATCCAGAACGCCAGCGAAGGGCGCTCGCGGTTGATGAGGGTGGCTGCAATCACGGTAGCCAGTGGCAGCAGACCGACCACCACGGCACCGTGGGAAGAAGGCACATACCGCATTGCCCATGAAGTCAAGGCCGGAAAGCCGAAGATCACCCCTGCAGAGGTGATGCCCAGCCACAGCCATTGGCTGCCGCGCGGGAATGGCTGGCGCGTGGCAATCAACACAATGAGCGCCAGGTGGGCAGCCAATACCGAACGCCCCAGGCCGACGTACAGCGGGTCCATGTGCGCTACTGCGATGCGCGTCGCCGGCAGCGTGGCGCTGAAGATCAGGACCGCAACCAGCCCCAGCACCAGTCCCAGCCGCTCCCGGCTCCAGGCGGCACGCTTCAAAACGACCACGCTTCTTCTAGCCGGTCGCCTTTGGCAATGGTGGCGCCGAACCCGGAAAGCGTGATCATGTTCTGGCCGAACAACACGCCGTCGGGTCCACCGCGGTACTGCGCCAGGATGTCGAGCGGATCATCGCCGCGGACGCCGGTTTCCTGATCGATGGAGGGAATCGGGCAGCGCGGGCAGGGTTTGACGGCGCGCAGGGTGTAGCTGGCGGTGCGCAACTCGGTGACGCGATCTTCGTCATGCGGGCCGACATCGTCGATCACCACATTCGGGCGGAAGCGGTCCATCGGAATGCGCTCGCGCCCCGCCTCCAGCAGCCGTTCATTGAGTTTTTCCAGTGAACCGATCGAGATCGTCAGTAGCGGGTACCCATCCGAGAAGCGGTTCTGCGCTTCCACGGTACCGGTACGCTGGCGATTGGAAAGCCGCTTGTGGGCAGGGTCAAAGCGCACCAGACGTGCCCTGGCACCAAGGAAGGACGACAACCATTCAGCCGCGGCATCGCCTTCGTCGAACGCGTCACAGGCATGATTCCAGACCTTGACGTGACGATCGGCATTGCGCAAGGCAAAATCCTCCAGCGGCACGCTGAGGGCAGGCATGCCAGGAGCCGCTCCCACCAAGGCTTTGCGGCCTTCGCTTGTGTCGATCGAAGAGCGGATCAGGGCCATGCGCGGATACTCGCGCTGAGTGAGGAAATCCCCCGCCGGGGTGACGATCATCCATTCCCGGTCACCTACGCCGGCGCTTTCGAGACCGGCCTGTCCAAGCGTGGCCGCATCCAGGGCCCAGCCGGCGCAACTCTTGATCGGGTACAGATGCAACGAAGCAATGCGTGCCATCTAGTCTGTCGCTCCAGCCGCAGGCTGCTCACGCCTGAGCCGCGCTTCGCGTGCCTGCATGTGCGTCCAGGCGGTGCTCAGCATGGTGGCGTCACCGCCAGCTGCACGCACCCGTGCGAGCATGTCGCCGATGATGTGGGCTGCCTCGGTGCGGCCACCGGATTCCAGGTCACGCAGCATCGAGGCGGTGAAGATGGAACCACGCTGGGTCAGCATCTTGCGCGTGGCTTCGAGGGCTTGCGGGCGTGGCGGCTTGCCGGCGTGTCGGGCCGCACTGACGCACTCATCCAGTGTGCGCAGCATCAAGGCCTCGCCATGGTCGCTCTCGACGATGTCGCCGACGGCGCCGCGCATCAGGCAGGTCATGCTCGCCAGGGTGGCGAGCAGCAGATACTTCTCCCAGATTTCCGTCAGCACATCATCGGTATAGCGGATGTCCACCGGTGTGGCCCGGTAGGCTGCCGCCAGGGCGTCCAGCACCGCTTTGGCGCCGGCATTGTTCTGCGGCCGCACGCCGAAGGTAATGCGCTGCAGCTCCGTCATCTGGCGCACCAGGCCTTCGGGCGTGAGGTTGCCGGCAATGTGGCAGCAGCCGCCGAGTACGCGCCCGGCGCCGAATTCCCTGTCCAGACGATCGAAATGCGCCAGCCCGTTGAGCACCGGCAGCACATACGTGTCGGGGCGCATTCCGGGGTAGATCGAAAGAATCGATGACTCCAGGTCGTATGCCTTGCAGGAGAGCAGGACGAGGTCGTAGACGGGTTTCAGTTCGGTATGCACAACGGTGTGCACCGGAATAGCGAAGCTTCCTTGCGGGCTTTCCACGTTCAGACCGCGCGTGCGCAGCATCTCGGCACGCTTGGGGCGCACCAGAAAGGTGACGTCGATATCGGCCTGGCCGGCTTGTTGCGCCTGGGCGAGGCGGCCACCGAAGTAGCCCCCCGTCGCTCCGGCGCCGAGAACGAGTATCTTGAGTTTCATGAGCGTATGCCAGCCGGAGCGACGCGTAAAACCTCGCCGGCGCCGAGAATGAGTATCTTGAGTGTCATTTCTTCACATCTTCAGTTGAATGCCCGGCATCGCCACGATGTCGGTCTCGCCAGGATCCACGCCGCTTTGCATCAGCAGCGTCGTTACCTGGCCGCGATGGTGGGTCTGGTGATTGAAAACATGCGTGAGCGCGGCCCATCCCATGACCTGCACCGGTGCGCCCGACATCTTGCGATACTCGAACGGGGCGGCCAGCCAGTCGGCCGTGACGCGCGCTGCGAACGCACTGATGCGCTCATCCATTGCGCGGCGTGCGGCCGTCAGTGCATCAAAGTCGGCATGCAATTCGGCATCCAGGGTGGTGATGGCGAAAGGCTGGTGTTCCAGGCGCCCCATCCACAAGTTGTCGGCTACCAGGATATGGTTGAGCGTGCCGTGGATCGATTTGAAGAAGGCCCTGAGGTCACGCTTGCGTTGCGCGTCGGTCAACTGCGCGGCACAGGCATACAGCTTGTCATTCATCCAGCGGTTGTAGGCCGCCAGCATGCGAAAGTTGTCAGGCGTCGCCATGCCGCTCAAGTGTCAAACAATGGCGCAGACCCTGGCGCCGGCCGCTTTGGCCAGCGCGTCCGGGGCTACCGGAAAGCCGGTGTTCGGATGGCCGGCTGCCGGGTAGATCACCTCGAAACGCAACAGCGATTCGTCGAGCAGGGTGATCGGCGGCGTGAGATGACCGACCGGCGCCACCCCGCCAATGGTGAAGCCGGTCCGTTCCTTGACGAACGCGGCGCTGGCCTTGCCGATCTCTTCGCCGATCTCGGCCACCACCCGAGCCTCGTTGACCCGGTTGGCGCCACTGGCGATGACCAGCACGACGCGGTCACTGGAGACGGCGCGAAAAATCACCGACTTGGCGATCTGCGCCACATCGATGCCGAGCACATCTGCGGCAGCTTGCGAGGAGTGGGTCGGCTCGGCATGGACGATGATCTCGGTGCGTATGCCCGCCGCAGTCAGTGCGGCGCTGACGCGCTGCACGCTCGGGTTGGCGAGGATGCTCTCGGGGTTCTCGTGCCGTTTGGTGTGGCTGGTCATGGGCAAGGAAAAATGCGAACAGGCAAGGCCGGTCAGGCCAGGGATTTGGTCACCACTTCGGTGGTGTCCTTGGATAGGCCACTGTGGGCGGCAACCCGCTCCAGTTGAGCCTTGAGCAACGCGCGCCGGGCTGGTTCGAGCTTCTTCCACTGGGCCGCAGCGCGCGCCAGGCGGGCGGCAATCTGCGGATTGAGGGCGTCGAGTTCCAGCACCCGCTCGGCCCAGAAGCGGTAGCCGCTGCCATCGGCAGCGTGGAAACCGGCGGCATTGCCGTGGCAGAAGGTTCCGATCAGGGCGCGCACTTTGTTCGGATTGCGGATCGAAAACGCCTCGTGCTGCATCAGCGCCTGCACGTCGGCAAGGGTGTCGCTGCCGCGGGCGCCCGCCTGCAGGGCAAACCACTTGTCCACGACCAGGGCTTCCTCACGGTATTGATCGTAGAACGCCGCGAGTGCGGCCGTGCGCTCGGGCTTTGCCGCAAGCATCAGCGCCGAAAGTGCGTTCATCCGGTCGGTCATGTTGCCGGCATCCTGAAACTGCTGCGTCGCCAGTTGCACGACTTCGGATTCACCCAGTTCCATCAGCAAGCCCAGCGCCAGCCCTTGCAGCGAGCGTTTGCCGGCCGACACCGGATCCGGCTTGTACTTCCCCTTGACCGTGTTGGCCTTCCAGGCTGTCAGGAGCTCACGTCGGCAGGCGGCGGCCAGCGTGCGCCGCACGAATACACGTGCTGCGTGAATCGCGCCCGGATCCACCACCTCCATCTGCTCGGCGATGGTGATTTCCGAGGGCAGTGACAGCGCTTCCGCCTTGAATGAAGCATCCAGCTTCGGATCGGCCAGCACGGCACGAAATGCCTTGATCACGGCTGGCGAAACCGCCAGGGGTTCGCCTGCGGCAGCCTTGGCTGCCAGCGCTGTCAGGATGCGCATGAAGAGCCGCTGTCCGGCCTCCCAGCGATTGAAGGCGTCGGCGTCCCTGGCCAACAGGAAGGTGAGGTCGGCGTCGCTGTAGTCGTAGTCAAGCACGATCGGTGCAGAGAACTCGCGCAGCAACGAAGGTACCGGCGCCTCACTGATCCCTTCGAACACCAGCACGTTGTCGACCCCGGTACACAGAATGGTGGCCTCGCGGCCGCGCGGTTTGGCTTCGCCCGCCAGGGTCAAGACCATCGGCTTGCCGTCCCTGGCCAGAAGGGCCAGCGTGAGTGGAATCACGAAGGGCTGCTTCTCCGGCTGGCCCGGTGTCGGCGGGCAGCTCTGCCGCGCGCGCAGGGTGTAGGTGCCGGCTTTGGCATCGTAGGTGCCGCTCACGCGCAGGCGTGGTGTGCCGGCCTGCGAATACCAGCGCTTGAACTGGTTGCGCTCGAAGGCGGAAAGGCGGCGCGGGTTGGCAGGCGCCGCGTTGGCGTCCGCCATGGCAGCAAAGAAATCGTCGCAAGTCACCGCCGCACCGTCGTGGCGCTTGAAATACAGGTCCATGCCCTTGCGGAAGCCATCACGCCCGAACATGGTCTGCACCATGCGCACCACCTCGGCGCCTTTCTCGTAGATGGTGACGGTGTAGAAGTTGCTGATCTCCATGTATGAATCAGGCCGCACCGGATGCGCCATCGGGCCGGCGTCTTCGGGGAATTGCGCCGCGCGCAGCACGCGCACATCGCCGATGCGGCGTACTGCGCGACCGCTGGCGGTACCGGTCATGTCCATCGAGAACTCCTGGTCGCGGAACACGGTCAGGCCTTCCTTTAAGGACAGTTGGAACCAGTCGCGGCAGGTGACGCGGTTGCCAGTCCAGTTATGGAAATACTCGTGTGCGATCACCGATTCGATGCCGTCATAGTCGGCATCGGTGGCGGTGGCGGCATCGGCCAGCACGTATTTCGTGTTGAAGACATTCAGGCCCTTGTTCTCCATCGCGCCCATGTTGAAATCGCCGACGGCCACGATCATGTACTGGTCCAGGTCGAGCTCCAGACCATAGCGTGCCTCGTCCCAGCGGATCGAGTGGATCAGCGAATCCATTGCATGCCGTGTCTTCGGCAGATCGCGCGGTTCCACATAGATCTGCAGCAGCTTTTTCTTGCCGCGGCGCGTCTTGATGGTCTCCTCCAGCTTGGCCAGATTGCCGGCGACCAGCGCAAACAGGTAGGAAGGTTTGCGGAACGGATCGACCCATCGGGCCATGTGCCGGCCGTCGCCAAGATTCTTGCGCGCGACGCAGTTGCCATTTGAGAGCAGCACCGGCACCTTGGCCTTGTCGGCAATCAGGGTCACGGTGTAGAGGGCCATGACATCCGGCCGGTCCGGAAAATAGGTGATCTTGCGGAACCCCTCCGCCTCGCACTGGGTGAAGTAATTGCCGTTCGAGACGTACAGGCCCATCAGCGAGGTGTTGGTCGCGGGGGCAATGCGGGTCTTGATCTCCAGTACGAACCGCTGCGGGATCCTGGGCAGGGTGAGGGACGTGCCGGTTTGCACAAAATCCGGTGCGCCCAGCGGCACGCCATCAATGGCGACAGCGAGCAGTTCCAGCGCTTCGCCGTCCAGCACCAGGGCGGCGCCATCGGTGCGCGCCGGATTGCGCTGCATGGTGATGCGCGACGAGACGACCGTGGCGTTCGGGTCCAGTTCGAAGGTCAACTCGACACTGTCAATCAGGCACACCGGCGGCTGATAGTCGGAAAGGAGGATGCTTTGCGGTGCGGGGTTATCCATGGTGTGAGCCTGGGTAGCGAGGTAATGCCGAGCGGGCAATTATCGCAAAGGAAGCACCTGCGCCCTGATCGGGAAGGCGCGCGCAGGCGGATGCAACGGATGCGAGCGGGAAAACGCGCTAGCCCAGCAGGGCCTTGATGCCGGCGTTGGCGACCTGCGCATCTTCGGCCGACTTGACGCCGGAGACACCAATGGCGCCGACGCACTGGCCATCGACCATGATCGGCACGCCGCCTTCGAGCATCGCGCCGCGCATGGCTGTCGCGCCCACGGCCGAAAGGAAGGAATAGCGGCCGCCGTTGATCATCTCTTCGTAGGCACGGGTTTCCTTGCGGCCGAATGCGGCCATGCGTGCCTTGGCCGGTCCGATTTCGGAACTCGAGGGCGCAGCGTTGTTCAGACGTTCGAACCAGAGCAGATGGCCGCCATCATCGACGATGGCGAAGCTGACGGCCCACTGGTGGGCATTGGCTTCCTTGGCGCAGGCAGCGGCGATTTTGGCGCAGTCTTCGTGGGTGAGATAGGGTTTGGTTTTCATCGGATCGGCATTCACATGGGTAACGAAACGGGGAGCCTGGGATTATGACAAGCCACCCCCTTGGCGGGGTGCGGGCGCATGGGGCGTGGATCGGACTGCGCGCTTTGCATTGGCTCGCGCCGGCTCAGGCCTCGCGGCGGCGCTTGCGTGCTGCGAGCCATTCGCGCACGGCTACAAAGACTGCCGGCAGGCCGGGAATGATGATCAGCGCCAGGATGATCTTGGTCAGGTTCTGGCTCACCCACGGAATGTTGCCGAACCAGTAACCGGCGATCGTGAGCGAGGCCACCCAGAAGATGCCGCCGGAGACGTTGTAGAAGGCAAAGCGCGAGTAATTCATGCGCGCCGCGCCCGCCACGAACGGGGCAAAGGTGCGCAGGAACGGCAGGAAGCGCGCAATCACGATGGTCTTGCCACCGTGGCGTTCGTAGAAGGCATGGGTCTGGTCGAACAGGCGCTTGTTGAACCAGCGCGAATCCTCCCACGAAAACACCTTGTCGCCAAAATAGCGGCCCACCGCATAGTTGACCGTATCGCCGAGGATCGCCGCCACCGAGAGCAGCACGATCACGGTGCTGACATCCATGTCGCCCTTGGCGGCGAAGGCGCCGGCCACAAAGAGCAGGGAATCCCCGGGCAGGAAGGGCATGATCACCAGCCCGGTTTCCACAAACACGATGGCAAACAGGATGCCGTAGATCCACACGCCGTAATCGCGAATCAGCTCCGCGAGGTGCGCATCAATGTGGATGATGAAATCGATCAGGGCCAGAATAAGGTCCACGGCGGGCTCGGCAAGGTGGTGGGGCGGGAAGGCGGGTCGGCGTGCCAGCCGGACTGCTGGCGCGGGCGCATGATACCCGACCGCTATAATTTCCTGATGACACCGGCCTCAGCTGCAACAACGGCGGCACCAGCGGCGATACCAGCGACGGCCCCCGCCGCCGCACGCGTGATCCGGGCCCTGCCGGATCAGCTGATCAGCCAGATCGCTGCCGGGGAAGTGGTCGAGCGCCCCGCCTCGGTGTTGAAGGAGGTGCTGGAGAACGCGCTCGATGCCGGCGCCACTGCCATCGACATCAAACTGGAAGCCGGTGGGGTCAAGAGACTGCGCGTCGCTGATGATGGCAGCGGCATTGCCCGCGACCAGCTGGCGTTGGCACTGGCCCGCCATGCCACTTCCAAGATCGCCTCCCTGGCCGATCTGGAGAATGTGGCTTCGCTCGGTTTTCGCGGCGAGGCGCTTGCCTCGATCGCGTCCGTTTCCCGCTTGACGCTGATCAGCCGTGCCGTGGATGGCGACAAGGCCTATGCGCTGGAGGGGTCATCGAGCACACCGCGGCCGGCTGCACTGGCAGAAGGCACCGTGGTCGAGGTCGAAGAGCTGTTCGGCAACGTGCCGGCACGGCGCAAATTCCTCAAGAGCGAGCAGACCGAATTTGCCCACTGCGCCGAAGTGGTGCGCCGGATTGCCCTGTCGCGGCCGGATGTGGCGTTTACGTTGACGCACAACGGTCGCGTGTCGCTGCACCTCAAGAGCGAATCCGGCGCGGAGCGGATTGCCCACGTGCTGGGCGACGAGTTTGCCGCCGGTGCGCGCCGGGTGGAAGGTGTGGCCGGCCCGCTGACGCTGACCGGGCTGATCGGCAATCCGGCCGATGCCAAGGCCAGCCGTGATGCGCAGTACTTTTTTGTCAACGGCCGCTTCGTGCGCGACAAGGTGCTGCAGCACGCCGTGCGTGCTGCCTATGCCGACGTGCTGCATGGCGACCGCCAGCCCGCCTATGTGCTGAGGCTCGATCTGCCGCCCGCCGGTGTGGACGTGAACGTGCACCCGGCGAAGACGGAAGTGCGCTTTCGTGACAGCCAGTCGATTCACCAGTATGTGATGCGCGCCGTACGCGCCGCGCTGGCGGGCACAGCGGCCGAAACACCGGTACCGGATGCTGCCAGAACCCTTGGGGGACAAGGGTTTCAGCCGGGGGGGATGGCGGGAGCGGCTCCCACCAACGATTTCCGGCCGGTATCCCTGTTCACTCCGGAACCCTCGGCGGCAGGGCAAGCGCAGCAAACGGCCGCGTACTACGCGTTGTTCGCCCATCCCGCTGCGGCGCCACGCGCGATGGAGGCGCCGGCAGCGTCCTACACGCCGGCACCTTTGCCCGAAGGCGAGCTGCCGCTGGGGCACGCGTTGGCCCAGCTGCACGGCGTGTACATCCTGGCGCAGAACCAGGCCGGGCTGGTGCTGGTGGACATGCATGCGGCGCACGAGCGCATCCTCTACGAAAGCTTCAAATCGCAGTTGGCGACGCAGCGCATCGCCGCCCAGCCCCTGCTGATTCCGGTCACCTTCAACGCCGAGCGCATCGAAGTGGCGACCGCGCAGGATTACGCCGAGACGCTTGAAGCGCTCGGTTTCGAGTTGTCGATCCTGTCCGAGACCACGCTGGCAGTTCGCGCGGTGCCGGCCCTGCTGGCCGAGGCGGATGCCAAATCCCTGGCGCGGGATGTGTTGCGCGAATTGCAGGAAGTCGGTTCCGGCGAAGTGCTGACCCGCCATCGCGATGAACTGCTGTCCACCATGGCCTGCCACGCTGCCGTGCGCGCCAACCGCCGTTTGAGCCTGCCGGAAATGGATGCCTTGCTGCGGCAGATGGAGGCCACCGAACGCAGCGGGCAGTGCAACCATGGCCGCCCGACCTGGTATCAGTTCGGCCTTGGCGATCTCGACAAACTGTTCATGAGAGGAAGATAGTGATCCGCTGTGTCTTGTTTGACCTGGACGGCACCTTGGCCGATACCGCGCCTGATCTTGCCGGTGCGCTCAACAAGATGCGTACGGATCGCGGGCTGGCACCCTTGCCGCTGGAGCCGCTGCGCCGCATGGCCTCCAGTGGTGCGCGCGGTCTGGTGGGCGTCGGTTTTGGCTTGAAGCCGGGTGACCCCGATTACGAAGCGCACCGGGTCGAATTTCTGGACAACTATGAACGCGCGCTGTGTGTCCACACACGGCTCTTTGACGGCGTGGATGCATTGCTGGCGTCGATCGAATCACGCGGCCTGAAGTGGGGCGTGGTCACCAACAAGGCGCGGCGCTTTACCGACCCCCTGAGTCTGGCAATCGGCTTTACCGGCCGCGCGTCCTGCGTGGTCTCGGGCGATACCACGCCGCATGCCAAGCCGCATCCGGCACCGCTCCTGCATGCGGCCGAAGTGTCCGGCGTGGCCCCCGAACATTGCATCTACATTGGTGACGATCTGCGCGACATCCAGGCCGGTAACGCGGCGGCAATGAAGACGCTGGCCGTCACCTGGGGTTATTTGGGGGATACCGATCCGCCCGAACACTGGGGCGCCCATGCCGTGATCGCCCGGCCCGCACAGGTTCTGGACCACGTATAGCCATGCTCGCGCGGTCCATTCGGGTGCTGGCGTTTGCCGCGCTGAAGGAACCGGACCCGACCACCAAGGTGGCGCTGACACAGGCGGTCTGGCAGGAGGCGATGGCCGGCGCGGCCCTGGTGGATGCGGCCCCTGCCTTCGCCGTCGAGGTACCCGGGCGCCCGGCACGGCCGGAACTGCTGCACCCCTCCAGGGTACCGCGGCGCGGCCTGGGTTCGACCAACGGACGCGCGGCGCTGATCCACGCCGTGGCGCACATCGAGTTCAATGCGATCAACCTGGCGCTCGATGCAGTGTGCCGCTTTGCCGGCATGCCGGATGATTTCTACCTTGACTGGCTCACCGTGGCCAAGGAAGAGGCCTATCACTTCACGTTGCTGGCCGACCATCTGGCGCAAGCCTACGGCCATCAGTATGGTGATTTTCCGGCCCATAACGGCCTGTGGGAAATGGCCGAGAAAACGCGCGACGACGTGCTGGTGCGCATGGCGCTGGTGCCACGCATCCTCGAAGCGCGCGGGCTGGATGTCACGCCCGGCATCCGGGACAAGCTGGCGCATCACGGGGATCATGCCGCGGCGGCCATCCTGGACATCATCCTGCGCGATGAAGTGGGGCACGTGGCAGTCGGAAACCGTTGGTACACAAGGCTTTGCGCCGAACGGGGCGTGGCGCCGCTGGAAACGTTCCGGAACCTGATGCGCGAGTACAACGCCCCGGCGATCCATCCGCCGTTCAATCACGCAGCCCGGCGCGCGGGGGGCTTTACGGCCGCTGAGCTCGATTGGCTGGAGCGTGGTGCCGGCACTGCGCGGGCTGCCGTGTAGCCATCGTTATTGCCGCCAGGCTGCTGCGCGCTACACTTGGATGGGACCGGCGTCACAGACGGCGTCACCACAGATGGCGTCACCACAGATGGCGCCACAAGGGTGAGGCCAAACCTTTCTCGAAAGCGGCACATGCACGACCTCATCATTCGCAATGGCACCGTGATTGACGGTACCAATTCGCCGCGGCGCCAAGCCGACGTTGGCATCACGGCCGGCAAGCTGGCCGAGATTGGCGCTATCCGCGGCAGCGGCCGCGAGGAAATCGACGCCCAGGGCCGCATCGTGGCTCCCGGCTTCATTGATGCCCACACGCATGACGATCTGGCGGTGCTGGCCGAGCCCGACATGACGCCGAAGATTTCGCAGGGGGTCACCACCTGCGTGTGCGGCAATTGCGGTGTGAGCGCCGCGCCGGTGCCGGATGGCACGCTGCCCGAGCCGCTCAATCTGGTGGCACTGGCGAACCTGCCGCGCTTTCGCCACACCCGTGATTATCTGGAGGCATTGCGCGGCCAGGCCCTGTCGGTCAATGTGGTGCCGCTGCTCGGGCATTCCGCCCTGCGCGCAAGCGTGATGGACGATGTGTTTCGCCCGGCCAAGGCAGCGGAGGTGGAGGCCATGCGGGTGCTGGCAGAAGACGCCCTGCGCCAGGGGTTCCACGGCATTTCCACCGGCACGTTCTACGGCTCGGCGGCGCAGGCTTCCACCGAGGAAATCATCGGCGTGTGCGCGCCGCTCAAGACGCTGGGCGGTATATTCACCACCCACATGCGCGACGAGAGCGACGATGTGCTGCGCTCGATCGAGGAAACCGCGACCATTGGCCGTGCACTCGGTGTCAAGGCGATCATTTCGCACCACAAGGTGGTGGGCATGCAAAACTACGGGCGTTCGAGCGAGACCTTGAAGCGCATTGCCGCGCTGCAAACGCAGCAGGCGATGGGTCTGGACTGCTATCCGTACTCGGCCTCCTCAACCGTACTGCGGCCGGATCGCGTCAAGATCGCCGAGAAAACCGTGATCACGGTGTGCAAGCCGCATCCGGAGTTTGCCGGCCGCGAGGTGGGCGAACTGGCGCGCGAGCTGGGCAAGTCCATCGACGACATGTGCGCCATGTTGCAGCCGGCCGGTGCCACGTACTTCATGATGCGCGAGGAAGATGTCGAGCGCATTCTGCAGTATCCGGACACCATGATCGGCTCGGACGGCATTCCCATGCAGGAGAAGCCGCATCCGCGTGAATGGGGCACGTTTCCGCGCGTGCTGGGGCACTACTGCCGCAACCGTGGCCTGTTTTCGCTCGAAACCGCCGTGTACAAGATGACTGGCCTCACCGCGCGCGAATTCAGGCTGCACGATCGCGGCACGCTGGCGGTGGGCAAGGCTGCCGACATCACGATTTTCGATGCCGACACGGTGATCGACAACGCGACCTTCGATTCCCCCAAGCGCGCCGGTAGCGGGATTGAATGCGTGATCGTCAATGGCAAGATCACCTGGCGCGATGGCACGCATCATGCTCGTGCCGGACAGCTTTTACCTAGAGGAGTGTGACCCATGTTTCGCAAAGCCATTCGCCTGATCACCTTGGGGCTTGCATGCATTGCCTTTTCCGGCACGGCATGGAGCCAGTATCCGGACAAGCCGATCCGCTTTATCGTCCCGTTTGCGCCGGGCAGTTCGCCGGATGCCATCTGCCGGCTCCTCGGGGCCGAGATGTCGAAGCAGATGGGCCGCCCGTTCGTGATCGACAACAAGCCGGGCGCCTCCGCCATGATCGGTACCGAGCTGGCCGCGCGCGCTGCACCGGATGGCTACACCATCGTCTACGCCAACGTCGGCACACTGGCAATCAACCCCGGGCTGTTCTCCAAACTTTCCTACAACCCGGAGAAAGATCTGGCGCCGGTGGGGCTGATGGGCTTTGTGCAGAACGGCCTCCTGGTGCGCAATGACCTGCCGGTGAAATCGGTCCAGGAACTGATCGACTATGCGAAGAAGAATCCGGGCAAGCTCTCCATGGCATCCTCGGGCAATGGCACGACCGGCCATTTGGGTGGTGAACTGTTCAAGTCCATGACCGGAACCTTCATGGTGCATGTGCCGTATCGTGGCGGCGCACCTGCCCATACGGATCTGATGGGCGGGCAGGTCGATCTCATGTTTGACAATCTGGTCACTGCGTTGCCGCTGGCACGCGCCGGCAAGCTGCGCATGCTCGCGGTTTCAGGCGCCAAGCGTTCGCCGCTGGCGCCGGATATCCCGACGATTGACGAGCTTGGCGTCAAGGGCTACGAAACCCTGGCCTGGGGCGGCATTGCGGTCCCGGCAGGGACACCCCGCGAGATCATCATGCGTCTCAATGCCGAACTGAACAAGGCACTGGAAAGCCCGACGGTCAAAGCCGGTTACGCCACCATGGCGTTTGAAGTCATGCCCGGTCCGCCGGAGGCATTGGCGAATCTGGCGCGCAGCGAAACCCCGAAATGGGCGGCTGTGATCAAGCGGGCAGGGGCCAAGGCAGACTGACTGCCCAGGCGTTGTTGCGGTGTGGCCGATGTGGCCCACGCTGTGGTACTGCACCGGGTGGGGGGCGTCGTGGTCCGGGGCGCTCAACTTTCGTTGTGCGCCACGTGGATGCGCTCACGGGTACCGGCAGCCACGTCATACATGTGAAAGCTGTTCATGGTGCGGCCGTAAAGATGCAGGCTGACCGCGCGCGGGCGCTCCTGCGGCACGCCGGTAATGTGGATGTGATCCGGGTTGGGCACAAAGCTCGTTACCGCGCCATGGCCCAGGAGGATGATGCCGCCGCGCACCAGTTCGATACCGGTATCGGCACCCCGGTCCGGCGAAAGGCGCACGTAGCTGCGCTCCTCCAGCACGCCTTCGAGCACGCCCACCACGCCCCAGCTGCCGTGGTCGTGCACCGGTGTCCATTGCCCGGGCAGCCACACCAGCGTGTACAGCGAGAGGCTGTCGTCCGGCGCGGCGTACACCAGATTGCGCGTGTAGTGTTCCGGGTGGCTGGTGTAATGCCGCGGCTCGAGGAAGCTGCCTGCCGCGTCGAGCAGCTCCAGCATCAGCGGGGCCAGGGCGAGCACGCAGTCAGCGGGGTCATCCAGGGCGCTGCTCAGGCGGATCGATTCGGCGACGAACTTGTCGAGCGCGGGTGAGGTCATCGTGTCGCCTTACAGAGAAAAATGGGCTAGCCGCGTGGGGCGCCAGCGTCGGTGAGGGCTTCACCGTGGATCATGCGCGCCACCCTGGCTTCGTGGGCCGCGCGCTCGCACAGGCTGCAGGGGCGAGACGAGGAAACCAGGATGCAGCCTGAAAGGTCATTGCCGCCCAGCGCCGCGCGCGCCAGGCGCATGGCTTCGCGCTCGGCATGCGCGTTGACGTTGTTGGCGGTGATGACCCGGCTCGGGCTTTCGGCGATGATGCGCCCGTCCCTGACCACCACCGCGCCGTAGGGCTGGTCGCCTTCGGCAATGGCGCGGCGCTTCATCTCGAAGGCCCGGTCCATGAAATTGCGCATGATGTGCGCAGCCTGGGACCAGGCGCGCAGGGGCCAGAGTGCAGGCCATCCTGCCAGGCCAATCATTCCCAGGGTACCGAAGGTGCGTCGTTTCATCAGGTCGCTTTCGTGCCGGGGTGGCACTCGGCTTGCGCCCGCCGGCCTCCC
>CAYUEG010000091.1:0-15474 GCA_964443245.1 uncultured Burkholderiales bacterium | reverse complement strand
CTGATGGGCCCGTACATGAGCCCGATCCCGATCAACGCCAGCATGGGCATGCTGATCTCGCTGGCCATTGCCTTTACCGTTACGCCGTGGCTGGCACGTCTGTGGATGAAACCGGCGACGAGCCACGCGCACATCCCCGCCGGCCACGGCCTGGATGGCAAGATTGCGCGACTGTTTGATCATGTTTTCGCCCCTTTCGTCGACGAGCTCACAGGGGCGCGCAATCGGCGTCGCCTCGGATTCGGGGTTGCCGCACTGATCGCCGTTTCGCTGGCACTGCCCGCGACCGGCCTGGTCCTGCTCAAGATGCTGCCGTTCGACAACAAGTCGGAGTTCCAGGTGATCGTCGACATGCCGGCCGGCTCTCCCGTGGAACACACCGACGCTGCGCTGCGCGCCCTCTCCGCCCACCTGCGCACGGTGCCCGAGGTCACGGATCTGCAAACCTATGCCGGTACTGCGGCGCCGATCAACTTCAACGGCTTGGTACGGCAGTACTACCTGCGCGCCGGCGGTGAATATGGCGACATTCAGGTCAATCTTGTAGACAAGCACGATCGCAAGGCACAAAGCCATGCCATCGCCACGCGCGTGCGCCCGGCCCTGCAGGAAATCGGCCGCCGCTTCGGTGCCAACGTCAAGGTCGTCGAAGTCCCGCCCGGCCCCCCCGTGCTTTCACCGATCGTGGCGGAGATTTACGGCGCCACGCCGGAGGGCCGTCAGGGCATCGCCAAACAGCTGCGTGCGATCATGGAAAAGCAGGAGAGCGTCGTGGATGTAGACGACAGCACCATCGCCGCCGCACCGCGCAAGCTGGTGGTGGTGGACCGGCGCAAGGCCGCCCTCCTCGGTGTGCCGCAGCAGGCGATCGTCACCACCCTGCGTGCCGGCCTGTCGGGCGAGGCGACCGCCTACCTGCACGATGAATCCAAGTATCCGGCCGCGGTGACACTGCGCCTGCCTGCCGAACGACAAGGTGATCTTGAGGGCTTGCTGCAACTGGGTGTGCGCACGGCCGAAGGGCGCGTGGTGCCGATTCGCGAACTGGTCACCATCACCGACACCCTGCGCGAACAGCCGGTCCATCACAAGGATTTGCTGCCGGTGAACTACGTCGTCGGCGACATGGCCGGCAAGCTCGACAGCCCGCTATACGGCATGTTCGGCATGCGCAAGCATCTGGCATCGATCCAGGTGCCCGGTGGCGGTACGCTCTCCGAGCACTTCATCAGCCAGCCGGAAGATCCGTATCGCGGCTACGCCGTCAAATGGGATGGCGAGTGGCAGATTACCTACGAGACCTTCCGCGACATGGGTGCCGCCTATGCCGTCGGGCTGATCCTGATCTACCTGCTGGTGGTGGCGCAGTTCGGCTCCTACCTCACACCGCTGATCGTGATGGCGCCGATCCCGCTCACCATTGTCGGCGTGATGCCGGGCCATGCCTTGCTCGGCGCACAGTACACGGCCACCAGCATGATCGGCATGATTGCGCTGGCCGGCATCATCGTGCGCAACTCGATTCTGCTGGTCGACTTCATCAACCTGCAGGTGCGCGAAGGGGTGCCGTTCAAGGCGGCCGTGGTGCGTTCGGCCAGCACCCGCGCCCAACCGATCGTGCTCACCGGCCTTGCCGCCATGCTCGGCGCCTTCTTCATCCTGGATGACCCGATCTTTTCGGGACTGGCCATCTCCTTGATTTTCGGCATCTTCGTCTCCACCCTGCTGACACTGGTGGTGATTCCCCTGCTGTACTACACCGCGTATCGCAATCGCATCCACACCATCCTGAAAGGAGCATCAACATGACCTCTTGGCAAATCGTTCGCCTCGTCGCCGGTACCTTCATCCTCGCCTCGCTCGCAATGGGCATCCCCGGCAGCCCCGTGTTCGTCAGCCAGTGGTGGCTGGCCTTTACCGCCTTTGTCGGCGCCAATCTTCTGCAAAGCGCGGTGAGCAAGTGGTGCCTGATGGAATCGATCCTGCGCAAGCTGGGCGCGCAGGGCGGCTGTTGAGGAAGGCAGGCCATCATGAACCTGGTCTGCCCTGCCTGTGGCGCCACCAACCGCGTGGCACCGGAACGCGTGCATGACGGCGCCGTGTGCGGCCGCTGCAAGACGGCGCTGGCCGAACCGGCACCGGTGGCCATCAGCGACAGCGCACTGCCCGGCTATCTCAACGGTACCGAGCAGCCCGTGGTGGTGGACTTCTGGGCCGAATGGTGCGGGCCATGCAAGATGATGGCGCCACAGTTTGCCGCAGCCGCGCGCGACATGCCCGACGTGCGCTTCGTCAAGGTGGACTCCGATGCCGCGCCGCAGGCCTCGGTGAAGTACCGCATCCGCAGCATTCCCACCATGATCCTGTTCGACAAGGGGATCGAAGTGGCACGCGTTTCAGGCGCCATGTCTGCCACGGATATTGCAAGCTGGATCAGATCCCACCACTCTTGATTAAACTCGATCAGCGATCTTTGACACGCCAGCTTGATGCCTCGCTTCAAGCTGCGACGTGCGTTCACACCGCTTCCAATCTATTGAAGGAATTGCCATGAGTGCCACCCCGCACGAAGTCGTGCTGACGCAAGAGAAGGATTTTCGCTTCGCCATCTCGTTTGGCCCGGATCTGCCCGTGCTGTATGGCGATGAGGGTCCGCCTCTTGGGGGTGGAACGGGCCCCAGCCCGGAACAGCTGTTGGCTGCAGCCGTTGGCAACTGCCTGTCTGACAGCCTGTTCTTCGCACTGAAAAAATTCAAGCAGGACCCGCGAGGCATCACCACCCGCGTGCACTCCACGGTGGGGCGCAATGCCGAAGGGCGCCTGCGCATCCTGGGCATGAATGTCAAGGTGAGTCTCGGTGCTCCTGCGTCAAGCATCGAAAACCTGGAACGCATCCTCGGGCAGTTCGAGAGCTTTTGTACCGTCGCGCAGAGCGTCGGGCAAGGCATTCCGCTTGAGGTATCCGTGTTCGACAGCAGCGGTACGCAGGTGAAATAGGGTCAGCTCAATCGGGACTGCCACCCTCGGCATGCACTCCAAGGATTCGGTTGAGCAGTAAAGCAAGCGCTGCCCCGGCCAGCTGGGAAACCACGAAACCGGGGACGCTGCCTGGCGCAATGCCGGCGAAACTGTCGCTGAACATCCGGCCAAAGGCAGCCGCCGGGTTGGCAAACGAGGTCGAGGCGGTGAACCAGTAGGCTGCCCCGATATAGGCGGCCACCATCGATGAAGCACGCCCTGCCGGCGCACGCAAGATCACCAGGATCAGGCCGGCGGTCGCGACGATCTCCGCCACCCACTGCCCGGTGCCGCTCCGCAGCTTGGTCGAAAACTGCAGGATCGTCATGTCAAACATGGCATGCGCCAGCCACGCCCCCAGCACTGCCCCGGCCAGCTGAACCACCACATAGGCAGGGAGTTCAGCGCCCGGCAATTGCCCACGCCACGCCATCACGGCGCTCACCGCCGGATTGAAGTGCGCCCCGCTGATCGGGCCGAACACCTCGATCAGAATATAAAGACCACCGACCGTCGCGGCGGTGTTGGCAAGCAGAGCGATGGCCCCATTCCCGCCAGACAGGCGCTCGGCCATGATGCCCGAGCCAATCACCACCGCCAGCAGCAACGCCGTGCCAAGCAGTTCGGCGAGCAGTTTGCGTTGCAGGTTCATGTGGCCTCAGCTGACGCCAATCTCATGCAGGGCCTGAAGCAGTGCCGGCTTGCTCATCGTTTCGACGGGCAATTGCAGCAGTTGCAGCATGCGATACGCAATGGCCTGGCGCGTCAGCTCAAAGGCGCGCCGCTTGCCCTCGTCTCCCCCTTCGGCATTGGAAGGGTCGGGATAACCCCAATGCACCTTGACCGGTTGCCCATGTTCACCTGCGCCACCATAGAAGACCGGGCAGGTCTCGGCCGCGGCGCTGTCGCATACCGTGATGACAATACCGAGTGGTGGGGAATGCGGCGTGGTGAACTCGTCCCAGCTTTTGCTGCGATAGTCGCGGGTATCTACGCCAGCCCGATTGAGCGCTTCCAGTGCGAACGGATTGAGGCGCCCGCTTGGGGCGCTGCCGGCACTGAAGCCCTTGACGTCCTTGCCGAGCTTTTGGGCGAGGTGGTTCAGCATGCCCTCGCCGAGCACGCTGCGGGCGGAGTTATGAGTACAAAGGATCAGAACGTTGATGGTCACAGCGGGATCGGATTCGCGACAGTTTTAGCAGCAGGACGACGAAGACTTGACGGCAATGCCAATCGGCTTGCCTCGCGTCGTCGGCGCCGCCGCGACAGCGGCGCCTGCCTTTGGTGCACAGCACGCAGACGCGGAGGCTTCTGCCGGCGCAGCTTCGTGGAACACCGGGATGTTGCCGAGCGTATGAAATTGTTCCCACGCAATGCCTTGCGGGTCGGTGATCCAGTACTTCTCGCTGCGCGCGTAGCAACAGGTGGTTTCACCGTCGTCCTGCAGGGCCATGTCGGCGCCGTCCGCCCGCGCCTTGAGAACATCCAGCTCCTCGGCACTGTCGGTCTGGAACCCGAGATGGTCAATGCCCGGTTTGCTGCCACGCGTGGAGATGGCAAAGTTGATGCGCGGATCTTCGAGCATCCACTTCGCATAGTCGGCCTCCACGCGCGTGGGTTCGGCGGCGAACAGTTTCGAATAAAAGCCGATGCTCTTGGCGAGATCATCCACATGCAGGTGGACATGGAAGCGGTTCATGCGTTTCTCCGGTTGAGGGCTTTGCGGACAGGGGCCTTGGCAACCGCGCAGGCTTGTCCCTGGCAGCAGTTGTCGGTGAGATAGGAGAGCAGGCCATCCATCTTCTCGAAGGCGGCGCGGTAAATCAGGCTGCGGCCGTCGCGCTCCTGCGAAATCAGGCCGGCGCGGGTCAACTCCTTGAGGTGAAACGATAGTGTGGCCGCCGGCACATCAAGTGCTTCGACCATGGCACCGGGCGTGAGGCCATCAGGCCCCGCCACCACCAGCGCACGGAACACCTGCAGGCGCATGGGCTGCGCCAATGCGGCGAGGCAGGTAACAACTTCATTCTCTTTCATGATTCGATAATAATGGAAATATGGTAGCAATGCAAGCCGATGTCGGCAGCAGGGCAAGACAGGCCGAACCCGTTACGATGCGGATACGGATCATCAACAGGGAGTTGAAACATGGCCGCCAACGATTCACAACCCCCCTTGCCACCCCGCAAAACGCACGCCCAGGCGCTCGAGCGCTGGAACGGCCGCTACAGCGCGCCCGGCTTTCTGTTTGGCGAGGCACCCAACGCTTACCTCGCCTCCAAAGCCGCCTTGCTGCCGAAGAATGGCCGCGCCCTTTCTGTGGCGGATGGCGAGGGCCGCAACAGCGTGTGGCTGGCCGAGCAGGGTTTGTCGGTCGATGCCCTCGATTTCTCGCCGGTGGCGCTTGCCAAGGCCCGTGCCTTTGCCGCATCGCGCGGCGTACACATCCAGTTCGCGCAGGCCAATGTCGTGGAAGTGGAATGGCCGAGCGCCATGTATGACGTGATCGCCGCCATCTTCATCCAGTTCGCCACGCCGGCCGAGCGGACCAATCTGTTCCGCTGGTTCAAACGCGCGCTGAAACCCGGCGGCCTGCTGATCCTGCAAGGCTACCGCGTCGAACAACTGGGTTACGGCACCGGCGGGCCGCCGGAACGCGACCATCTCTACACCACCCAATTGTTGCGCGAAGCGTTTGCCGACTGGGAGATCGTCGAACTGACCTCCTATGATGCCGACATTGAGGAGGGGAGCGGCCACAAGGGCATGTCCGCGCTCACCGGCCTGGTGGCACGCGCCTGACCGCTCAGATCCCCTCAGTATCCTTGGGCCACGCCCCCGGGATACCGCCCGGGTTGTTACCATGCGCCATCGCGCCCGGATGGCGCCGATGCGATCCCCAACGCCAGACCCAGAAAGGCTTCCATGAGTACACCGCTTCCCACCCGCCGCCTCGGCGTCTCCTCCCTCAACGTCACCTCCATCGGCCTGGGGCTGATGTCGCTCTCCGGCATCTACGGCGAATCCTCGGACGAAAACGGCATCGCGGTGATCCACCACGCCCTGGACCGGGGGATCAATTTTCTCGATTCGGCCGACATGTATGGTTGGGGTCACAACGAAACCCTGGTGGGCAAGGCCCTGAAGGGGCGGCGCGATGGCGTCATCCTGGCCAGCAAGTTCAGCCAGACCAGACTTGAAGGTGGCGGCAATGGTGTTGATGGCCGGCCGGAATACGTGCAGGCTGCCTGCGAAGCCAGCCTGAAGCGCCTGGGGCTGGATACCATCGACCTGTATTACATGCACCGGATGGATCCCAAGGTGCCGATCGAGGATACGGTTGGCGCCATGGCCAAGCTGGTGGACCAGGGCAAGGTACGTTTTCTCGGTTTGTGTGAGGCCAACCCGACCACCATTCGCCGCGCCCACAAGGTGCATCCCCTCACTGCGCTGCAAACCGAGTATTCGCTGCTGTATCGCGAAGAAGCCGAGGAGACGCTCAACACCACGCGCGAACTGGGCATTGGCTTCGTTGCCTACTCACCGCTGGGCCGCAGCCTGTTGACGGGCGCAGTGCAGTCGGCAGAAGAGGTGGCAAATGATCGCCGCAAGGACCACCCACGTTTCCATGCCGGCAACTTCGAGCGCAATCGCCAGCTGGTGGCAGGGATCGAGGCCATGGCCAAACAGAAGGGTTGCACTCCCGGCCAGCTGGCGCTGGCGTGGCTGCTGGCGCAGGGTGACGACATCGTTGCCATCCCTGGCACCAAACGGGTGGCACGGGTCGACGAGAACCTCGGTGCACTCGGGGTGGCGCTGACGAAAGCCGAGGCCGACAGTCTTTCAAACCTGATCCCCAAAGGCGCCGCAGCCGGGACGCGTTACCCGGCCGGCGGCATGAAGGGCGTGTACATCTGATTCGTTTGCCCGTATCCAAGCCTGGAGAACCGCCATGTCCGTCACTTCACTGAAATCTGCCCGCCCCGCCTCTCGCCCCACCACCAGCACCGACGCACTGCGCCAGGCCAAGGTTCATCTGGCTGCAGCCCATCGCCTGGCGGTGCTCGATGACCTGGAAGAAGGCATCGACAACCACTTCACCATGACAGTGCCGGGTTGCGATGATCGCTATCTGATCCTGCCGTTCGGCCTGCACTGGTCCGAAGCCCGCGCCAGCGACATGATCGTCTTTAACGAAAAGGGCGAAACGCTGGAGGGCGAAGGCGTGGTGGAGCTATCGGCCCAATGCATCCACGCGCCGATCCATCGCATCACCGGCGCCAAGGTGGTGCTGCACACCCACCAGACCTGGGCGGTGGCGCTCAACATGCTCAAGGACAACCGTCTCTTGCCGGCGAGCCAGACGGCGGCATTCTTCCATGGCCATGTCGCCTACGACGATACTTACCAGGGTACGGCCGATTTCGTTGAGGAAGGCGAACGTCTCGCGCACCTGATCGGCAAGAAGCAGGTGCTGTTCATGAAGAACCATGGCGTGCTGGTGGTGGGCGACACCGTGGCCCAGGCCTATCGACGCCTCTACAAGCTGGAGCGCGTGTGTCGCGCCCAGGTGCTGGCGATGAGCACCGGCCAACCGCTGCAACTGCTTTCTGAGGAGATCGTCGCGCAGGTGCAGTCGCCCCCGCCGGATGACCGGCACTCACGCAGCGAGCGTGAGCGCCTTTACTTCGAAGCGATGATGCGCGTGCTGGACCGCGAGATGCCCGGCTACGCCGAATGATTTGCGCGATGTGCGCTTAACGTACCAACCAGCAGGAGCAATCAATGAGTGAACCACGCTTGGTCGACCCCGGTGAAGTTGTCATGACCGGAGAGAATTCCTTTATCCGCCTGTCTGACGACGGCGGAAAAACCCTGGCGGACCGGGTCAGCCACTGGCGCGTGCTGTGGTCGCCAGCCGGGCCGGGGCATGCGCTGTTCATTGACAGCCGGCTCACCGGCAACGGACCGATGGTGTATTCCGACAACATCGGCATGGCGCGCTACCTGCAAAAGCGCATCGAGTCGTTCTTGCACGCGCCATTCGGAGACGAATCGCTCCCCGTGGT
Organism: uncultured Burkholderiales bacterium; assembly: GCA_964443245.1. Lineage (GTDB taxonomy): Bacteria > Pseudomonadota > Gammaproteobacteria > Burkholderiales > JAEUOS01 > CANJDH01. The sequence goes on along the minus strand of CAYUEG010000091.1, from coordinate 7,387 downwards.
CGATGCCCAGTTCGCACGCACCGGTAACGCCCTGGCCACAGTGGAGGAGCGCATTTCGTCTGATGCCGGCGAGATCGTGCTCGCCTGGTGGGACCTCTTGCCCGCATTCGTGATCACCGTGCCACCGGGGCAGATGGGCCGCCCGCTCGGCGTCTACAGCACCTTCTTTCCGGCGCGTGGCGCGCAGCTTTCGGTGAACGGTGAAGCCGCCACCGCCAAGCCGTTTCCCCAGGAACGTTCGGGCAAGGCCTCATCGAGTTGCGTGCTGGCGTGGTCCGAGACCTGGGTAGGACCGGGCTGAAACCCTTGGTGGGAGCGGGTCTTAGGCCATTCTGATTGCCGGTATTGACTCTTTGCAAGCGTTGGGCCTCCCACGCCGCCACGGGGGGAAGGTGCCAACAATCTGACCGACGGCACAGCCAATCACTGGCTGAACCGGCACATGAACAAGCACGAACTTTTTTCAAGGAGAGACACAATGTCAAAAGCCTACTGGGTAACCTCTTACCGTTCCATCGACAATCCTGACAAGCTGGCGGCCTATGCCAAGCTGGCCGGGCCCGCCATTGCGGCAGCCGGCGGACGGTTTCTTGTCCGCGGGCCGGCGGTGGCCGCGTGGGAGGCCGGTATCCTGCAGCGCGTGGTGGTCATCGAGTTCGAGAGCCTGGATGCGGCGCTTGCGGCCCACGATTCGCCGGCCTACCAGGAGGCGCTGTCCGCCCTGGGTGATGGCGCAGTGCGGGACATGCGCGTCGTGGAAGGCATCGCTTAAACCACACGCCAGCCGGTCCACCTTCAAGTTGGGGGCACCCTGATGGTGCTTGAAACCGTCAGGCGGGCCCCCACCTTGATCCTGCGTGGCAGTTGCCACGGCTTGATTTTGCATTTTCGGAGATGTCGTCATGCGTAAACCGTTCGCTGTATGGATTGCCGCCCTCGCCCTGACGCTCAGCGGCTGCGGCTACAACGAGTTCCAGCGTGGCGACGAGGCCGTCAAGGCGAGCTGGTCCGAGGTGGTGAATCAGTATCAGCGACGCGCTGATCTCGTGCCCAATCTGGTGAGCACGGTCAAGGCGGAAGCCAATTTTGAACAATCGACGCTCACCAAGGTAGTGGAGGCGCGCTCCAAAGCCACCTCTATCCAGGCGACGCCGGAGCTGATCAACGACCCCGCTGCATTCCAGAAATTCCAGGCGGCACAAGGCGAGCTGTCAGGCGCCTTGTCACGCTTGCTGGTCGTCTCGGAGAACTACCCGAATCTCAAGGCCAACCAGGGATTTCGTGATTTGCAGGCGCAACTGGAAGGTACCGAAAACCGCATCACGGTAGCACGCAATCGCTACATCAAGGCGGTGCAGGATTACAACGTGACGGTGCGCTCTTTCCCGTCCAACCTGACGGCCATGGTGTTCAGCTACAAGGAGAAGCCCAACTTCACGGTGGAGAACGAGAAGGCGATTTCAGTCGCACCGAAGGTCGACTTTGATGCGCCCAAGGCGGCTCCTTCTGCCGTACCGGCCGCGCCTGCGGCCCCGGCAGCCCCGGCCGGAGTTGCAGCACCCAAGTGACCACACAATCCGGGTGCACGCGATCCCGTCGCCAGCTGCTGGCGTGGGCGACGGCCTTCCTGGTGGCCCTGGCGTTTCTCTTTTCATGGAACGCCACTGCCCAGATTTCGGTACCGGCCCTCTCCGGGCGCGTGGTCGACCAAACAGGCACGCTCAACCGCGATCAGAAGGCGGCGCTCGAGCAAACCCTGCAGGCGTTTGAAGCGCGCAAGGGCAGCCAGGTGGCGGTGTTGCTGGTGCCGACCACCGAACCCGAAACCATCGAGCAATTCTCTCTGCGCGTCGCCGAGCAATGGAAGCTGGGCCGCAAGAAAGTGGATGACGGCGCGCTCTTGATCGTTGCCAAGAATGACCGCACGCTGCGCATCGAGGTTGGCTACGGACTCGAAGGGGCGCTGAGTGATCTGGTGGCCAAGCGCATCGTCAGTGACGTGATCGTGCCACGCTTCAAACAGCAGGATTTTGCCGGTGGCATTGCCGCGGGCGTCGATCAGATGCTCCGCGTGATCGACGGTGAGGCCTTGCCACCCCCGCGCGCGGCCTCCCGCAGCAGCAGCCTTGAAGACCTGGAGCAATACGCGCCGATCCTGTTCGTGCTGGCCATGGTGGCGGGTGGTGTCCTGCGTGCCATGTTGGGCCGGTTTCCCGGCGCGCTGGTGACTGGCGGGCTGGTCGCAGCATTAGCCTGGTTTCTCGTAGGCGTGATCTCCATCGCCCTGATTGCGGGCGTGATTGCCCTGGTGGTCACCCTGTTCGGGGGAGGGCGGGGCTTCGGCGGATTCGGTGGAGGACACTATGGTGGCCACAGCGGCAGTTCCGGTAGCTTCGGGGGAGGAAGCTTCGGGGGCGGTGGTGGCAGCTTTGGCGGCGGCGGCGCTTCGGGGCGTTGGTAGCGGGATGAAGAAAGTGAACTTCAAGCGCTTTGCCAGGCATCTGTTCATGACGGATTGGCAGGTCAACCGCACCTTCCCGGCTTCTGCGCTACGCGCCATTGAAGACGCCATCAAGGCCAGCGAGAGGGCGCACACCGGCGAAATCCGCTTTGTGGTCGAAGGTGCGCTTGAAGCGGCATCTTTGTGGCACGGGCAATCCGCGCGCGCGCGCGCCATCGACGTTTTCTCCCAGTTGCGCGTGTGGGATACCGAGCACAACAACGGCCTCTTGATCTATGTGTTGCTGGCCGATCGTGATGTCGAAATCGTGGCCGACCGCGGCATCCATGCCAAAGTGGGTACGCCCGAATGGGAGACCATCTGCCGCGCGATGGAAAGTGCCTTCAAGGGGGGTGCGTACGAGGCGGGCGTCGTTGCCGGCGTTCACGCCGCTACCGCGCATCTGATGAAGCATTTTCCAGCCGGTGACACCAACCCGAACGAACTGTCGGACAAGACGGTCGTCCTGTAGCAGGGCGGTGCTCTGGCGCTTGCGGTTTGCGCCCTGCTGCGAGATACTTTAGGTCTAAAGTAAATCCGGGTGTTTACCTGATGGCCGACAATCAGCGCGTTCTGGAAGACTCGATCGTTCTCGATCTCAAGGATCGGCTGTCTTACGCCGGTTACCTGCAGCTCGACACTTTGCTGGCGGCGCAACAGCCCCTCTCGACACCGCAGCATCATGACGAGATGCTGTTCATCATCCAGCACCAGACCTCCGAGTTGTGGATGAAGCTGATGATCCACGAACTGACGGCGGCGATCACCCATCTGAAGCAGGATCGCCTTTCGCCCTGCTTCAAGATTCTGGCGCGGGTCAAGCAGATCCAGATGCAGTTGTTCAACCAGTGGGCCGTGCTGGAGACCCTCACCCCGACAGAGTATTTGCAGTTTCGCGGCGTCCTCGGCAACTCGTCCGGGTTTCAATCGCGGCAGTATCGCAGCATCGAGTTTCTGCTCGGCAACAAGCACGCGCGCATGATCGAAGCGTTCCGCCACGATCCGGCCGAGTTCGGGCTGATCAAGGCAATCCTGGAAGCGCCTTCGCTGTACGACGAGTTTCTGGCCTATCTGGCACGTCGCGGGTTTGCCATCCCTGCCGATCTGCTGACGCGCGATTTCACGCTGCCACACCAGCGCGACGCCCGCCTGATCCCCGTGTTCCGCCAGGTGTACGAGCATCCGGACCAGCATTGGGATGCCTACGAGATGTGCGAGAAGCTGATTGATGTGGAGGAGTACTTCCAGCTCTGGCGCTTTCGGCACATGAAGACGGTGGAACGCATCATCGGCTTTCGGCCCGGCACGGGCGGCTCCTCCGGTGTCGGCTTTCTCAAGAATGCGCTGGATCTGACTTTCTTTCCGGAGCTGCTCGACGTGCGCACCGAGCTGCGTCAGGCATGAAGGCCGTATCTGACACTTCAGACGACATCTCTGCAATGCCGTCTCCGCCTTCATCCATTGCCCACGCGGTCGCAGCACTGGGAACCGGGCCGTTGCAGGAAGCGGCGCTGCGCCAGCACATTGACCCGCTCTTCACCCGGGTGTTGGCACGCCCCGGCATTTATCTTGCCAACCACTCGTTGGGACGACCACCCGATCGGACGGCGCAAGACATCGCTGAAGGCACTGGCCTGTGGTACGCGTCGCTCGGCGATGCGTGGGGGCCCTGGATTGACAAGCAGGATCAGGTACGGACCATGGTGGCGCGCCTGGCTGGCGTATCACGCAGCGATTGCATCCTGCCAAAAACCAGCGCCGGCCAGGGGCTTCGCACCGTGCTCAACCTGCACGACGAAAAAATCTGCGTGCTGAGCACGCAGGGCGAATTCGATTCGCTGGACGTCATCCTGCGCCACTATCGGGAACGGGGTCGTATCGAACTGCGATTAATCGCACCGGATGCGCGCGGCTGGTTTGCGCCCGCCGACATTCTCGCCGCACTGGATGCCCCCACCGACCTGCTGGTGCTCTCGCAAGTCATGTTCATGACCGGGCAAGTCGTCGGCGAACTGCCGGCCATCATCGACAAGGCGCACCGACAGGGTGCCCGCGTGCTGCTCGACACTTACCACGCGTTCGGCGTGTTGCCGGTGGATCTCACCGCCCTCCAGGTCGACTACGCGGTGGGCGGGGGCTACAAGTATTTGCGTGGCGGCCCGGGTTCCTGCTGGCTCTATGTACGGCCGGACATCGTCGATGCCGGCCACACTCCGTTGGACACAGGATGGTTCGCCAAACAATCCCCGTTCTCCTACCAGCGGCCCGACCCTCCCCGGTTTGCCGCCGGCGGCGACGGCTTTCTGGAATCGACGCCGCCGGTGTTGATCCCCTACCAGGCCGTTGCCGGACTGGAGCTCACGGCGGCGCTTGGCGTGCCGCGCATCCGCGCCTACGGGCTGGCATCCAGCCGCCTTCTCATCACCGCGCTGCGCGAACACGGCGTGGAGGCTGAAGGCGGGCGCGAAGACATGGGCGCCTTCGTGGTGATCCGCCACGCACGTGCGGCGGATCTTGCCGAAGCGCTCGGCAACGCTGGCATCAAGGTGGATGCGCGTGCGCAGTACTTGCGGCTGACGCCCGATATACTGACGCGCCCTGAAGAGGTCGCGGAGGCGGCAGCCGCTGTGGCGAAAGCACTGCGCCATGCGGCATGATGCCCTGAGACCCGCTCCCACCAACGGTTTTCGACGAACAGGTAACCCATGTCAGATCCAGATTCCCTTCAAACCAGAGATGCCAAGGCAGTCGTTCATGGCTTGACCGATTTGTCCTTGCATGCCAGGCGCGGGGCCAGCGTGATCCAGTCCGGCCAGGGGGTCTGGGTGCGGGACATTCACGGCCGCGACTATCTCGAGGCCATGTCCGGCTTGTGGTGCATTGCCTTGGGCTACGGCAATGAGCGGCTTGCCGACGTTGCCAGTCGGCAAATGAAGGAGCTCGCCTACTACCCCTTGACCAACCACAAGAGTCACCCGCCAGTCATTGCGCTGGCCGAAAAGCTGCTTTCCATCGCCCCGGTGCCGATGTCCAGAATCTGGTTTGCCAGCACCGGTTCCGAAGCGAATGACTGTGCGGCGCGCCTGAGCTGGTATTTCTGGAATGCCGTCGGACAACCGGAGAAAAAGAAATTCATTTCGCATCAGTTGGCTTACCACGGCAACACCATTGCTTCGGCAAGCTTGTCGGGGGTGAGCTATGCGCACGACAAGTTCAACTTGCCGCTCCCCGGGTTCATGCATGTGGCCACGCCGCATTTCACCCGGCATGCCCATCCGGGCGAAACGGAAGACGCCTTCAGTGACCGGTTGATCGCCGCTATTGAACGACTCATTCAATCAGAGGGTGCGCATACCATTGCGGCGTTTTTTGTGGAGCCGGTCATGGCTGCCGGCGGCATTGTCGTGCCACCTTCCCGCTACTACGAGCAGTTGCAGCTTCTGTTGAAGAAGCACGACATTTTGCTGGTCTGTGATGAAGTGGTCACCGCATTTGGCCGCACCGGGAAGATGTTTGGGTCGACGACCATGCACCTTCGGCCCGATCTTCTGGTCTGCGCCAAGGCCTTGTCCAGCGCCTACATTCCCATTTCGGCTCTCATGATCAGCCCGCGCGTTTATGAAGCCATAGAGCGGCAGAGCGGTGAACTGGGGATGTTCGGATTGACGATGACCTACTCGGGGCATCCGGTTGCCTCGGCAGTAGCCCTGGAAACGCTGAAGATCTACGAGGAACTGCAGATTGTCGAACATGTACAGCGGGTCGGCCCCAGCCTCGTGAATGGACTGAAGCAGTTTCAGGATCACCGTTTGGTCAAAGAGGTCCGCGGCATTGGCCTCCTGGCGGGCGTCGAGCTGTTGCCCAACCACGGCCGTGCGTGTGCCCGCATTGCGGAAGAAGAAGGGCTGATCGTTCGGGCCATTGGCGACACCATCTCGTTTTGCCCGCCGCTGATCATTTCCGAAGCCGAAGTGCAGGAACTCTTGCTGCGCTTTGGCAAGGCGCTTGATCGCCTGTAGCTGCGGTGCAATGGGCGGCAACCCGAAGCCGCATATCCGAGAGTTGATCAGTCGCCGCTGCTGTTGAAGCCGACTTCACAAGCGCCGAGCCCGATCACCGACCCGCGTACCTGGCACCCCGCCGGCGCGAACAGCATGCCGGTGCATGATCCGGTGGTGACAATCTGGCCCTTGCGCAGACCGAGGCCGCGGCTTGCACAGTGGTTGGCCAGCCACACGAGCACGCGCCCCAGGTCCTGCGCCGGGTTGCCGCCGACGCTGTCGGCCACCTGCTTGTCATCAAACCATTGCTGCGCCGCCAGCTCTCGCGTGGCCAGCAACTCTGGCCGAAACGGCATCGCCGCGCCTGTCACCAGGGCGCCATGCGCCCCCAGGTCGGCCAGCATGGCCAGCGGCGCAGCCTTGGGGAATGCGAGCAGGCGGGATTCCACCACCTCGATGGCTGGCAGCACCGCACCAATGGCGGCCACGACGTCGTCAAGCGTGTACGGCGCATCGCGTTCAGGCAGGTCGGCATCGATGCGCAGCGCCAGTTCGGTCTCGATGCCGCGTGCGCGCCAGGCGCCGTCGGGCAGCGTGGCGGGCGTAGCCAGAATGCCGGCGGCGGGCAAGGGGGCGCAGGTCGGTTCGTGATCCGGCCCTTTGGCGCCAACCTTCCAGCCGCCGATCGGCCCCAGGCTCTGGATCAACCGATCCTGCACCGCGTAGGCATGCGCCGCTTCGGTCAGCGCCAGATCGTCAAGCGAAACGCGGGTGCGGGTACGGCGGGCATCGAGCAGGCGTCGCGCGGCGGTGGCGAGGCGTTCTTCCAGCGCTGGGTGCAGGGTCACGGTGTCGGGCATGATGGCTACGCCTTGGAGTGGAAAAG
>CAYUEG010000090.1:8451-15587 GCA_964443245.1 uncultured Burkholderiales bacterium | reverse complement strand
GTGTAGAGCCCCGCGGTGCTGGCCCGCTCACGCTCGATCACCGGCCAGGTGGCCTGGGGCTGGAGCAGGATGTCTTTTGCGCGCTGGATCAGGTTCATGGCGGCTTACCCGTGGGTGAGGAGGAAAGGTTCTTCGCACACAGGCCCATGGCGTGAGCCACCCGCGCCTTGCAACGCCTCAGGTCAATCAAGGAATGAGTGATACGGAGTCTACCCCTCGCGCTTTCGACGCCCCAATCGATCACCTAGCGCAAGACCTTCCACCGCCCATCCACTTCACCCAACATAACAGTCAGACTGAATTCCTCCGGGCTATTGGGCTTTATAAATGTCAACGCAGGGGATCCGTTTGGTCGAAGACATTCAGCAAGTCGACCATCGGCAACAAAATTAATCTCGACGTCACGTTCGCCACAAGGCAAAAGCTTCCAATTGGGCTCGCTAAAGACACGCCCGATTGCGCTCACAAACCCTTCTCGGAACTGTTCTGCAGGCACTCCGTAGGCGCCCTCTGCAACTTCCTCAAGCTTTAGCCGCAAGAGAGAGGCCAAAGTTGAAACGTCGCGGCGCTGCAGCAGTTCCCATAACTGCTTAAGAGCGCGAAACGCCGTCGCATGATCGCTCTGAGTCAACTTTCTTGCTCGCGTCCAGGCCCACCTGGGAAGTGCGATATCAGCATCAAATGACTGTTGTTGAACATGAGGCGACTGCGTTGCAATACCAGCCCATTCAAAACGAGCCAAAATAGCTTCAGCCTTTCGCGTGAAATCATTAAACCGTAGCACTTCGGCCTGAATATTCGCGGGCGCACCGAAGCGAACATTCCTGCTCTCGGAGAGCCCCCAACCCTCGTTCGCAGTGCTCGGCGGATGTTTGGCATTGATCAGCATCTTGATCGAATTTCCCCGTTCAAGCAAAAACTCGTTCAACGGTACTTCGGCCCCATTGAGCGCCTCTCCTGGTGCGTATCGAGCCACGGGGATGTCGTTGACACGAAACTCAATCCACATGTTGGCCGATATAACGCGAAGAAGGATCCTTGGAGAAGTCATATGTCTGGGCTCAAAAGTTCAAAAGCAATGCCTCTGGATCTTCGGGAATGATCTCGTGGCGCTGCTCTTTACTTGTCCATAGACTGCAGCTGAAGGTGATCACTCTATGGACGGCTCCCCTTGAAATTCTCACGGTGCCTCCCAACGCCGAAGACTTTGACATGAAAGCAAACTCCTTGAGCTCTGCTTTGAACTCGCACTCTATTCCGACCTCTCCCTTTACGGCCCACATCAGTGATCCAACAATCTTTCCGTGGACCTTGGCGACACCCTCCGGGACAAGATCAAATTTAAGCGCTCCGTCGTTGGGCCCAGTGACTGCGCCGCTTGCGGAAATGCTAAGGTTTCCAGCACCGCCTAGTTCAATGAACAAATCAGCTACACCAGCGCACTTCCAACCTACCTGGATTGTTATGTCAAACTTGATCAGCGTAAGCTTGAGTTCAGCCTTACAGGCCAAGTAGACTCGATCGTCGATATACTCTTGACGACACCACTCCGCAGAGACCGAGCCGGCTAAAAATTGGCAGTCCACTGAGAATCTGACCCCTGGCCCGATCGTGGCCGCTTTAATCCAGTTGGTCAGCTCCTTGAAGCGATACTCGGCACTTCGCATGGCTCGCACTAACGAGACCACATCTTGGATGGGCGCCTTGCTCAGCCTCTCGCCATCTTGTTGGGTAAATTCAATCGCAATCTGATCAAGATACTTTTCATCGTCCTTTCCATTCAGCTTGAGTTTCATATCCTCCACGAATGAACGAACATTCTTCTTCTTCAATACCTCTAGTTCTAAGTATTCCTTTGCATATTTGTAAGCTCTGGTATCCCTGAGTTCATCCGCCGCATCTTCAACATCATCACCAAGCTTCTCTATCTTCTTTGACTTGTTCTTTTTCTTGGAGTCTTCAATGCTTTTCCAGCGACCAGCCTCGTCCGAGAAACTTAGTTCATCCGGCTTGAAAAGCGCGGGCAGGGAGAGTTCCAGCCGATATTTGTCTGCCGGGTACAATTCGATGACGGCCAATAAATTGTCCGCAGGCGCCGATTGTGCGCCGGTTGGCAATCCACAGGATTTCGACTCCACCGTGTAACGCACCGGATCCTGACATGCCTGCCAACAGGCATTGAGGATGGTGAAGAAGCCCATGCCAAGCCATGCATCTCCCAAAAGTGGCTTTCGATTCAACTCAAGGGTTATCGTATTGTCACCATACTTCTTCGCACCTTCATCTCCGCCGACCACCATTCCCGTGTGATTCTCTTTTCCGCATTGGGCTTCGTACCGAGAAGTAATGGTGAGCCGACGTGGGCCCTGAGACTTCGACGGTGCCGTCAGCTGAAAGGTGTCTCGTCCGCTCCTCAGGCTCACCGGGGATTCGTTGCGAGCCGTCCTCTGTATTGCCTTGAACTCAACCCTACGCTCTCCTTCCTTGCCTTGGGGCTCAGCGTTTGACTCACGTAGGACCAGTTTGGTCAGGTTGCATGGCAACATCGACATCAAGGCGCAGTCCGTACAACGCTTGACCGGCTCACCGACGATCAGGTCGGGGGAGAAGTCACCGATTCCGGCTCCCAAAGGGCCTTTGGTTGACTTCATGACTCAGCAATTCCAATAGGCGAGCTGGATACTACGGCCATAGCAAGAGAATTGCCAAACCTATTATTGATTGTTTTCCAGTTCATAGAGTAACTGTAAGGCTCGAAGATGCGGACTGACATGATCCCGACTCAATACGATGGATAAAGGATGGCCCGGCGTCACATACCAATCTTCCCCGAGCATCAATTCGGCAGCTGCAAACACCCCAAGTTCAAATTCTGTAGTGAACCCCAGGCTTCGTCCCTTCTTGATCGTGCATTGCAGTTTTGCCGCCAGTTTGGCATTCGTCATGGCTGCATAGACTTCAGGTCGAAGACTCTTAGCAATTCGACAAAGTTGAAAAAGAAACCTCTCTTCACTGACCGCCTTGAGACGGTCCATTTGAGCATGGGTTATTTGAAGCATCGGGCATTGACTGAGGAACCACGAAGGCTCATCCAACCATCGTGGAGGGTTCCGTTGGGGACGCGTTGTAAGTGTGGGCAGTGCCAGCTCGTGAGACTTTGTCGCTTCCAGCCGCTCCACCAGGACGAACAGCATGCTGTCCCCCTACGCACTCCACTTCTGAAAGGGCGCATGGCGGCCTCCGCGCGTCTACGCGGCCTGCGATGGATGTACAGTCGCTGGCCGCACGACGGTCCGCATGTAGTGCATCGACAAACGCTCACTACAGTTGGCAACGGTCCATCCAGCAATCGGTCTCTATATGCACAGGTGGAGGTTCTATGGCGTTCCGCCGCTGGAACAGCTTCTTCTTGTGATCAGCAAGCGACCTAGCCTTCAAACAGCTTTGGGTGCGGACTTTTGAATGGTGGCCGGCCACGCCCCGGTCACCCATGTCGACGACGACGTGCGCAGACCTTTGCCGTCGATGTTCCGCAGTGTGTTGGATGTCTGTTTGAGCAGTGGATGCTGAACCTGTGAATGTCGAGCGGTTGAGCCCCCTTCGCTTGAAGATTCAACCTGCCTCCGGCGCGGGCAAGGCATCCACCTTGTTCGTGGTTTGGCGCTTCCGGATGCTGACGCGTTCGCTCCATTCAACCAGGCTAGCCATACTCGGAGCTTTGGAGCCGCTGAATTCGAATGTCGGGGCGAAGCCTGCGGCTTTCGCCCCGTGGTTGGCGTCGAGCTGGTGATGCACTTCGCACATGTCCAACTGGAGTCCGGCACCCTGGCGCTCGACAGGAAAAATCATGGCGCACCCATCCTGTGCGAATCAATTCACCTTTGGCCTCACGGTACTAATTGGCTCAAAGTATATCTTCGGAATGCGCCTGCCACTGTTCACATCCAACCCGGCGGTGTTTTCATTGACCTTGCCGCCTGCATACTGGATGACCGATTGCGCCCAACTGTTGCTATTGAACCCAAGACCCGCCGTCGGGTATTTAATGCTGGTCTGAGAAACATTGATCCTATAATTTTCGACCAAGAAGAGGACTTTTTCGATAGCCACGTGGTCAGGGGTGGAACCAAAGTCGACAGGGAACATTTCAGCATCAAAGTCTGATTTGTGCCAAGTTGTGGACTTGAGGCCAAAGTACTCATGTGTCGCGGCCGTGTCAGCATCCTCGAAGTATTTGACTTCGAGCTTTCTTTCGACGTTCTGCGCGCCGACCACAACCCCGTATAGATCCGTTTTCTTGGCCTTACCGAGGTGCTGTGCCCTTGCTCGCGGTTCGTGCCCTACCCGACAGGACAATAAAGAATAACTCGCCAAAACAATAAACTGATGGGTCCCAAGCGGCACACCGTTAAGATCACGAGAGCCCAAATACACGGTCAAAGCGTCCTCCTCCTGTAGTACGGGAAAAGCCTTCCTGGCAGTTTGGTCAAGCGCTTTCCGTCAGAGCGTCTGATCTTGGCAACTCAAAAACACGCACCCGACGCGAGTCGAAGCGCGACATGTGGTCGACTGCCAAGCGGCCGTCATAATATTCGAGTGTGTCAACCTGAATCAGCGCGAACTTGCCTCCAACTCCCGCTGCTCAAACAAGTAATCCCCTCCTTGCTGATGCCCTGCCTCGGTGATCGCGGCATACTGCGGTTTCTGTGGCATTTCTCGGGCCACCGCAAATCGAACTCGCTCGAAGATGTTTCCACCTGCCTGCCAGCCAGAAACCTTCTCCAAATTGCGCATCAAGTTCCAGGCGAAGGGTGAATGCCCATTCTTGCCCGCATCAAAAACAGGCTCATTGCCGCCTGAAGTCATGATGACAACCGACTTCTGCTGAAGGATCTTGCTAGGGTCGAGCAAGTCGCTGCTCGCGCGCAAGCGCTGGCCCGTGATGAGCGAACCAGAAAAACAGCTGTCAGAGATCAAGGCCACCTGGGACGCACTCAGACGCCCGATCAGTTTGTTGATGTCGCTGTTGGATATCCAGGTTTCCGGCTTGTCGGCCACCGCATTTGATGGCTGCCAATAGCCCAGGCCAGTGGCTTCCACGATGGCGCCGTGACCCGCGTAATAGATCACGACGGAATCGTTCACATCGACCTCACCGGCCAAGCGGTTCAGCGCGCCAACGATTTCCTCCTTGGTGCCGTTCTTGATGGTGCGAACCTCGTATCCGAGTTGGCTCTCCAGCAGGGCACCCACTGTGGCGGCGTCCTTTGTGGAGTTGGAGAGCTTGGGGATGGACTTGTCGGCGTACTCATCAACGCCGATCACCACCGCAATCTTTCGGGAGATTTGCGGCAGCGCGGACCTGACCACTCGCCGCTGGCGCTCCGCTTCTCGGCGAACGGCAGCAGACGCAGCGTTTGCTGTCGCCGATGCAGATGCCTGCTGTGACGCTGCTGCCTGTGCAGCGGCTGCCTCTCGCAGCCGCTGCGCCTGTTCCTCAGCCTCGCGTGCCACTGCCGCCAAGCGTCGTTTCTCGGCGATTTCCTGCCGCAACTTCTCGGTGATCATGCAGTTGCCGGTGGCGAGTTGAGCAATGTCAACGCAGTCAGCGATGTCGGCCAGCTTCGGGTCTTCTGCCAGCCTTGATAGCGCCGTGCCAAATAAACTGCGTTTCAGTTGATCGCGCGAAGCCAACAATGCAGCGAGCGCATCCTGAGACATTCCCGCCAGCGAGACCGTGCTGAAGCTGACGCCACCTTCGTCGGAAGAAGTCGGGCTCACCGCCTGTACGGCGTCCAAGGTGCGCCCCTCGGACGGGCTGGTGGGCACGGCGGCGATGCTCACCTGTTGAATGGCCGCTGTGAGCAGGGTCGTCGACGTGGCCGCCTCGGCGACCGGACGGGGCGCGATCACGCCGGGCCCAGTGGCCACGGTGGGCAAGCTGTAGTTGCGGAGATCGGTAGTCCCGGTGGGCGAGAAGCTGCTGCCAGACAGGCTGGCAGTGACGACTCGGGCCCCTGGAGCTGCGGCATCGTATCTGGCGTCAGTTTGCGTGACGCTCGCACCGTCACCCAGGACAAAACCTGTGAGCCCGAAGTTGCCAGGCAGCAAGCTCGCACGGTCGGTGCCATCGAAAACCTTGTTCGGCGTCCCGATCACCTCGGCGGAGACTTTTGCCGGCGCTACGCTCAAGTTGCCAGGCACGTAGGTGATGGTGTAGTTCGACGCCGCAAAGTTGCTGCCTTGGGCTTCGGACGGGACGATGGGGTAGGGGCCTCCAGCCACCGACGCAGCCGCGGCCGCACCGGTGGTGGTCAAGTTGACCCGTTCGATCCGTTCACCACCCACCAAACCACTGGCCGAAAACTCCCGGCCCGTGAAGGTGACGGTCTGTCCGTAGGTTTTGCTGGCATTGGAGGCCACGACTTGCACCGCGGCCGGCATGATCGTGCCGCTGGTCGCGGGTAGCCCCTGGAGTTGGTAGTTGCTGGCCCTCGTGCCATCGGCTCCGTCTCTCAGCTCGGCGGAAACGTTGACCGGCTTGTCTCGGCCCGCGTTCTTGTCAGTGAATGTCCCCGTCACCGATAGGTTGAGCGTTTCGCCTGCCACCACATTGCTGAGGCCGCCGCTGGTGAGCGTGGCGGCGGTGGTGCCGTCGTAGGGCTTGTTCTGAACGACTAGCCCTGTGATTGCGATTGGGCGTGGCGTGATCATGCCCGGACCGCTCACCGTGGTGGGTAACTCGTAATTGCTCAGCTTCGTTGAGCCCACCGCCGTGAAGTCTTGGGCCCGCAGCGTGGCCGTCACAGTGCGGCTGCCGGCATTGGAGCTGTCATAGGTGCCGGTGGCCGAATTGATGGTGGCGCTGTCGGACCCCACAAAGCCCGTCAGCCGGACACTGGCGGAACTGAGGCTGGCGGTGGCTTTGCCGTCATACACCTTGGTCAGGTCCGTGCTACCTGCGACCAAGCCAGCGGTGAGTGGTCGGGGCAGGACTCGCAGTGCACCGTCGACATACCGAATGTCGTAGTTGCGTGGATCAAAGGTTCCGCCCGTTACCCCCGTCGCGACGATCACATAGGCGGGTTGGCGGACGTCAGCCGATGCCGCGGCCCCTTCACTGGCGAGCGTGACTC
>CAYUEG010000090.1:0-8441 GCA_964443245.1 uncultured Burkholderiales bacterium | reverse complement strand
CTGCCACCAAACCGCGTTGGGTGAACTCAGTGCCAGTAAAAGTCAGGGCGTCACCGAACCTCTTCTGAGCGTCGTTGGCCGTGATGACAAGCGCGGCAGGTCTGATGGTTCCGGTGATGTTGGCCTGAAGGCCGTAACCGAACACTGGAATGCCATTGGCGTCGACCACCGAAAGCGCGGACGGGTTCAAACTGATCCGGTGGGTACCGACATTACTGTCGGCAAAGCTGCCCTGGCGGAGGTCCAACCCCCCCCCAAGGCGATCACCTTGGACCAGTCCCTCGATGGACGCACCGCCAGAGACACGCAACAGGGTGGTACCGTCGTAAACCTTAGAGTACTGTCCACTGACGCTCAAGGTGGGCGCCAGCGCATACAGCACGCCGTTTCCTCCCGCCGCCGGTAAGCCGCTCTCAGTGCCGGCGACCGCGTTGTACTGCTTGAAGGCGATGTTGCCGGACACTGCGGTGGTGCTCGGGTGGTTCCCGTAAACAAGCCAGCGGCCATTGGGCGCGCTCAAGCCGGATACGGACACACTGGACAGGTTCAGCGCCCCGATGGGCGCGACGAGGATCGCCGTACCGGCCAACGACGTCGTGCTCGTTATCGATCCGTCCAGGCGAATCATGGATCCGCGGATGCGGATAGCGTTCGCCGCTTCCAGGGAACCGGACATCCTGATGCCAGCCCCCTGAATGACTGCGTTCGTGTCGTTTATCCTGGTGGCTTCGGCGGTGACAAGGATGGGTCCGCCAGATCGAACCGAGGAGCCTGCCGCGACTTCGATGTAGCTTTCGCCCGATATGGCACTTCCCCGGGTAGTAATATAGAATCCGGTCCCGGCACTGATCGAAGTGGGCGCGCCGCTGGCGCTACTGTAAAGATAAATCGCGCGAGGTTTGACCGCAAGGTTACTGCCGCAGTAGTCGCAGATACTAGATGACAGCTGTACAAATTCTCCCGCGGTGATTTTGGAACCCTCGATGAAAGCGCCTTGATACCCGAAGGCGGAGACCAAAATGGAGCCGGCGCTCTGCACCTCACTGTTCGATAAAAAAATGGGTATGTTGCTTCGCGAATCCCCAAATTGCTGGGCATTAGATCTCAGTGAAACGCTTGCACCGCTCAGCCGTGAGGAGTTCAGGTAGATGCCTCGCGCCTGAAACTCGGATGTGTCGGCCAGCGAGCCGCCAGCAAGATTCAGCGCTCCATCTGCTGATATCGTCGAGTTGTTGAGATAAATCGAGGTGTACTGGCCAGAGAGGTCAGGTGAGAACCCTCCTACCCCAGTTCGCATCGATGTATCTCCAGAAATTCGGACCGTACTTCCTGTGACACTGACAACTCCAGATACGCCCGATATTATGTCACGAGCGGATACACCTCCGGCGTTGATATTCAGCGACAAGCGTCCCGAGATACTTGACCGTTGAACCACAACATTTCGATTAGCGTTAATGGTCAAGGTGGTCTGTGCCGTGGAATCTGCAACAATGTTGGCATCGCGCACGGTAATGTCGCCAACCTGCGCGCCCGCATCGCCGGGTTGTCCCAAAACACCCGTGCTGATAGTCACATTGGCGCCGCCCGCCAAGGCACTGTTGATGACGCTTGTCGGTATCACTGCGGAGGGTCCGATGGGTGTGAAGGCCCCCTGACCGCTTGCGAAGTTGAGCCCCGTCGCCGCATCCGTGATGAGGATGTCGTAGGGGTCCAGCAACCACTGCCCCGCCGCACCCCGTGCCGCCGACACGTCGAGCCTTGCCGGCAGCGCATCCAGCCACCCCCCCGAGGTTTCGATGAAGCCGCCGTTTCCGCCCAGCAGGCCACCTCGCGCACTCAGCGAGCCGTAGGCGCGGGTCGACCGGTCGCTCCAGAGGATGATCCGCCCACCGTCGCCAGTGACGGTCGCGTCGGCCGCCAGCGACGCCCCGGCGCCGAAGTAGACGGCCTCGGCATTGCGGATCCCTGCATCCCGCCCCTGCTCGCCGCCCCCGACGAAGATCTGCCCGCCCCCGCCGGTTGCCGAGGTGTCGATGCGCGCACCGTCGCCCAGCCCGACCTGCCGCCCCAGTACCTTGACCTGGCCACCCAGACCATCATGGCCCGTGGCGTCCACGGTTCCATGGCTCCACGTGGTCCCCGCGCCGCTGTCCAAGGTGATGGCGCCGCCGGCCGCTCCGGCCGCCCTCGTCAGGCTGCCGCCGGCTAAGGTCAAGGCCTCGCTGGCGACCAAACGGATCGTGCCTGGGGAGGAAATGCTCGCAGTCGTGCCCCGGCCCTCGGCTGACACATCCGTGCCCGATCCGGCCGCTTGCGCCGGCTCTGTGCCACCGATGCCGGAAGCAGCCCTCAGAACAGGCCGCCCATCCGCATCAAGTGCGAATGCGTCCGCGCGGACAACACCGCGCTGGTTAACGATCGCCGCCTGTACATCGATTGCACCGCCATCGGCGGAGAGGCTGCCGATGTTCAAGGCTTCTCCCTGCGGTGCGGCCACGCGCAATTGCACCGCGGGCGCGCCGGTGTCCACCAGGTCAACCTGCTGGCCGGCGGCCAGGATGATCTGACCGCCCGGCGTGGTGATCACCCCTTCGTTCTTGACCGTCCCGCCCAGCAGCGCCACCCGGCCTCCCAGCGGCGTGCGGATGTCCCCTTGGTTGATGACGCTGGCGCCAGCGGGCACGTCCGCGCCCAGGCTCAGGCTGTAGCGGCCGGCCAGCCAGTCGCTGTTGTTGAGGTTCAGCGTGCTCGCCACCAAACCAGCCACATCCACCCGCGCGTTGTGGCCGAAGAGCACGCCATTCGGGTTCAGCAACCAGACGCGTCCGTTGCTTGACAAGCTGCCCAGGATCTGGGACGGATCGCTGCCCACCACCCGGTTCAAGACCTGGCTGCTGCTGTTGGCTTGCTGGAAATGAACGGCGTGGTCCGCGCCAATTGAAAAGCCGCGCCAGTCGATTACCGCACCGTTGCTGTTGGTGACGGTCATCCGATTGCCCACAGTGCCGATCTGGGCCTGGCCATGCACCACGGTGGGCGCTGTCGGGAGGGTTTGGGCGCGCAGGCCAGGGCTGATCAGGCTGACCACCGCACCGGCCACGAGGGCCTTGACCAAGGCCCGCGGACGGAATCGATCCATGGCCATCCGTTGCGATTCGTGGCGGGCCGGGCGGCTGGGCCAGAAGGCAGGCACTGTGGAGGTCGGGTTGTGCGTAGGCATCACGGGATCTCGTCGTCAGAAGGTGAGGCTGATCGTGAAGTGAAGGCGGGTGTCATGTCGGCCAGTGGTCACGGCGGACTTCAGCGCATGCGCCAGAAAGGCCCGCACCTGGAGTGGACCAGTCGCCCACCGCAGCCCCATCCCGACCGAGGCCAGCAAACAGCCTGTGCCTGAGGCGTTGCAGGGGGTTTCGCGCATGTTTTCCACATAGCCCATGTCGCCGAACCCGAGCACATTCAAAGAACCCTCGTCCTGGCCCACCGCCTTCGCCAGGTTCGGGCTGGTGAGCTCGATCGAACCGAAGCTGCCGCGGTCGCCCGTGAGTTCGCGCTCCTGGTAGCCGCGCACCGAGTTGACGCCCCCGATGCCGAACTGTTCGCCCGGCACCAGCGGCTGAAAGCTGGCCTGGGCGGAGGCGCGCGCGCTCAACTGCCAGTCGTCGAGCACCAGGAATCCAGCCGTGAGTGACAGCCTCACCAGCGTGTAATTCGCGCTGGCACCCTCGCGTACGGCGTTGAAACTCGCCGCCCCGGTGTGGCGGCCACCGATCCGTAAGTTGTGCACCAGTGTCACGCTGCCCCCCAGGGGCCGATCTCCCCCGCGTTGCAAGCTGTAATCAAGGGACACGGGCTGCACGGCAACGCTTTCGCCTGCAGCGCCGCAGTTCGCACGGCCGAAGTTCACGAGCTCGCAGGTATTGAGGTACGCGCGGTGTTCGAAGCCTGCGCTCAAACGCTGGTCCAACTCGCCAAGACGCGGCAGGTATTTGCTGACCCGGAAGCCCAAGATCCTGCCTTTGCCCGCAAACTGCAAATCGCCGGCCAATGTGGCGGCACTGCCGCCGTCAACGTCTGAATAGGCCGCGAAGCCGTCCAGGGCCAAGTCATGCCCGTAGAGCGGAACTCGATAGCCGACGCTGGCCACTGCCACCTGTTTGGGCTGCTCCACCGAGGTCTGAAATTGAGTGGTCAAGACATGGTCCAGCCCGGCCACGTTGGCGTGTTGCCAGCCGAGGTTGAACCGATGCTCGCCGGTGCGCTCGTTACCGGTGTTGTCTACCGAGGCTGTCCACCGTTGCAAAGGCCGTTCGCTGACGTCAATGCGTGCCTGGACCTCGCCGGGCCGCTGGCCAGGTTGCAAGAGGACCTGCACCTGCTTCGCAGGGTTCTCGTTGACCAACTGGATCTCGGCATCGATGGCCGTGAGCCTTGGGGTGACGCCAATTGTCAGAGAGGGTAAACCCGCTCGGATGTTTTCTTCCGAGAAGACCTTGTTTCCTGCAACCAGCACTTGCCCAAGTTTGCCTTCCAGAACGGTGATGGCAATTTCTCCTGAGTCAAGCGCCTGCTCCGGCAAGAAGGCAAGCACGGCCCCATAGCCCGCAGCCGAGTACATCGCCTGCACGGTTGCTGCGGCCTGTTTCAGTTCCGCAGCGGTGCGCTCGCCAAGGTATACGCTCAGCGCTTCGTCGATCTGGCGGGGCGGAAGCAGGGTATTGCCGCTTACCTTGAAGCTGCGTACCTGGATGCGGGCTGATGATTGATCCAGCGGCTGTGTCTGCTCGACTTTCGGTTCGTCTGCAGCAGCCGCCACGGGTGTGCCGATGGTCAGCGCTGGGCCGAGCAATGCGGCGAAGGTGTAGGCGATTGGGGCTATTATTGGCTTCACGTTTTGGATCCGCTATTCTGGATGCACCGGTCAAAAAATTAGATTACCTCAACACTTCCTTCAATGCCGACTTGATTATTTGGCTATAGACCAGCTTCTTTATTCCCGTGACACCCGCATTTACAAGAATCTTGTTGACGGCCGGCCCAATAAGTATACTGAAATTTGCAAACTGTGCCGCACTGACAGCCGCCTCACCTCCCGACCGTAAAATGTCGTTGATGTTCGAAACGATCATGCCTGAATCAAATGCGACACCCTGGCGCGCAAGATCGTAGGCAATGTGAAGATTCCAGGACGCCCTCTGGTTATTCCACATTCTCTCGGATAAAGAAATCTTCCCATCGAGATTGCTGTCATTGAAGCTATAGTGGTACGCGACCGCATGCACCAGATCGTCGGCAACACCTACGGTTGCCAAAACTTTCGTCGGCTGATTCTTTCCGCAGACCGCATACCAAATCAAAGTTGGGGCCACCATCGAAATGCCTCACCAGAAATATCGATTGCCGCGCTTCACCGGATATCCTGATTCCTGACCGCCGGCAGCATCCTGAGCCCAGCGCGCATTTAGCGCTGGGGCGTCACAAAAAATCGAAAGCCCGGTACCAAGATGATTTACCTGGTATTGATAGATTGGCGCAGAGCACCGGTCCCGGGTGTTCAAGAAGCCCGCTCACACAACACAGCGGGGATTTGGCGCCTCAATTCCGCTCAGTCACGATCGTGACGCGGCGGTTCTCTGGTGCGTCCGGCTTTGCCACGTTGAGCACCTCGGAGGAGCCCTTGCCCAGGGCCTTGAGTCGCTCCGGGATGATCGCGTGCCGGCTGATGAGATAGTCCATCACTGCGACCGCACGCGCCTGGGAAAGCTGGCGGTTGACTGCTGGGTCACCGCGAGGGTCCGCGTGCCCTTCCACGATGAAGGCGTTGCCTGCCAAGCGGTCAGACTTCATGGCTCGGGCCAAGACGTCAAGCGTCCGGGTGGTTTCGGGCGTCAGCACCGCCGAATTCGTGTCGAACGTCATCAGCAGATGCGCCTTGCCCTTCGACGCTGCATCAGCGGACGTCTGCGAGGCTTGCGGGCTGCTGCGGGCCATCCGAATTCCGCGCGTCTCAGCGCCTGGAGGCGCTTCGGGCTCGTCTATGCCCAAGGCGTCAATCAATGCGGACTCAGTGACTTGCTCCGCGCGAAGAACGACTGCGTCGGCGGCAGCGAAGCCTGGCATCACGACTGCCCACACGAGTGCCAACGCGCGGGCGCTGCGACTGAAGATCATGAACACCTCGAAGAGAGCGACTCAGAACACACGCTCGGAGCCTAAACAACGCATTAACATCATGTCACAGGCTTGAAGAGTCAACACAAAGGAACTTCTGTGCCGTCTCCTCAAAAGTGATGAAGAAGACTGGTCGACTGCGGTGGCGAGCCATTGCGCCGGCACGAATGAGTTAGCGCCCTTCCTCAGCCAGAGAGTCGACGTTCAGAACCCGTGCGGTGAGATCAACACAGACATGACGACGCCCTCGAACAGCGACGACATCGGTCCCCTCGAGGACGATGACCGTACTGTGTTGCATCGCCGAAACGTCACGAGCCTACCCACCGGCCGCCCGCTCGAACAAACCGGCCCCAACTCGGCCCGAAGACTCGGCGGCACCGGGGGTGCTCACCCATCTCAAAACACGACCCATCGCGCACCGTTAGATGAACAGGAAACGAGGCTTTACCCAACGACTGCTTCGGTGAGGCGCACTGGTGTCGTTGACCCGCGAAGGCCATCCGCGCTGGGGCCAGGCACCTTATTGGGTGAGTTCGAGATTTGTGAGGTGATTGGTCAAGGCGGATTTGGTATCGTCTACTTGGCGAGAGATCAATCTTTGGGGCGAATGGTCGCCATCAAAGAGTACATGCCCGCCAGGCTCGTGGAACGTGAGGCCAATGGGTCATTGTTGGTTCTCTCAGGCGAACCTTCCGAGCACTATTACAGCGGCCTCAACGGATTCATCAACGAAGCGCGTCTACTGGCGCAGTTCGATCACCCTGCCCTGGTCAAGGTCTATCGATTCTGGGAGGCGAACGGAACGGCCTATATGGCGATGCCCTTTTATGAGGGGCAGACTTTGAGCGCAGCGCTGCAGGATGGCGCTTCCCCGGTCAAGGAGGAGTGGTTACTTGACCTTCTGGATCAAGTGACACGCGCGCTGGCCGTTCTTCACGCACAGAAGCTCTACCACCGGGATGTTGCGCCGGACAACATACTCATCTTGAAGGAATCAGGTCGGCCAATATTGCTCGACTTTGGTGCGGCGAGGCGCGTTTTGAGCGACAGCGCCATGGCCTTGACCGCTATCCTCAAGCCAGGATATGCGCCTGTCGAACAGTATGACGATACTGCAGCTCTCAGCCAGGGCCCATGGACCGACGTCTATGCACTTGCGGCGGTTGCCTACTTTGCGATCACCGGCAAGCGGCCTCCCGCGTCGGTCTCGCGGATGGTCAGTGACAAGATGATGTCCCTGCAAGGATTGGCGCCTCCTGGATTTCGGCAACGCACCCTGAGGGCAATTGATGCTGCACTTGCTGTTCGTCCAAAAGATCGAACACAGGATCTGGATGAGTTCAGGAAGGGGCTTGGGCTCGACGCAGTCAATCGAGATGATTCCAGCGGAACGCACGATGCAGAGAACCGACGGGTAGACCCAACGCGTCGACACATGACGATGGCTGGAATCGGGGTGGGGCTAGGAGTTCTCGTCGCGGGCGGTCTGTGGTGGAAACAATCCAATATCGAAGCTGAAGTCGCCGATTCGCCCGGCGTTCGGCCCAGCCGCCCTCACCCGCCAGGTGAAGTGTCGAGTTCCTCTCCTTCGCAGATACCGACCCAAACATCAAGCATCCAATCGGCCAAGGTTGCAGAGGTCACCAAGGTCAATATAGGTCTGAATGTGAGAGCCGATTTTGAAAGGATCGTGCAGAGCCTGAAGAACTCTAGGTCATTCAGCGTGAAGTTGTCTCGGCCGTCGTATCGAGTTAGCCTGGATCACCTGAGCATCATCGTCAGTCCCACTGCTCCAGGCTATCTGTCCGCCACCTTGCTTGATCCACAGGGACTCGTGATCCAATTCTTGCCCAGCCAGAACATCACGGATACCTTTGTTCCCGCCGGTTCTACGGCCTCATTCCCAAAGGACTCGACTGCAGGCTTTCCAGGGTCAACTGTCGAACGTCTTGAGTTCACTGAGCCGGCCGGGAAAGCGACCCTGCTTGTTGTAATGACACCAGAGCGCCCACGCCGACCCTCGGGCAAACCCATCTACGCGTGGCTGGACTTGACCTCGGAACGAACGTCGGCAAGCGCAGACGACGTTTCGGCCTTGCTTGAGCATTACATCGGCAAACGAGATTGCCCAAGCCCGTCTTCATGCGCCGCCGACTACGCCGCCGTGGTGATGGACTTTGAGGTTGTGCCCGGCAGCAAGTGAACATGCCCGAGCGCCGGCAGCTGGCGCCGCACCGCATCGAGGCGCGCCAGGTCCAGCTCGGCCA
>CAYUEG010000089.1:0-15991 GCA_964443245.1 uncultured Burkholderiales bacterium | reverse complement strand
CCGCTGGCCTGAAGCATCAACTCCGACACTTTCGCGCGGATGGTGTAGTCCTGGTAAGCCGGCAACGCGACGGCAGCCAGAATGCCGATGATCGCAACGACGATCATCAGCTCGATCAGCGTAAAGCCTTTCTGGATTTGTTTCACGGTAATCCTCCTGAAATTTGATTGAATGAAGCCCGGCTTTATGCCGTGCTCCGACACTGAAACGCGAAAACCGGGCCAGATTTCGTGCATCGGGTATCTCTGTCCGACGGCCGGACATCTTTGCCCGACGATCGGCCCGGCCTGCAAGGAGGGATTTTCGAGCAAGTAATTGAAAAAAAAGAGAAAGATAGATCTTTGCGGACTTTTTCTAGCTTCGGAGTCGAGGCATGGACGTGCAATGCCCGCGGGACTTCCAAAGGTCTGGGGAGTGCCGAAAATGTCAAAATTTGTCAACCTGAGTGGCCAAATTCTGTCACCAAATCGCGGGTGATGGCGTCGATAACGGACGCCCAACTATCCGGTGTCTGCTGGCGAATCAGCTTTGCGGAGGGATACCACGGCATCGATTCCCCGCGCGCGAGGTAACGCCACTCCGCCACACACGGGGTGAGGACCCAGACGCGCTTTCCGAGGGCTCCGGCCAGATGGACAGTGGTGTTGCAGACACTGATGACCGCGTCCAGCTCAGCGATCAGTGCGGCAGTCTCATCCAGGTCGTCTATCGCATCCTGCCAATGTCGGATATTGACCCCCATTGTGGTTCGGACTTCTCCCAGATCGGACTCGCAAGGGGTGTACTGCAGGCTGACGAAATCGATCCCGGCCAAGTTCAGCATGGGGGCCCAGGTGCTCAGTGCCATGGAGCGGCGAGCTCTGCCAGTCTGGCGGACGCCTCCCACCCACGAAATGCCGATCTTGACCCTTCCCGGTAGCCCGGCAAGATGGCCCCTCCACCGTGCTCGCTTGGCCTCGTCGGCGACCAGATAGCCGGTGTGGTGGGGAAAATCGTGCTGGGAGCGTCGCACGATGGCCGGAAGGTCGCCCATGGGAGTGTGAACGTCATAAGGTCGCTCGCTGGCAAGCAGATCAAGATCGCCTTGCGTGTTGCCACCGACGACGGTGCACCAGGGAAACGAGCGCCGAAAGAGTGCCTTGAGCCGAGGATGGCATTCGATCGTGCAGGTCCGGGTTTGACGCGCAATCTCCTCGATGCATGAGGAGAACATGATTTGGTCGCCCAGACCCTGTTCCCCCCAGATGAGCAAGTGCTTGCCATGGAGAGCGCCATCGCCGGTCCAAGGCCTGCCGGGCGGGCGACGTTGGTCAGCGAGGTCCTGCTGCCAGCGCGCGCTGTAGTGGTCCCAGCCTTCCGCGAACTCTGCGCGCAGCAGATGGGTGGTTGCCAAATGGTAGCGGGTCATTGCATCCGAGGGTGCCAGAGCCAGAGCGGCACGAAAGAGGCCTAGCGCTCCGTCCAGATCGCCCGCGAAGCGAAGGGCCAACCCCAGATTCATCTGGGCGTCCGGGTCGGATGGTGCGTTCCGTGCAACCTCGGCCAGCAACTGGTTCGCCTGCGGAATTCTCCCCAGTTCGAGCAGCAGCAGACCATAATTGGTCATGGTGGGTGCCCAATCCGGCTTCAGGGTCAATGCGTGTTCGTAGGCCTTGGCTGCCGCGGCAAGGTCGCCCCTTCGCTCGGAAAACTTGCCGACCCAAAACGCGGCTTCGGACGCCTCGGGAATGGCAGCGTCAAATCGCCTGGCAGCATCGTTACCTGCATCAACATCGTCTGCGGAATCGAGGACCCGCAACAGGTCAATCCAGGCTGCTGCGTAGGTCGGCGAGTGGTGTACCGCCAATTCGAGATAATCAATCGCTTCCGTCTGCTGGCCGGCTCTGGCGAGGAGCTTGCCCAGCGCATGCAGCACGTAGGCGCTGGTCGGAGCCATTCGTGCCGCGGTACGCATGGCACTTACGGCGTCAGGCCAATGTCCGGCGTCGGCCAGTAATTGTCCGCGCAGGTACTGCAATGGTGCGTTCTCGGGATGCGCTTCAGACGCTACCGCGACACAATCCTGCACACTGTCGGGAGCCAGTTGCCTCAGCAGCTGGGCAGCTTTCTGGATTGCTGCATCCGCGCGCCCCGGATTGAGCGCAATCGCGTCATCACGTGGTATGGGGGCGGCTGCTGGCAATTGCAATTCGACCCGCAGCCGTTCAAATGCTTCTCGTGCCTTGGTGATGGGCCGCAGGTCCAACGCGGCTTCCAGCAATGCGGTTGCGCCATCGACGTCATCGCGTTGCCAGCGAATCTGAGCAGATAGACGGGCCATCTCCCGCGCATCATGCTGATCGGCGCGGCACCGCGCGAGGAGATCCGAGGCCAGTTCGAGATTGCCGGCGTGCAAGGCTGCCCACGCTGCTGCCGGGTGTGCCTTTGTCCGGGGACGTTTAAACAGGCTAGCCCAGCGCCCTGTCATGACAGGGAATCCGTGTCAACCAGATTCGCAGCCGCGCCTCCGCCTGCGCGCAGCCGGAGCAAGGGGGTGTAATGCAGGTTGATACAATCGAACATGGTTTCGCAAGTAGCTGCTGCGTGATTGCGGCGTGGGTTGCGCGCCGCATGCCGTTCAACCAACCGGACGAGGCTTTTTAGCATGACTGGCGACGATGCGCACAGTGCAGTGAGCGGCAATCTTGAGGGTAAGGTTTGATGAAGACACCGGCGGAATGGCACGCGCTCGGCCTGGCATGTCTGGGCCGCGGGGATTTGCATGAAGCACGCAACATGTTTGCCCTTGCGTTGAATGGCGATAACAGCAACACTCGCTACATGTTCGACTACGGGCAGGTCTATGTCGAACTGGGGCAGTTCGAGAAGGCTCAGCATTTCTTCGGAAAGGGCCTTGAGCACGAGCCCATGTCTGCCATTGGCAACTATCGCCTGGCAAACCTGTACAAGCAGTTCGGCCAGACTGAAACGGCGTTGCCGCTTTATGATCGTGCGATCAGCGCGGATCCTTTGTTTGCCGAAGCGTACAACAACCGTGGTGGTACCCGGCAGATGGGACTGGATACGCCCGGGGCGATCGCCGATTTCCGGCGTGCCATCGAGCTCAAGCCGACCCTGACCCAGGCATACCTGAACCTCGGGCGTCTGCTCGATACCGAGGGTCGGTTTGAAGATGCTGCGGCTGTCTACCAGACTGCCCTTGAGAACGGCCTCGACTACGAACTGTTCCGACACCTGCAAGAATCCGTACTTGGCAAGCAGACGCCCAAGGCGCCCCTTGGTTACGTGCGTGCCATTTTTGACGACTATGCCAGTGTGTTTGACCTGCATTTGACGCGTTCGCTTGAGTACACCCTGCCGCAAGAGATCGGCAGTGCGCTACGGCGCTGGCATGGCGCAAGTGAACGAAAATTGACCATCATCGATCTGGGTTGTGGCACCGGTTTGTGTGGTGCCGAATTGACCGGCCTCATCGAACACCTGGCGGGGGTAGATGCCAGCGCGGCGATGCTCGAACATGCCGACCGGCGCGGCATTTATCACAATCTCGTTGAGGGCGACCTCGAGCAGTATCTTGCCATTACCCCCGACTCCTCCACGGATTGCGTGATTGCAGCCGACGTATTCATCTACGTGGGTGAGCTGGCTGGCATCTTCCGGGAGGTGGCACGGGTGCTTCAGACCGGCGGACTGTTCATTTTCTCGGTGGAGTCATTGCAGGATAACGGCAGTTACCGGTTGCAGCGTACCGGGCGGTATCAGCACGCCCACTCCTATCTGGAACTTTTGGCCAGCGAGGTCGGTTTTGCGTGGCAAGAAACCAGCGCCGTCAATCTGCGACTCGAACGCGGTCTTCCGGTGTCGGGCTTGCTGGTATCGCTGGTCAAGCGCTAGCAGCGCTCCAGGTACCGGACTTCCCGCCGCGTTTCTCGACCAGGCGAATGTCCGTCATGGTCATGCCGCGATCAGCCGCCTTGCACATGTCATAGATCGTCAACAGTCCCACCTGCACCGCTGTCAGCGCTTCCATCTCCACACCGGTGCGTCCAAATGTTTCCGCCGTGGCGGTGCATACGATCAGATGAGCGTCTTCCTCCACGGAAAACTCCACCGCCACTCTGGTCAGTGCGATCGGATGGCACAGGGGAATCAGATCCGCTGTACGTTTCGCGCCCTGGATCGCTGCGATGCGGGCGATCCCCAGTACGTCGCCTTTTTTTGCCGTACCGGAGCGTACCAGAGCCAGCGTCGCCGGTTGCATGCGGATCCTGCCTTCGGCGACCGCGATGCGGTGGGTGTCCGCCTTGGCGCCCACGTCCACCATATGGGCTTGCCCCTGGGCATCAAAATGCGTGAGCGGCGACGACAAGTCTTTAGACATCAGGCGATCCGGAGAGGTTTTGAAACAGAATCCTGCTGGGGTTTGGGAAGGGAACAAACACGCACGGACGGTATCATATATCCATGAATTTCAAGACGCGTAGCACGCGGTTTATGGGGGTCAATGCCGCGCGCGCTGCAGGGATCCTTGCCGCGTTGTGCTGCACTGTGCTGCCGTCGAGCCTGACTTCATTGCACGCACAGAACCTGCCCAACTTGGGGGATGAATCGGCAACGGTGCTGTCGCCGCAGATGGAGCGCAAGATCGGAGAAGGCTTCTACCGTGAGCTGCGCCGGGATCCTTCTTTCCTGGATGATCCGGAGGTAACGGCTTATGTGCGCGATCTGGGATACCGCCTGATTGCGGCCGGGCCGGACCCGCGCATGGATGTCGAGTTCTTCCTGATCAAGGACAGCCAGATCAATGCCTTCGCGATGCTGGGCGGCTTCATCGGCATCAATACCGGCCTGCTGCTGGCGGCGCAATCCGAATCAGAGGCCGCCAGCGTGATGGGCCACGAACTGGGGCACCTCACGCAGAAGCACATCGCCCGGGGGGTGAGTGCGGGACAGCGCAGCTCCGCAGCATCCATGCTCGCCATGGTGGCCTGTATCCTGGCTGCCCGGTCGAATCCACAAGTGGGTGGAGGCTGTCTGATGGGGGCGCAGGCAGCCCAAGTGCAGTCCCAGCTGGCGTACTCACGGGATTTCGAACGCGAGGCGGATCGGGTCGGCTTTGACATCCTGCAGCGTGGTGGCTTCGACGTATCCGCCATGCCGGTCTTCTTCGAACGCTTGCAGCGCTCGACACGCCTTCTGGAGTCCAACGCACCGGCCTATGTGCGCAGCCACCCGCTGACCACGGAGCGGATTGCCGATGTGCAAAACCGTGTTCGGATGGTGCCCTACCGGCAGCACGTGCCGGATCCCGCTTTTGAACTGGTACGCGCCAAGTTGCGCGCCACCATGGATGGTTCAGTAGACGGCGTGCGCAGTGCAGTGCGTTTTTTTGAAGGCCAGATCGAAAATCGCACCTATATCAACCTGCAGGCCGCCTACCTGGGGTTGGCCTACGCGCACCTGCAGGCCAATAACCTCAAAGCGGCTGACCTGGCCTACCAGCGCCTGCCCAAGCTGCCTGCCCACCCGATGTTCGACACATTGGCGGCCCGCTTGCGCACGGCGCAGGGAGATGTCGAGGGGGCGCTGAGAATCATGCGGGCAGCGGCGCAGCGCTATTCCCAGTTGCGCCACATGCAGCTGGGCTACATCGAGGCATTGCAGGCCGCAAACCGGCACCAGGAAGCGCTGACGTTGTTGCGCGAGCAATCACAGACCTATCGCTCCGATGCGAAACTGTTTCAGTTGCAGGCGGTGAGCTTTGGTGCGACCGGGCAAAAAATGTCGGAACACCAGGCACGCGCCGAATATCTGGTTCTGCTGGGGCAGTCACGACAGGCGATCGAAGAGTTGCAATTGGCGCGCTGCAGTGGCGACGGTGATTTCTACCAGCAATCCATCATCGATGCCCGCATGCGGGTATTGTGGGACGAGATCCTGAGTGAACGCGCGGAACAGCAGAAGGGAGGGCAGCCAGCCACCGGCACAGACCCTCGCAAAGGACTCCCCGGCGTGGAGCAGCGTTTGCCGTCGCGCTGCTGAGGCGCGAGTCCGGGCGCGCATGGTTTACCACGGTAGAATAGCGTCCCTTTGATCGACTGACGCGTAGGAAACTTCATGAATCACGACAAGGAAATCGACACCCGCGGCCTTAATTGCCCGTTGCCGATTCTACGTGCCAAGAAGGCGCTGACAGAGTTGACCAGTGGGCAGATTCTGAAAATCACGGCCACAGACCCTGGCTCGGTGCGGGATTTTGCCGCCTTCGCCAAGCAAACCGGGCACGCACTCGTCGAAAGCGGAGAGGCGAACAAGGAATTCTTTTACTTCCTCAAGAAGAAGTAAGCGCAGTCTAGCCCAGGCGTTTGAGCTGATCCTGCAGTTGTGCCAGGGTCGCCGCGAAGGCAGTCAGGCGCGCCTGTTCCTGTGCCACCACCGCTGCCGGCGCGCGGGCAACAAAACTCTCGTTCCCCAGCTTGGCTTCTGCCTTGGCGATTTCGCCTGAGATGCGCGCCATTTCCTTGGCCAGGCGGGCGCGCTCGGCCACCACGTCTACCTTGATTTCCAGCATCAGGCGGAAGTCGCCGACGATTGCCGAAGGAGCCGGGCT
Source organism: uncultured Burkholderiales bacterium (assembly GCA_964443245.1). Classification (GTDB taxonomy): domain Bacteria; phylum Pseudomonadota; class Gammaproteobacteria; order Burkholderiales; family JAEUOS01; genus CANJDH01. The sequence continues at coordinate 9,381 of CAYUEG010000089.1, read as the reverse complement.
TTGGGGCAGGTCTGACATCACCTTGACTTCCGAGAGACGCGCCAGCGCCTGCATGTAGGGTGCGCAGGAGGCAATCACAGTGGCATCCCCAGTGATGGTGAGCGGCACTTTCTCGGCGGGCGAAAGTGACATCTCGCCGCGCAGGTTGCGGGTGGCGTTCACAAGTTCCTTGAGCAGCTTGATTTCCTTCTCGGCTGCCGCATCGATGCGTTCCGGCTGCGCCACCGGATAAGGGGCGATGCAAATGCTCGGCCCCGCTTTGCCTGCCAGCCCCTTGACCGAATGCCACAGTTCTTCGGTGATGAAGGGAATCACCGGATGCGCAAGACGCAAGGTGGCTTCCAGCACGCGAATCAGTGTGCGGCGCGTGCCGCGTTGTTGCGCCTCGTCGCCCTGCTGCAACTGCACCTTGGCCAGCTCGACATACCAATCGCAGTATTCATCCCAGACAAACCGGTAGATGGCGGTGGCGACGTTGTCCAGGCGATAGTCTGAAAACCCTTGTGCCACAAGGCTTTCCGCACGCTGCAGCTCGGAAATGATCCATTTGTCGGCAGCACTGAGGATTACCGGATCCTGCTCATTGAGGCCAGTGTCCTTGCCGTCACAGTTCATCAACACGAAGCGGGTGGCGTTCCACAGCTTGTTGCAGAAATTCCGGTAACCCTCGCAGCGCTTCAGGTCAAAGTTGATGTTGCGTCCGAGAGTGGCATAGGCGGCCATGGTGAAGCGCAGGGCGTCGGCACCAAAAGCAGGAATGCCGTCCGGATATTCCTTGCGTGTCTTCTTCGCGATGCTCTCGGCCTGCTTCGGGTTCATCAGGCCAGTGGTGCGCTTCTCCAGCAGGGCTTCCAGGGTGATGCCGTCAATCAGATCCACCGGGTCCAGGGTATTGCCCTTGGACTTGGACATCTTCTGCCCCTCCGCATCGCGGATCAGGCCATGTACATACACGTGCTTGAATGGCACGCGTCCGGTGAAATGCGTGGTCATCATGATCATCCGGGCGACCCAGAAGAAAATGATGTCAAAGCCGGTCACCAGCACCGAAGAGGGCAGGTACAGGTCATACGCTTTCTGCTCTTCGTTCGCCGGTTCAGGCCAGCCCAGGGTGGAAAAGCACACCAGGGCGGAGGAAAACCAGGTGTCGAGCACATCCGGGTCACGCGTCAGGCTGCCGCTGTAGCCGGCGGCCGTGGCCTGCACCCTGGCATCCGCTTCATTCCGTCCCACAAAGAGCTCGCCGTTCTCGCCGTACCACGCGGGAATCTGGTGTCCCCACCAGAGCTGTCGGGAAATACACCAGTCCTGAATGTTTTCCAGCCACTGGTTGTAGGTGGTGGTCCAGTTTTCCGGGAAAAATTTCACGTCGCCATTGGCGACGACATCGAGCGAGGTTTGGGTAATGCTCTTGCCGGGCTTGCCGTCGACGGAGGGGCCCGCCTTGGTCATGGCAACGAACCACTGGTCCGTCAGCATCGGTTCGACCACTTCGTCCGTGCGGCCACAGATCGGCACCATGTGCTTGTGCACCTCTACCTTGACCAGAAACTGTTGCGTTTCCAGGTCGCGCACCACCGCCTTGCGGGCGTCGTATCGATCAAGCCCGCGATAGGCCACTGGCGCATTCTCGTTCATGCGCGCATCCGGCGTCATGATGATGATCATCTCGAGGCCGTGGCGCTGGGCGCAGGCATAGTCGTTGAAATCGTGGGCGCCGGTGATCTTCACGGTGCCGGTGCCGAATTCGCGGTCAACGAAGTCGTCGGCGATGATCGGAATCTTGCGGTCGCACAGGGGTAGATCGACGAACTTGCCGATCAGGTGGCGGTAGCGCTCGTCTTCCGGGTGTACGCACAGCGCGCCGTCGGCGAGCATGGTTTCAGGCCGCGTGGTCGCGATCGTCATGCCCCGCATTGCGGCGCCGTTTACATCCTTCTGCGGACCGTCGGAAAAAGGGTAGAGGATGTGCCACATGTGGCCATCACGTTCCACCATCTCCACTTCCAGGTCGGACACCGCTGTCTTCAGCTTTGGATCCCAGTTGACCAACCGTTTGCCACGATAGATCAGCCCCTGCTGGTGCAGCTTGACGAATACTTCCACCACGACCTTGGAGAGCTTTTCGTCCATCGTGAAGTACTCGCGGTCCCAATCGCAGGAATCACCCAGCCGTCGCATCTGGCGCGTGATGGCGCCGCCCGACTCTTCCTTCCACTCCCATACCTTGTCGATGAATGCATCGCGGCCCATGTCATGCCGCGATATGTTCTTGGCCTGCAGCTGTCGTTCCACGACAATCTGCGTGGCGATGCCGGCATGGTCCGTACCGGGCAGCCACAACGTGTTTTCGCCCTTCATGCGGTGGTAGCGCGTCAGGGCGTCCATCACGGTCTGGTTGAAAGCGTGGCCCATGTGCAGCGTGCCGGTGACATTCGGCGGCGGCAGCTGAATGCTGAAAGCCGGCTTGTCCGCTGCATTGCCCGCCCTGAAGTAACCGGCCTTTTCCCATACCGGATACCACTTCGCTTCAATGGCGGCAGGTTCAAAGCTCTTGGCGAGTTCAGGCTGGGACATGATGGGTCAATGGCTCGGTGTGAAGGGCGTGGTGAGATGAAGGGCTACAACGCTTGCGTGAAATCGGCATGCCCGCAGACTGATCAACGAGGCACGGAGCCCCTGATTTTACCTGTTGCAACGCAGCAAAGCACGTGGGCCCAAGCAGGTGCTATTGAGGCGGAGCAGGATTGATCTCGATCTTGGTCGCCAGCATCGTGACCGCACCGTCACGCCCGAGGATCCGTATCTTGGCGGGCAGCCAGTTGCGTTCGACTGCCAGCCAGACCTGGATGCCGCCCGTACCGCTCGGGCGCCGGAAATCGTAGAAGCGCGTGGCCAGTGTCAAATGCTCGCTGGTCAATACTTCATCCCGCTTTTCGACCAGGCGAATCTCTTCGGCCGTATCGCGGTTCGAGAGTGTGAAGGGTGTCCCGATATTGATGTCCGGGTTGAAGGCCAGATCGTAGGTGAGGCTCATCACATCGGCCGCCTGACCCGCCAGCATCACGGTCTTGCGATTGCCATTGGGCTCCTCGACGAAAGCGCTCTTTTCGTTCGCAGCGAAGCTGACAATGGTGCGGCGCTGGTTGCGCTCATCAACGTAGCGTTCCGGCCGCAAGCCATCGGCCGTGATCACCCCGGAGCTTTCCATGGTCAACTTGCCGAGCGTAAAGAAGAGGGCGCGCGCCTCCGCGGTAAGCAGCACCCGATAGCGTCCGTCCCTCTCCTCCCAGGTTTGCACCGCGGCCACTTTGAAATTGTTGGCTTCCAGGGTCATTTCCAGTTCAATGCGTGCGTTTGGCGGAAACGGTGATGCCTTGGGTCGTCTGGACGGCGGCGGGGGAGGTGGCGCTGCTGCCGGTTCGGCAGGCCGCTCCACCGCTTCGACGACCGGCACTGGTGCTGGTACGGCGTCGGCCTTCTGTGTGTCGACTACAGGTGGAGCAACAACGGGTGATGCGTTGACCGGAGCGACCGGGGCCGTTGGCCTGGTCTGCGGCTCCGGGCGCTGTTTTGCCGGCACTTGTGGTGTCGGGGCAGGGAGCGGAGGCGGAGGGGCCATCAGGCGGGCGCTCAAGGGCGGAAGCGGCTTTTCCTCCGTTTTGGCAAACCACGGGATCAGATTCAGCCAACCGAACGCGGTGGAGAAGCCCAGCAGGACGTGCAAGCCGAGGGAGATGGCAAATCCAAGCGCGAAGCGGCGCCTGAGCACAGGCGCCGGCCAGAAGGCATTGTCGGTGCTCACGCGAGGGCCGGATCAGGATGGAGTAGGGATGGCTGGACAGAAGCGCGTTTCACCGCGCCTCTCCCCGGATGCGCTGCGGAACACAGGCGTCTAGTACAAAAAGGTTGATGTGAGGGCCGCAAAGAACTTCATTACAATCGCCAGCATCATCATTGACAGCTGCCATCTCGGAAGGCGGCTTTAATGGTAGCCGAAGTCCGCCGCGCGTGGACCACAACCTTCTGATCGAGCGGCATCTTCTCCCCAGTTTGCGGCAACGAACACGCCATGGCCAACATATTTGAGATTGATCTCCCGGCGACTGCGGCTAATCATGTGCCGCTGACGCCACTTTCCTTTATTGCGCGTGCGGCGGCCGTGTACCCCGAGCGGCCGGCCATCGTGCATGGGGCGATCCGGCGCACCTGGCGCGACACTTATGCCCGGGCGCGACAGCTTGCTTCGGTACTGGCCCGGCACGGTGCCGGTGTGGGCAGTACCGTGGCGGTAATGCTGCCCAATATCCCGGCCATGGTGGAGGCGCATTTTGGCGTGCCGATGACGGGCGCCGTGCTCAATGCACTCAACACCCGGCTGGATGCTGCCGCCATCGCTTTCATGCTGGACCACAGTGAAACCTCGATCGTTCTGGTGGATCGCGAGTTTTCGGGTGTGATGCAGCAGGCACTGACATTGAGCCAGGTCCGGCCACTGGTAGTGGATGTGGATGATCCTGAATACACCGGCGCCGGCGCACGTATCGGCACGGTCGAGTACGAAGTGTTCATCGCTTCTGGCGATGCGGAATTTGCCTGGCGGCATCCGGCCAACGAGTGGGAAGCCATTGCCCTCGGATACACCAGCGGCACCACTGGCAACCCGAAGGGCGTAGTGACCCACCATCGCGGCGCGTATCTCAACGCCACCTCGAACGCCGTGGTGTGGAACCTGCCGCATTTCGCCAGCTACTTGTGGACGCTCCCGATGTTCCACTGCAACGGCTGGTGCTTCCCCTGGACACTGGCAGCGATTGCCGGCACCAATGTGTGCCTGCGCAAGGTGGAAGCCAGGGCGATTTTTGATGCAATTCGCAACCATCGCGTCACTCACTACTGTGGTGCACCGATCGTGCATTCGACCCTGATCAATGCGCCGGCTGAGATGAAGGCGGGCATTACCCACAAGGTGCACGCCATGGTGGCGGGAGCGGCTCCTCCCGGATCGATGATTGCCGGCATGGAGGAGATCGGGTTCGATCTCACCCACGTGTATGGATTGACAGAGGTCTATGGCCCCGCAGCGGTGTGCGCCAAGCAGCCCGAATGGACTGAACTGGAGATTGGCGAGCGCACCCGCCTGATGGGGCGGCAGGGTGTGCCCTATACCCTCCAGGAGGGCATTGCCGTTCTCAACCCGGAAACCATGGAGCCGGTGCCCGCAGATGGCCAGACCATGGGCGAGATCATGTTTCGCGGCAATATCGTGATGAAAGGCTATCTCAAGAACGCCAGCGCCACCGCCGAGGCGTTTGCCGGTGGCTGGTTCCATACCGGGGATCTGGCCGTCATGGAGCCGGATGGTTACGTCAAGATCAAGGATCGCAGCAAGGACATCATCATTTCCGGTGGCGAGAACATTTCTTCGCTCGAGGTAGAGGATGTGATTTACCGCCATCCGGCCGTGCTGGCCTGCGCGGTGGTGGCGGCGCCGGACCCAAAGTGGGGCGAAACCCCCTGCGCGTTCGTCGAACTGAAAGAAGGCGCTCAGATGACCGAAGCGGACATGATTGCCCATTGCAGACTGCATCTGGCCGGCTTCAAGGCGCCGCGCCGTGTGGTGTTTGGCGTCGTGCCCAAGACTTCCACCGGCAAGATCCAGAAGTTCGTGTTGCGTGCGCAAGCCAAATCAGCCTCTGCCATTGAATAAGGAGTCCACCATGAATGCTCCCCAGCCTGCCCGCACCCTCGAAAGCCCTTTTGTGGTGCGCGAAGATCGCGAGGGGGTCGCGACGCTCACCCTGAACCGGGGCGACCGGCTCAATCCGCTCTCGACCGACATGATTGCAGCGCTCGCGGGGCAGCTCAAGGCAGTCGGTGGCGATGCTTCCGTGCGTGCGGTGGTTATCGCCGGAGCCGGCCGGGGATTTTGTGCCGGGCATGACATGAAGGAGATTCATGCCCACCCCGATGCAGCCTGGCAGAAGGGCCTGTTTGATGCCTGCGCCGCGATGATGCTGGCGATTGTGCGTTTGCCGCAGCCGGTGATCGCGCGCATCCATGGTGTGGCGGCGGCGGCTGGTTGTCAACTGGTGTCCATGTGTGACCTGGCAGTTGCCGTACCTGAGGCCAGGTTTGCGCTTTCCGGCATTCACAACGGACTGTTCTGCTCGACCCCGGCAGTCGGCGTGGCACGCAACATCAATCGCAAGCGTGCCATGGAGATGCTGGTCACCGGCGATCTGATCGACGCCGAAACAGCGCGTGCCTGGGGCCTGATCAACCGCGTCGTCCCCGCTGATGCGCTGGATGCCGAGATCGCCAAGCTGACCGATGCCATCAAGGCCAAGAGTGCTGCGGCGATCGCGCTTGGCAAGGAGGCGTTCTATCGCCAGATCGACATGAACCTTGGCGACGCCTACGATCTGGCCGGTCGTACCATGATGTGCAACCTGCAGGATCCGGACGGTATTGAAGGCGTCGACGCGTTTGTCAACAAGCGCAAGGCCGTGTGGAAGTAGGCCGGTTCTGAAGGTTGGGTCCTGCACAACGCTGTTCACTTGAGGAGACTGCGCGTTGATCAAACCACTGGCTGTCGGTGCCCTGCTGGTGGGGCTGGGATCACTCGGTTACAAGTCGTGGTCAACCGGCGGCACCATGAAGGTCGAGGAGGCGCCTTGGCCCGCATTGCTCGCATCAGGCAAATACAAGGTCGTCATGTATTCTCACTCGGATTGCAGTCCCTGTACCAAGATGCGAAGAGTGCTGGTGGCAGAGCGGATTGTGGTGATTGAGCATTTCATAGACCGGAATGGCGAGCGGATGGGCGAGATGATCGACAAGCTGAAGGACGCAAAGCGCGATACGGCCGGCGTGGTACTTCCTTCACTCGAAGTAAACGGCGTGATGATGCCCAACAATCCCACGATCGAGGCAATCAAGGCGCAGATGCTGAAAGCGGGCAATCGCGGGTGATGGAGGGCGTGAGCAACTGGCCACGAGCGTGGCTTGCCTCATGCCTCTGGCATTTGCTTGGGGTGGAACAGATCAAGGGAGGGTGTCTTGTTTCAGAATGACTTGCTCAATGGCCAGCGCATCCTGGTCACCGGTGGCGCCACCGGTCTTGGCCGTGCGATGACCGAAAAATTTCTGTCGCTCGGCGCTGATGCCGTGATCTGCGGGCGGCGCGGCGAACTTGCCAAGGCGGTTGCCCAGGAGATGGCCGACAAGTACCAGCGCAAGGTGGATGCTTATCCGCTCGATATCCGTCAGGCGCCGGCAGTCGAAGAGATGGTCGCCGACATCTTCTCCCGTGGAACATTGACCGGGCTGGTCAACAATGCTGCCGGCAACTTCATCAGCCGCACGGAGGACTTGTCGCCGCGCGGATTTGACGCGATTGCCAACATCGTCATGCATGGCACCTTTTATGTCACGCAAGCGGTGGGCAAGCGCTGGGTGGCCGAAGCAAAGGCACACGCGAATGCTGACAACCCTTGTGGCTGGTCACCCGGGATGCCGATGCGCAGCGTGATCTCGATCATCACCACCTGGGTACGCAACGGCGGCCCGTTCGTGGTGCCTTCCGCCATGAGCAAGAGCGCCATTCATGGCATGACGATGTCGCTCGCCACCGAGTGGGGCCGTTACGGTATTCGGCTCAATGCGATTGGCCCTGGAGAAATTCCGACCGAGGGCATGAGCAAACGGCTCAACCCGGGGGAGGCGCCTGGTGCGCGTTCGGCCCGCAATAACCCGCAGGCCCGCTGCGGCACCATGGAAGAACTGCAGAATCTGGCCGTTTTCCTGATGAGCAATGGCTGCAACTGGATGTCCGGTGAATCCCTCATGATGGATGGTGGCAGCGCGCTCGGCATGGGCGGCAACTTTTACGAGCTGCGTCAGTGGCAGGATGCCGAATGGCAGCAGGCGCGTGAAGCCATCGAAGGCCAGAACAGGAAAGACCGTGCGCAACGGACATCGTGACCCGGAAGCAGGTTGATTCGTAACGTTCTCAGGAGAGCTTGCAATGAAGTATGAATGCATTGAAGTCGCCGTCACGGACGGGATTGCCGAGGTCCGGTTAAACCACCCGGAACGGCTCAACAGCATGACGCGTGCGTTCTGGTCCGAGATCCCGCACGCCTTTCGCGCGCTTGACGAGGCCGGCGGCGTGCGGGTTGCCGTGTTGTCCTCGACTGGCAAGCATTTTTCAGCCGGCATGGATTTGTCCGTGTTTCAGCCAGCCAAGGACGGCGGGCAGATGCTGGGTACCGGTGACGTGCTGGCGCGCGAGCGCTTTCGCCAGCAATTGCGCAGGCTTCAGGAGTCGTTCAATGCCATCGCCAACGCACGCTTTCCCGTGATCGCCGCCATCCAGGGCGGGTGCATTGGCGGCGCTGTCGACATGGCCACCGCGTGCTGCCTGCGCTATGCCACCCAGGATGCGTTCTTCTGCATCCAGGAAATCAATATCGGCATGATGGCCGATGTCGGCACGATGAACCGCATGCCGCGCCAGTTGCCCGAGGCCGTGATGCGTGAGCTGGCCTACACCGGGGATCGCCTCGGGGCGGAGCGCGCCGAGCGGCTTGGGTTCGTCAACGGGCTGTTCGATTCCCCGGATGCGCTGCAGGCCGGGGTCATGGAAGTGGCCCGCAAGATTGCATCGAAGGCGCCGATGGCGGTGGTGGCCAGCAAGGAGATGATTTCCTATGCGCGCGATCATTCCGTTGCCGAGTCATTTGCCTACCTGAACGCGCTGCAACCCGGCATTTTCAGCCCCGAAGATATTGCGCGCGCGGTCGCTGCGCCCAAGGGCGCGACACCGGAATTTGAGGATTTGCCGCCGCTCAGGCCGTTGATGGGTTGAAGGCTGATGCGCGCAAAGCGTTCCGGGGAACATGTGGCGGCCACCAGGCCCGCCCCCACGCGGACCGGCGCGGCCGGAGCGACGCCGCGTTCTCCCGCTGCGCCAAAAGGTGCTACCGGCGGTCGCGTGCTCGAACAGGCGGCACTGCAGACGCTGGTGGGATATCACTTGCGACGCGCCGAAGTGCACATGCGGCAACTGGTCATCAAGCTGCTTTCGGAATGGGACATCCGGCCACCGGAATACTCTGCACTTTCCCTGATTGCCTGCAATGATCTGGTGACACAATCAGACCTTGGTCTGGCGTTGAATATCAAGCGGCCCAACATGGTCACCCTGATTGAAAAGCTGGAGAAGCGCGGCCTGGTGAAACGCGAAGTTCACGCGCGGGACAGGCGTAACCAGATCATTACGCTGACCGAAAAAGGGGAAGCCCAACTGGCCGACATTGACGGCCTGTTGCATGACATGGACAAGCAGTGGACCGGTTGCTGGACTGCCAAAGAGCG
>CAYUEG010000088.1:0-16079 GCA_964443245.1 uncultured Burkholderiales bacterium | reverse complement strand
CACGCTGGAAGAAAAACTGTTTTCGCTGATGGTGCTGGGTGATGATCGCGCGGTCGCGTCGACGTGGGTGATGGGGCAGAGCGTGCGCCCGCACGCTGCAACCTGATACAAGGAGGCGAAAATCGGGCGACAATCCCTTTTTTCTTCGGTTCGGTTCATCGCCCTGCGCGGTTGACGCCGCGCTCAACAACCCGTCTTCCCTCATGAGTCGCAACTTTCTCATCCGGCACGCACGCGTGGTGGCCACGTTCGATGATGCGCACACCGAACTTGCGGATGCGAGCATCCTGATCCGCGACAACGTGATTGCCGAAGTCGGCCCGACGGCGGGCCATGGCGTGGACGCCGACGAAGTGATTGATGCCCGTCACCATGTCGTCATCCCAGGGCTGGTCAATACCCATCACCACATGTTCCAGTCACTTACGCGCGCCGTGCCGGGCGCGCAGGATGCGGAACTGTTTGGCTGGTTGAAACGGTTGTACCCGATCTGGGCAGGGTTGACGCCCGAGATGTTGCGCGTGTCGACCCAGACCGCGATGGCGGAACTCCTGCTTTCCGGCTGCACCACCTCCAGCGACCATTTGTACCTGTTTCCGAACGGCTGCAGGCTGGATGACACGATCGAGGCGGCGCGTGAGATCGGCATGCGTTTTCATGCCACGCGCGGAGCCATGAGCGTAGGCGAATCGAAGGGTGGGTTGCCGCCGGACCGCTTGTGCGAAGACGAAAGGTCCATTCTGGCCGATACCGAACGTCTGATCCGGCGTTGGCACGATCCTGCTCCGTTTGCGATGACGCGGGTAGCCGCGGCCCCCTGTTCGCCTTTTTCGGTGAGCCGAGACCTGATGCGCGAATCGGCCACCCTGGCCCGCAGCTTTGGCACGGCCCACGGGGTGCGGCTGCACACCCATCTGGCCGAGAACGATAACGACGTGGCCTACTCGAAGGAAAAGTTCGGCATGACGCCGGCGGAGTACGCCGAAGACTGCGGCTGGCTGGGCGACGATGTCTGGCACGCCCACTGCGTGAAGCTGGATGCGCCGGGCATCGCGCGCTTCGGCGCCACGGGAACCGGGATTGCGCACTGCCCGTGTTCCAACATGCGCCTGGCGTCCGGTATCGCCCCGATTGGGGCCATGCGGCGCGCGGGTGTACCGGTTGGCCTGGGGGTGGATGGATCGGCCTCCAATGATGGCGCCGACATGCTCGGCGAGGCGCGCCAGGCCCTGCTGCTGGCACGCGTGGGCCACGGACCCGATGCGATGACCGCACGCACGGCGCTGCAGATTGCCACCCGCGGCGGCGCGCGCGTGCTGGGGCGGGCGGATATCGGCGTGATTGCGCCGGGCATGGCAGCCGACCTGGCCCTGTTCCGCCTCGACGATGTAGGTTTCGCCGGCGCCCTGCATGATCCGGTTGCCGCCCTGGTGTTCTGTGCACCGCGCCGTGCTGACTATACCGTGGTGAACGGCCGCGTTGTGGTGCGCGAAGGGCGCCTGCAAACCGTGGATCTGCACGCGCTCGTCGCTGAACACAATCGCCTGGCCCGCCTGCTCGTCGCTGGTTGAGTCCGGCCAACGCCAGTGCGGGCACGAGCGTTCATGCGGCTGTCATGAACCGAAGAAGTGGCTGTTTTGGTCGCATAATGCGCATCGATTCTGATCGAAGCGGGAGAGTTTGCGCATGGCGCGGACGGCAACAGTACCGGTAAAGCCATCAGGGAGCTGGATCGAGCGCCTGCGTTCCGCCGGTGCGCTGCCGGGAGACAGCGACGAAGTGCGCCTGCAGAAGCGCCTGCTGCTGTTCGCCATGGGTCTGACCACGCTGGCGCCGATCCTGTGGTCGCTGCTGTACAAGGTTGCCGGCATGCCGATGTCTTCGGCCCTGCCCTTCGGTTACCAGCTGGTGTCGCTCGCCACCTTGCTGATTTATCTGGCCACGGGCAACTTCGACCTGTTTCGGGCCTGCCAGCAGGTGCTGTTCCTGTTTTTTCCGTTTGTCCTGCAATGGAGCATGGGCAGCGTGGTGGCGGCCAGCGGCGTTGCGCTCTGGGCGCTGATGGCGCCGGTGTCGGCCGTGCTGCTTTACAGCGTGCGTGAATCGATTCCGTGGTTCGTCGCCTACGTGATCCTGGTGGTGGCGTCGGCAGCGGCTGATTACTACGATCCGGCCACGCTTGTCGCTACGCCCGCGCAGTTGCGCGCCAGCGCATTGTTCTTTTCGGTGCATTTTGTGGCCGTCTCCAGCCTGGTCTATTTCCTTCTGCGGTTCGCTGCCATCGAGCGCGAAAAGTCCCAGGCCCGCGCCGATGAAGCGCTTGAACTGTTGCGGCTCGAGCAGGAGAAGTCGGAGTTGTTGTTGCTCAATATCCTGCCGGCGCCGATTGCCGAACGCCTCAAGCGCGATACCGGCACGATTGCCGACGGATTCGCCGAAGTGACCGTGATGTTCGCCGATATCGTCAATTTCACGCCGACGGTCGAACACATGGAACCGGCCAGCATTTTTGCCATGCTGAACAAAGTGTTTTCCGCTTTTGACAAACTGGCCGAGAAGCACGGTCTGGAGAAGATCAAGACCATCGGCGATGCCTACATGGTGGCCGGGGGATTGAACAGCCAGTCGGCCACCGGCTACGCGCAGGCCATCGCCCGCATGGCACTCGACATGCGTGAACTGATGGCCAACGATCGCGAGGTCAATGACAAGGGGCTGCAGATCCGCATGGGCATCGGTACGGGCCCCGTGGTGGCCGGCGTGGTCGGCACCAAGAAGTTCATTTATGACCTGTGGGGGGATACGGTCAATCTCGCCAGCCGGATCACCTCGGACGGCGTGCCGGATGTGATTCAGGTCGATGCCACGACGTACGAACGGCTGGGTTCAGCCTTTACCTTCGAGGCGCCGCGCCGCGTGGTTCTCAAGGGCAAGGGCGAAACGATGATCTATCGCCTTACCGGTACCAACCCGGGCTGAACCAGAAGCGGGCGTCGTCGGGCCGGTCGCGCCCACCCGCACACGGCGCTTACAGCGCAACGGCCTTCTTGTTGGCAGCCTTGGCGGCTTCTTCCTTGCGCTTTGCATCTTCCCTGGCGCGCTGGGCCAGCGTGTGCGCCTGCTGGGCTCCGGACAGATACTGCTTGGGCCAGCCGACATCCCGATAGTCGTACTCGGCAGCAGCGTGCAGGGTGAAGTAGGGGTCGGCAAGGTGCGGGCGGGCCAGTGCCACCAGATCGGCGCGGCCCGAAGCGAGCAGGGTATTGACCTGGTCGGCCGTGGTGATCGCCCCCACTGCCATGGTGGCAATGCCGGCTTCATAGCGCACCTGCTCGGAAAACTGGGCCTGGAACATGCGACCGTAGATCGGCTTTGAAGCCGGGTCGGTCTGGCCGGTGGAAACGTCAATCAAATCTGCGCCGTGAGCCTTGAAGATGCGCGCCACTTCGACGGTGTCCTTGCCGGTCATGCCACCCGGGATCCAGTCGGTCGCCGACAGGCGCACGCTCATCGGCTTGTCTGCCGGCCACACGGCACGGACGGCATCCCACACCTCGAGCGGCCAGCGCAGGCGATTCTCCAGCGAACCACCATACGCATCGGTGCGCTTGTTGGTGATCGGCGAAATGAAACTCGCCAGCAGGTAGCCGTGCGCCATGTGCAGTTCGAGCATGTCGAAGCCGCAACCGATCGCGCGCTTCGCACTGGCGACAAACTGGTCGCGGATCCGGTCCATGTCGGCGCGGGTCATTTCGCGGGGCACCTGGTTGCCGTCAGCGTAGGGCAGCGGTGAAGGCGCGACCAACGGCCAGTTGTCCGCCTCATTGCGCAAGGGGCGGTCCATCTCGTGCCAGCCCAGCTGGGTGGAGCCCTTGCGGCCGGCATGTCCCAGCTGCAGGCATACCTTGGCATCGCTGTTCGCGTGCATGAAGTCCACCACACGCGTCCAGGCCTGGGCTTGCTCGTCGTTGTACAGGCCGGTACAGCCGGGTGTGATGCGCGCATCGGCTGAGGGGCAGGTCATTTCGGTAAACACCAGGCCCGCACCGCCGACGGCGCGGGCGCCGTAGTGCACCAGGTGCCAGTCTCCCGGCAGGCCATCCTTGGCCATGTATTGCGCCATCGGCGAGACCACCACCCGGTTGCGCAGCACCATGCTGCGCAGGTGAAAGGGCGCGAACATCGGCACCGCCTTGAAATTCCGGGGCAGGTGCGCGCCTTCGGCTTTGGCAACCTGCGCGTTCCACCAGTCCTCCAGCGCAGTCACCGTGCCGGCATCGCGCATGCGCATGTTCTCGAAAGTGATCGCCTTGGAGCGGCTCATCAGCGAGAAATTGAACTGCACCGGATCCATGTTCCAGAAGCGGCGCACGTTCTCGAACCAGACCAGCGACACGTTGGCCGAGTGCTGGATGCGATCTGCCTCTTCGTGGCGGGTTGCTTCGTAGTCGCGCAACGCGGCGAGCTGGTCCTTCGGGTTGCGCAGGATGGAGGCGTGCAGGCCGATGGCATCCTCCAGGGCCAGCTTGGTGCCGGAGCCGATCGACCAGTGCGCCGTATGGGCCGCATCACCGAGCAGCACCACGTTCTCGTGGCTCCACTTTTCGCAGCTGATGGCCGGGAAGTTGCGCCAGTAGGAGCGATTGGTGATGACCTTGTGTCCCTGCAGGATGTCGCCAAACAGCTCCTCGCAGTAGCGCGCGGTGCGTTCTTCATCCTGCACCGTAAGGCCGGCCTTGCTGAACGCCTCGTCCGTGGTCTCCAGCACGAAGGTGCACTGGGGCGAATCCCCCGGTTTGGTGAACATGTAGGCGTGCAGGTTCCAGATGCCGTGCTCGTTCTCCTTGAAGGCATAGGTGAAGCCGGGCAGTTCCATGTCTGCCCCCAGCCAGCAGAACTTGTTGGTACGCAGGTCCGTACCGGGCTTGAAGTGGTGCTTCCAGCGCTCGCGCACGGCACTGTTGATGCCGTCTGCGGCGATCACCAGATCGGCATTGCGCGCGATCTCGTCAATCGGCGGGGCCTCTGTCTGATAGTCAATATTGATGCCGAGCTGGCTGGCGCGGATCTGCAGGATGCCGAGCAAGGTGAGCCGGCGCAGGCCCGAAAAGCCATGGCCGCCGGACTTCATCACGTTGCCCTTGTAGTGCACGTAAATGTCGTCCCAGTAGGCAAAGCTGCGCGCGATGTTGCGATAGCTCGGTTCGTCCGCGCGGCGCAGGTTCTCCAGGGTTTCGTCGGACAACACAATGCCGAAGCCGAAGGTGTCCGTGGCCGCATTGCGTTCGGTGACGTGGATTTGCGCGTCCGGAAAGCTCTTCTTGATCAGGATCGCGCTGTACAGGCCGGCCGGACCGCCACCGAGGACTTCGACTTTCATTAGACACTCCCAAGCGCGTTCGCTATAATTACTTTAAGTCTAAAGTATTTTTGGGTGGAGGCGCAACATGCAAATTCTGCAACCCCCGGATTGGGTCAAACCACGTGGCTACGCCAACGGCATCGCCGCCCGCGGCACGCTGGTGTTTGTGGCCGGCCATGTCGGCTGGGACGCGAGCAAGCCCGACGCGACGGGCCGCCCGACCTGGCCCGCGCTTGATTTCGCCGGGCAGACGCGCCAGACCCTCCTCAATATCGTAGCGGTGCTGCGGGAAGCCGGCGCCAAACCCGAACACATCGTGCGCCTGACCTGGTACGTGCGTGACCGGGACGAGTATGTCGCGGCCTGGCCGGCGATTGGCGCGATTTACAAGGAGATCATCGGCAGGCACTTCCCTGCCATGGCGGCGATCGGCGTGACGGCGCTGGTGGAACCGGAGGCGCGGCTGGAGATCGAGGCCACGGCCGTCATACCCGACTGATCGCGCACTTCCACGGAATCCCTTTTCCTGCCTTTTCTGGACGCTTTGCCATGAAACAGCTGCTAGCCATGTGTGCCGTTGCCCTGACGGTGATCGCCCTGTCGATGACCGGCATGTCCGGCCAGGCGCTGGCGCAGGCGTATCCAGCCAAGCCGATCCGTATCGTCGTGCCGTACCCGGCCGGTGGCGGCATCGACATCATGTCGCGCCTCATCGCCCAGCGCCTCGCGCAGCGGTTTGGCCAGTCGGTCGTCGTGGAAAACAAGCCCGGGGCCGGTACCATCGTGGCAGCCGAATCCGTGGCTCGGGCGGCACCGGATGGCTACACCCTGCTGATCACCACCGATGCCACCATCACCATCAATCCTTATCTGTATGCCAAGCTGCCCTACGATGCCGTGAAGGATTTCGCCCCGGTCTCGCAACTGGTATTCCTGAATCAGCTGCTGGTGGCCAATGCAGCGCTGCCGGTGAACAACCTGAAGGAGTTGATTGCCCATGCCAAGGCCAACCCCGGCAAACTCAACTACGCCTCCTATGGCATTGGCAGCCAGCCGCACCTGGCCATGGAGATCTTCAAGAGCCAATCGGGGACGGACATCGTGCATGTGCCTTACAAGGGCATTCCCCAGGCAGTGCCGGCGGCCATTGCGGGAGAAGTGCAACTGACGTTCTCCGGCGCCGCCTCCACCCAGGCGCATCTGCGCGCCGGTCGCCTGAAGGCGCTGGCGATTGGTGGCAAAGCGCGCTTGCCGCTCCTGCCCGATGTGCCCACCTTTGCCGAAGCCGGTTTTCCCGATGTACCGGCCAATGCGTGGTTCGGCCTGTTTGCGCCCGCCGGCACGCCGCGTGATGTCATCACGCTTCTGCACGGCGAGATCGTGCGCCTGTTCAAGGAGCCGGAGTTTGTGCAAAAGGAGATTGCGGCCAAGGGTTACGAACTGGTGGCAAGCTCGCCGGAAGAGTTTGCGGCGTTTCTGGCCGGCGATGCCAGGCGCAACGCGCAGGCCGTCAGGATTTCCGGCGCCCGCGCAGAATAGCCACTGCGCCCATTGTGCTGGTGCAGTGGCGGGCTCGTAGCCCACGAATATAATCCCGGCTCTCCCCACCATTTACTTTTCGCGAGGCAAGCATGTCGTCCCACCCCACTGAAAAAGCCCAATTCCACTGGGACGATCCGCTCCTGCTCAATGACCAGTTGACCGAGGAAGAGCGCATGGTGCGTGACGCGGCGCACGAGTACTGCCAGTCCAAGTTGGCGCCCCGTATTCAACACGCGTTTCGCAACGAAACCACTGACCCCTCGATTTTTCGGGAAATGGGCGAGATCGGTCTGTTGGGCCCGACCATCCCGGAGCAGTACGGTGGCCCGGCGCTCAATTACGTCTGCTACGGCTTGATTGCGCGCGAGGTCGAGCGTGTCGATTCGGGCTACCGCTCCATGATGAGCGTGCAGTCGTCGCTGGTCATGGTGCCGATCAACGACTTTGGCTCCGAAGCGCAAAAGAAGAAGTATCTGCCGAAGCTGGCTACCGGCGAGTGGATCGGCTGCTTTGGCCTGACCGAACCCAACCATGGTTCCGATCCGGGCTCGATGATTACCCGGGCCAGGAGCGTCGATGGCGGTTTCCTGGTGTCCGGTGCCAAGATGTGGATTTCCAATTCGCCGATTGCCGACGTGTTCGTGGTCTGGGCCAAGAACGATGCAGGCCGCATCCGCGGCTACATCCTCGAAAAAGGCATGAAGGGGCTGTCGGCTCCCAAGATTGAAGGCAAGTTCGGGCTGCGTGCTTCCGTGACCGGCGAGATCGTCATGGACGAGGTGTTCGTGCCTGCCGAGAATGAGCTGCCGAACGTCGAAGGCTTGAAGGGCCCGTTCACCTGCCTCAATTCGGCGCGCTACGGCATTGCCTGGGGGGCGCTGGGTGCGGCAGAGGATTGCTGGCACCGTGCGCGCCAGTACGTGCTGGACCGCAAGCAGTTCGGCCGCCCGCTCGCCGCCAACCAGCTGATCCAGAAGAAGCTGGCCGACATGCAAACCGAGATCACGCTTGGCCTGCAGGGCTGTCTGCGCCTTGGGCGCATGAAGGACGACGGCACCGCCTCGGTCGAGATCACCTCGATCATGAAGCGCAACTCGTGCGGCAAATCTCTCGATGTGGCGCGCCTGGCGCGCGACATGCTTGGCGGCAATGGCATTTCCGACGAGTATGGCGTGATCCGTCACATGGTGAATCTCGAAGTCGTCAACACCTATGAAGGCACGCATGATATCCATGCGCTGATCCTCGGGCGCGCCCAGACGGGAATCCAGGCGTTTCAGTGACTTCGGTCCGCCTTCCGTCGGTGGACCGGCTTGCTGGCCACGCGCGTGCGCGGGAGCTTGAGACAAAGTTTGGACGCGCCCCGCTGATCGACGCGATTCGTGACGAGCTTGACGAACGTCGCGCCGCGATTCTGGATGCGATCCATCCGCCAGCGGTTGATGAGGAAGATATCGTGGCCAGCGCCGCTGCGCGTCTGGAGAAAGCCTTCCAGCCCAGCCTTCGTCCGGTGTTCAACATGACCGGCACGGTGCTGCACACCAACCTGGGGCGCGCGCCGATGCCGCGCGAAGCCATTGACGCGATTGCTGCTGTCGCGTGTGGTGCCAGCAATCTCGAATTTGATCTGGCCACCGGCCAGCGCGGCGACCGCGATGATCATGTCGAGCGCCTGATTCGCCGTCTCACCGGCGCGGAAGCTGCCACGGTCGTCAACAACAATGCGGCTGCGGTGTTACTGGTCCTGAATGCGCTGGCACTGAAGCGCGAGGTGCCGGTGTCACGGGGAGAACTGATCGAGATCGGCGGCTCGTTCCGCCTGCCGGACATCATGGCGCGCGCTGGCTGCAAGTTGCGTGAGGTCGGTACCACCAATCGTACCCATCTGGCCGACTATGCGGCAGCCATCAGCCCGAAAACAGCGCTGGTGATGAAAGCGCACACCAGCAACTTTGTGGTCCAGGGATTTACCGCCGCAGCACCAGAGCGTGAACTCGGCGCCCTGTGCCGCGAGCGCGGCGTGCCGTTTGTGAATGACCTCGGTTGTGGTTCGCTGATCGATCTGTCAGCCTACGGTCTGCCTCGGGAGCCTACCGTACGCAGCGCCATCGACAACGGCGCCGACATCGTGACCTTCAGTGGTGACAAACTGTTGGGCGGCCCGCAAGTGGGCATCATCGCCGGGCGCGCCGATCTGGTGGCCAAGATCAAGCGCAGCCCGTTGAAGAGGGCACTGCGAGTCGACAAAATGACCATGGCGGCGCTCGAAGCGGTGCTGCGCCTCTACCTTGATCCGGACCGCTTGTGCGCGCGCCTGCCAACGCTGCGACTGTTGACGCGCCCGGTCGGATCGATTCGTGCCTGTGCCGCACAAGCCCGGCCGGCGCTGGCCGCGCGCCTGGAAGGCTGGGCGACGGTTGCGTCGATCGACTGTGCGAGCGAAATCGGTTCGGGTTCGCAGCCGCTCGAGAAACTGCCGAGTGCCGGCCTTGCCGTCAACCTGTTGGATAAGCGTGGCCGTGGCACTGCCTTGAAGAAACTGTCGGCCGCATTGCGCGCTCTGCCTGTACCGGTGATCGGGCGCATCGAGCACGACCTGTTGGTTCTCGACTTTCGCTGCGTGGAAGACGTCGAATCACTGATCGCGCAGTTTGCGCACCTGTCGATACCGCAGTAATCCACAGCCTCGCATGATCATTGCCACCGCTGGCCACGTCGATCACGGCAAGACCTCGCTGGTCAAGGCGCTCACTGGTATCGATGCCGACCGCCTACCGGAAGAGAAGCGCCGCGGCATGACCATCGACCTGGGCTTCGCCTATCTCAAGGATGATGCCGCGCAGACAATCGGTTTTGTCGACGTGCCGGGCCACGAGCGCTTCGTGCATAACATGCTGGCCGGCGTGTCCGGCATCGATTGTGCGCTCCTGGTGATTGCAGCCGACGATGGCCCGATGCCGCAAACGCGCGAACACCTGGCGATTCTTGATCTGCTCGGCGTCAAGTTGGGCGTGGTGGCCCTCACCAAGATTGATGCCGTCGATCCGGGGCAGGTCGAGGCCGTGACGCGAGAGATCGCATCCCTTTTGGCGCCTACTGCGCTCGCCGGCTCTCCGGTTTTTCCGCTTTCGTCGATCACTGGCACCGGGTTGCCTGCCTTGCGTGCCCAATTGCAGACGTTGCAGCAAGGCCTGCAGGAGAAGCATGCGCGCGGCGCTGACGGCAAGTTCCGCATGACGGCTGACCGCGCCTTTACTGTGGCAGGAGCAGGGTTGGTGGTCACAGGCACGGTCATCGCCGGGGAGGTGGCGGTGGGTGATGAAGTAACAGTTCTGCTGGCTGGTGTCACCGCCCGTGTACGTGGTCTGCACGCGCAGAATCGCGCGGCACAACGCGCGGCCGCAGGCGAGCGCTGCGCCCTCAATCTGGCTGGCAGCGGCATTAGCCACGCCACGATTGCGCGGGGCGACTGGATTGCTGCAGCAGACGCCGCCCCGGCAACGACACGAATCGACCTGCAACTGCGCCTGCTTGCCTCAGAAGCACGTCCGTTTCGACACTGGACACCGGTGCATGCCCACATCGGCGCGGCCGACGTTACCGGGCGTATTGCGCTGCTTGAAGCCGATGCCCTCGACCCGGGTACCTCAGGCCTTGCACAACTGGTGCTGGATCGGCCGATGGGCGCCTGCCAAGGCGATGCCGTGATCCTGCGCGATCAGTCTGCACGCCGCACCGTGGGTGGCGGACGGGTCATTGATGTCTTCGCGCCGCCACGCGGCCGTGCCCGCCCGGCACGCATTGCGTATCTCAAGGCGATGCAGCATGACGACCATGCCCTGGCGCTTCATGCTGCACTCGCGGTGTCGCCAAATGGGCTGGATCTTGCGCGCTTCGCCGCCTGCCGAAATCTCGCGACTGCGGAGATGGAAGCCCTTGCTGCCTCCAGCAAGATGGTGCGCCCGGTGGATGGAATCGGCTTCCTGCCGGCGCATTGGCAGGCCGCTCAGCAGGCGGTGCTTGAAGTCGTGAAAGCGTGGCACGCACGCTCGCCAAATACACCGGGCATACCGGAAGACCGTCTGCTTGAAGGCTCCCCCATCAAACTGACATCGGCCCTGAGAGCCGCTCTGGGAGCTGATCTTGTGGCATCTTCCTTGCTGGTGCGGGTGGGTGCGGCGTTGCGCTTGCCGGGTCACAGCAGCGGCTTGCGTGGCGCTGATCAGACACTGTGGGAGCGTATCCACAAAGCCTTGCATGCCGAGGCCGACCGCCCCCCTACGGTGGCCGAACTGGCGTCGGCACTCAAATTGCAGGCGCGGCCGGTTAGGGAGCTATTGGTGCGCGCTGCGCAACTGCAGTTGGTGTGGCGGGTATCGGAGGAGCGCTTCGCTCTCCCGAGTACAGCGCAGGTTTGGGCGGCACATGCCGCAGCACTGGCCGGACCGGAGCGCACGCTGCGTTTCAAGGCTACCGACTTTCGCGACCGCGCCGGCGTCGGGCGCAATTTGTCGATCGAGATTCTCGAATTCTTCGACCGCGTCAAATACACCCGGCGGCTGGGCGATGAACGGTTGCTGCAACGGCCGCCGCGCGAGGTGTTTGGCGACCCATCAACGACACCCTTGTAAAATTTGCTTTCCACGGAAGGGAATTGCTCCCGGTGGAGTGCCCGGACTTCAAACCCGGAGAGGGGCGTCAGACGTTCCTGGTGGGTTCGACTCCCACTCCCTTCCGCCACCGGTCAACCAGGAGTCACCGCGCATGCCTGCAGAGCCGATGAAAAAGCCGCCCCGAAGGGCGGCCTTTTTGTTTGCGGACGTGAGTCCTGTGCAAATTGGACCGAAGGCTACTTTTTCTGCGCTTCGTAAAAGTTAACCAATCTGATCACATCCGCTGCCTCGATGCGCCCCAGCGGACCATCACTGTAGCTTGATGCCATCACCTTGGCTTCGGCATTCAGGATGAACTCCGAGGGCTGGATGATCTGGCGCCGCTCTTCCCACCACGAACCGAGCTGGTCGGCCTGGGCGCGGGTTACGCCGTAACCCAACGGAAAATTGAGTTCATCCGCTACCGGTCTGGATTTGTCTTCCGGGTCCACACTGGCCGCAAATACCTTTACCCCAAGCGCAGCGAGCTCGTCATGCAACTTCGCAAAGCCGACCAACTGTCGGCGACAGTACGGTCACCAATGCCCGCGATAAAACAGCACTACGCGGTACTTGGCATCCAGGCCATTGGGCAAAGCCATCGTGCCGCCACCGACCAGGGGGATGGTCATGGCGGGGAAGACGCTGCCGATATGCAGTTTTTCAGTCATGCGATTTATCCTTATTGCTGCGTCAAGGTTGGGGGGATACCCGCAGGCATCATAGCAGCGGTCATCGCTGCGGGTTGGGCGGCAGGCAGGGCGTTGAGCGTACGCATGAACACCTGCATGCCGTAGTGAAATGCGATGAAGCCGCCCAGTTCCATGATCTGGGCTTCGGTGTAATGCTTCTTGAGCGCATCGTAGAACGCCTTGTCGACCTGGTTGGCGTCCAGATACATCATGTTGGCGTAGCGCAGCGCCATTTTTTCAGCTTCGGAGAAGCGACTCCCTTGCTCGTAGCTGTCGCAGCCTTCGTCGATGGTCGCTTCGTCAAGGCCGGCTGCCAGAGCGCGTTTCGAGCGCAATCCACCGAAGTAGGTGTCGCCCGCAAAACGCGCCAGCTGGATGCGGATCACCTCCTTCAGTTTGTGATCCACATTGCCCTGCCCATGCGACACGAGCAACGCCTTGAGCAATACCTTCGCATAGCTGGGCACGCGTGCCACGATGCCGGTAAACACGCCGTCGGGCACGCCGAGTTCTTCGGCGCGTGCCATCAGGGCAAGCAATTCCGGATCGTGGATGTCAGCCGGATTGAGCGGTGCGATATGTGCCATCACGCAGTCTCGTTTCGTGTCTTGGTGCCGCCCAGCGACACCGGGTTGGCCCCGTACAGGCGCGCCGACTCCTCCTGGCTCACCAAGCGGCCATCGGGCGAGAACATCGGGTAGAACTTGAGCGTGCCGAAAAACGTGTGATAGCCAATGTTGAAGCCGATGAAGGTGCCGAGTTCGACGATTTCTTCTTCCGTGTAGTGTTGGCGCAACTGATCATAGAACGAGGCATCCACCTTTTGCCAGTCTGTTGCCATCAACTCGCTGTAACGCAGCGCGATCTTGTCTGCGGCGCTCAAGCGCGTGCTGTTGGCGTAGTTGTCGATGCCGTCGTCGAGCGCTTCCTCGGTCAGGCCGTTCCGCTTCGCCGAAGCGGATCTAACGTTACCTCAGTAACTGCAGGAAGCCATGCGCGATAAGGTGACACGGATGATTTCCTTGAGCGTATGGCTGATGCGGCCGGTGTTAAAGCACGTGCTCCAGGCCACGAACATGGCCTCGGCCTGATCCGGGTTGTGGCCCATCATGGCGTGGAATGCCGGATCGGGCGCGCGGTGTTCGAGGCATTGCTCGATCAGTGGCTTGAGCTTGGTTTTCTTGAGCTCTTCAATGTCAAGCATGGTGATGTTGGGCAAGCCGGTCTCCTCAAACGATCAAGTGTCAGGTGAATTGGCTGATCGCGCTGCGAGTAGCGGCAGCGCTGCACGCGGCACCAGGCTCAGTGTGGCAATACCCTTCATGCCCGGGTCGTCAATCAGGGCAGCCTTGTCGCGAATGGCCACAAAGGCTTCACCCGCGGCAGTATGGAGCCAGAACCACTCCAGCACGTCAGACGGTGAGCGTCGTCCGGGTTGCACTGACTTGGCTTCATAGTAAAACGTTTTCAGGTCATCAGCCACCAGCTTCAAGGCGCCGGCTGGTGTCAAATCGGTGCGAAACGCGGGCCGCGGCCGGTCATCAAGCCAGCCCGCCAGATAATCGGCCATTTCTTCCGGTGCCATACCGGAGATGCCCATGGTGGTGCCACCATGGTGCCGCACGGCGACTTCATGCCACGCCGCCAGCTGGGCGATTTCGTCGCCCAGCCGTTCAGTCAGGGAGCCATCCGAGCGCGGGCGCGGAAAGCTGACCGGGCAATTTTCCGCTTCTGCCACCTCACCCAGGTCTTCATAAGGCGCCTCATCGGGGAAGTCTTCCAGCACGGGGCCGGCGCTGCGTTCCAACAGGGCCAGTGCTGCCAAGGCAACCCGGTCCTGAAAGGTGGGGTCGTTGGGTACGCCCAACGGGCGTCCCAGCATGAATGGCACCCAAAGTGCACGCGGCGGCTTGAGGGCGGCCGAGTGCTCGCGAATCAGACTGATTGAAACCGTCGCGATACCCTCGTTTTCGAGGTAGTGGCCCAGTGCGCTCACGGCGCACGTGCAGAGCGGTCAGACCGGCGTTAGGAGTACCGCGTCGACGCGGTCCTCCTTGAGCAGAGTCGCCAGTTCCCGCGCCTTGGGCTCATAGCGCGTGATCTTGGGGATCGCGCCCATGAAGGAGTAGTGGAAGGCGGCCAGCGAACCGATCA
Source organism: uncultured Burkholderiales bacterium (assembly GCA_964443245.1). Lineage (GTDB taxonomy): Bacteria > Pseudomonadota > Gammaproteobacteria > Burkholderiales > JAEUOS01 > CANJDH01. The sequence goes on along the minus strand of CAYUEG010000088.1, from coordinate 1,677 downwards.
GCTTTTGCTGCACGAAAGCCTTGAGCCGGTCGAGCGGAAACACCACATTCCAGTCGGACTGAAATCCGGTGCGATCAAAATTTACCGAGGCATGGCTCATGACCAAGTCTTTTGACGATACATCGCCCGGAATCACCCGGTAGTCAATGCCGGCGCCACCGTTGTCAAACGGGCGGTCAACGCGCAGATGCAGGCCGGCGGTCGTCACCAGAGCGACGCGCCGCTGAGCCAGCCCGGTGCCCCGGACAAAGGATTGGGTATCGAATTGCGGAAAGGTCGAAATCCTGTCCCGATGCGCGGCTTGTTCGGATGGGCTCAAATCGGCAAGTCTCACCATATGTTCTCTCCAGCGGGATGTGATCTGTGGCGGATGGCGTACTCTGAATCATCGCCGGGCTGCGCGCAAGTAAGTAAATGTACGCTTTGGTCGCCGGCGGACGGGCCTGGTAGCGTGGAAATCCGAGAAGATGGTGTGCGGGAGCCCGGCCGGACATTCATGAGACCGTTGGTGGGAGCCATTCTCCGACGATTGTTCGGTCTCGGAGAATATGCGTGTTGCACCGCGCCATGACGCCCCCGGACTGCGCCGGCCGTTATTGGCCGACGTGAGATATGTCAAGGAAATGCGGGGGTGGGGGGGGCAAAATGCGCCCTCGCCAAAGGCCTGTCCGTCACGGTATTCGCATGACGGCCTTCCCTTGGCGTCATAGCGGCGGCAGTACGCCTTTTCGCGAACGCATTCCGGTTGCGGCCGGAACGGAGAGACTTCCATGAAGACCCAAGACACCCCTTCCCAAGCGCTGGATCTGACCGACGGTTTTCACCTGGTCATCGATGCGCTCAAGCTGAACGGCATCGACACCATCTACGGCCTGCCGGGTATTCCGATTACCGACCTCACCCGCAAGGCGCAAGCCGAAGGCATGCGCGTGCTGTCGTTCCGGCACGAGCAAAGTGCCGGCTACGCGGCATCGATTGCCGGGTTCCTGACCCAGAAGCCGGGCATCTGCCTGACGGTATCGGCCCCGGGCTTCCTGAACGGCCTGAACGCACTGGCGCACGCCACCGTCAACTGCTTCCCGATGATCCTGATCTCGGGCTCGTCCGAACGTGAGATCGTCGACCTGCAGCAGGGCGACTACGAGGAAATGGACCAGCTGGCGATTGCCAAACCTGTCGCCAAGGCTGCCTATCGTGTGCTGCATGCCGAGGACATTGGCGTGGGCATCGCTCGCGCGATTCGCGCGGCGGTGTCGGGCCGCCCCGGCGGCGTGTATCTTGACCTGCCAGCCAAGCTGTTCTCGCAGAGCATGCCCGCGGAAGCCGGCCGCCAGTCGCTCATCAAGGTGGTGGACCCGGCCCCGCGCCAGATTCCGGCGCCGGACGCCGTCCAGCGTGCGCTTGACCTGTTGAAGGGCGCGAAGAAGCCGCTGATCCTGCTCGGCAAGGGCGCTGCCTACGCCCAGGCCGATGCCGACATCCGGACCCTCGTCGAGAAATCCGGCATTCCCTACCTGCCGATGTCGATGGCCAAGGGCCTGTTGCCCGACACGCACGAGCAGTGCGCTTCCGCCGCGCGTTCCTTTGTCCTTCCCGAAGCCGATGTGGTCCTCCTGATCGGTGCGCGCCTGAACTGGCTGCTCTCGCACGGCAAGGGCAAGACCTGGGGCGGCAAGG
>CAYUEG010000087.1:0-16182 GCA_964443245.1 uncultured Burkholderiales bacterium | reverse complement strand
CCCCAGATGGTGCGCACCATGGACGGCCAGGGGCGCTTGACGACCAGGATGCCACCCTGCCCGTTGGGCAGGTCATGGCCGGTTTCATCGACAATCGCCGCCTGAATGCCGGGCAGGGGCAACGTGCAGGAACCGGGCACCAGCGGTGTGGCGCCCGGCAGCGGGGTGATCATGTGCCCGCCCGTTTCGGTTTGCCAGAAGGTATCGACGATCGGGCAGCGTGAACCGCCGACGTTCTCGTAGTACCACATCCACGCTTCGGGATTGATCGGCTCGCCCACCGAGCCCATGATGCGCAGGCTCTTCAGATCGTAGTTGCGCGGATGGGTCTTGGGATCCGTTTCACTGGCCTTGATCAGGGAGCGGATCGCCGTTGGCGCGGTATAGAAGATCGAGCATTTGTGCTTGGCGATCATCTCCCAGAATCGGCCGGCATTCGGGTAGGTCGGCACGCCTTCGAACACGATTTCCGTGCCGCCCATGGCCAGGGGGCCGTATGCCACATACGAATGGCCGGTCACCCAGCCGATGTCGGCGGTGCACCAGAACACGTCGGAAGGCTTGAGATCGAAAGTCCACTTCATCGTCAGCTTGGCCCAGAGCAGATAGCCGCCAGTGGAATGCTGGATGCCTTTGGGCTTGCCGGTCGAACCGGAGGTGTACAGGATGAACAGCGGGTGCTCGGCGCCGACCCACTCGGGTTCGCAGACGTCCGATTGCGCCGCCTCGGCCTCGTGCCACCACACGTCGCGCGGCGCTGCCATCGTGACCGCGTTGCCGGTGCGGCGATAGACGAATACCGAATGCACCGCCTCGCAGCCGCCCATGGAGAGCGCTTCATCCACGATGGCCTTGATCGGCAAGGCCTTGCCGCCGCGCATTTGCTGGTCGGCCGTGATCAGCGCCACGGCACCGGCATCGACAATCCGTTCGTGCACCGACTTGGCTGAAAAGCCGCCGAAGACCACCGAGTGAGTCGCGCCGATGCGGGCGCAGGCCTGCATGGCGATGACGCCTTCAATGGTCATCGGGATGTAGATCAGGACCCGGTCGCCCTTCTTGATGCCACGACTCTTCAGCGCATTGGCAAAGCGGCATACGCGCTGGTGCAAGGCGCGATAGGTAATCGCAGTGGAAGAGCCGTCATCCGCTTCAAAAATGATCGCGGTCTTGTCGGCATTGCCGTTCGTCAGGTTGACGTCCAGGCAGTTGTACGAGGCATTGAGCTGGCCATCCTCAAACCACTTGTAAAACGGCGCGCCCGACTCATCAAGGGTTTTGGTGAACGGCTTGTGCCAGGCGAGGTTCTCGCGTGCCAGACGACCCCAAAAGCCCGCATAATCGGCTTCCGCCTCGGCGCACAACGCGCGATAGGCCTCCATCCCCGACACTGCAGCATGCTTGACCAATTCCGCCGGCGGCTGAAATACACGGCTTTCCGTCATCACTGAACTGATATTCGTGCCTGATGCCATTCCCGTCTCTCCTGTTGGCGCTCACGTGAGCGGGTTGCCTCACACCGCCTCGTGGCTGCTCTTGCTGCGCTGCGTGAAGCTCCGCCTCCACGCCTTTTTCCGACCGTGACATTATTTCCAGCCGCTTACAACTCCCTTACAAAGCGTGATTTTTCTCACAGTATGCGTGCTGCGTTGCACCAATCCGGCTGCCCGCGCACGCGCGAGCGTATGACGCACCGGCCCTTCCGCCCTTTCAACCATTCTCTGCCGAACCCTCGATACCATGGCATCCGCACCCGAATTCATTCGCGATTTTGATCCGGCCTATGGCCAGCTCACCCGGGTCTCACCCCTGGTTCGCCGACTGGTCGCAACCAACAAAAGCCCGTTCACGGCCTGGGGCACCGGTACCTACGTGATCGGCCATGGTGAGGTAGCGATCATCGATCCGGGACCGGAGGACGCCGCCCACATCGACGCATTGCGCCAGGCCCTTGCCGGCGAACGCATCACCCATATCGTGATTACCCATACCCACATGGACCACTCGCCGGGCGCACGATTGTTGCGGCAACACGTGGATGCGCCGGTGGTCGGCTGTCCGCACCCGCTGCCCAGCGGGCCGGACGATGAACCGGTGGAAGAAGGCATGGATCCGCACTATCAGCCGGATCAGGTATTGGCCGATGGAGACCGGATCAGCGGGCCGGGATGGACGCTCGAGGCGGTGTACACGCCGGGCCACACCTCGAACCACACCTGCTTCTGCTTGCCGGAGGAGCACTCCCTGTTCACCGGCGACCACGTGATGGGCTGGTCCACGACCGTGGTCTCTCCGCCGGACGGCAACATGACCGACTACATGGCGTCATTGCACAAGGTGCTGGCCCGTGGCGACAGGATCCTCTATCCGACACATGGTGCCCCCATCACGCAGCCAACGCCGTTTGTCGAAGCGCTGATTGCCCACCGGCACCAGCGCGAACAACAGATCATCGGGTGCCTGACGGAAGGCCCTGCCACGATTCCGGAAATGGTGAGCACACTCTATGCAAGCGTCGATCCGCGCCTGCACAAGGCGGCAGGGCGATCCGTACTCGCCCACCTGACCGCGTTGATCGTGAGCGGCCGCGTCGTCGCCACCGATACGGCATCCGCACATGGCACGGGGGCGCGCTACCGGCTGGCCTGAAGGTCAGTGCGCCGAACCTGCGGCAACCGCATCACCTGGTTGAAAAAAAAGCGGAGAATGGCTCCGGGAGCCATTCTCCGCCGCTTGTCTCCTCACCCGTCGCCTCACACAATTACGGGTCAGGCTTGCGGGAGGCTTACGCGGCCTTGCGCGCCTCTTTCTGCTCCTCGAAGAACTGTTCGTCCTCGGTCGAACCGTGGAGTGCGGTGGTCGAGGCATTGGCGCCCTGCACCGCCTGCGTGATGGCATCAAAGTAGCCGGTGCCTACCTCGCGCTGATGCTTGACGGCGGTGAAGCCCTTTTCGGCCGCGGCGAATTCCTTTTGCTGCAGTTCGACAAAAGCGCTCATGTTGTTGCGGGCGTAGCCATAGGCTAGCTCGAACATCGAGTAGTTCAAGGCATGGAAGCCGGCCAGCGTGATGAACTGGAACTTGTAGCCCATGGCGCCCAGTTCGCGCTGGAATTTGGCGATGGTGGCATCGTCGAGGTTGCGCTTCCAGTTGAACGAGGGCGAGCAGTTGTAGGAGAGCATCTTGCCGGGAAACTTCTTGTGAATTCCTTCGGCAAAGCGGCGCGCAAACTCCAGATCCGGGGTCCCGGTTTCACACCACACCATGTCGGCATACTCGGCGTAGGCCAGACCGCGTGACAAGGCCTGATCGAACCCCTTGCGGGTGCGATAGAAGCCTTCCTGGGTGCGTTCACCGGTGATGAACTGGCGATCACGCTCGTCACAGTCGGAGGTGACAAGATCGGCCGCCTCGGCGTCGGTGCGCGCCAACAGCACGGTAGGCACACCCATCAGGTCGGCCGCCATGCGCGCCGCCTTGAGCTTGTCCACGGCTTCCTGCGTCGGCACCAGCACCTTGCCACCCATGTGGCCGCACTTCTTGACCGAAGCCAGCTGGTCTTCGAAGTGCACACCGGCGGCGCCGGCTTCGATCATCGCCTTCATCAGTTCATGGGCATTGAGCACGCCGCCGAATCCGGCTTCGGCATCGGCGACGATCGGTGCCATGTAGTCGATGCGCTCGCTGTCGTTGTCGACATTTTCCATGTGCTGGATCTGGTCGGCGCGCAGCAGCGCATTGTTGATGCGCTTGACCACCGTCGGCACGGAGGTCGTGGCATAGAGCGATTGGTCCGGATACATGGAGAGGGAGTCATTGGCATCGGCTGCCACCTGCCAGCCCGACAGATAGATCGCCGGCACACCCGCCTTGACCTGTTGCATGGCCTGGTTTCCCGTCAGGGCGCCGAGCGAGTTGACGAACGGCCGCTCGTTGCACATCTGCCAGAGTTTCTCGGCCCCCCGTTTGGCAATCGAGTACTCGACCTGCACCGAACCGCGCAGGCGGTAGACGTCGGCGGCAGAGTAATCCCGCTTCACGCCCTTCCAGCGCGGGTTCTGGGTCCAGTCTTTCTGGATTTTCTGGATTTCAAGGTCACGGCTCGTCATGCTTATCTCCATCGGGTTGGGAAGTGGAACAAAGGCAACCGTCGCTTACCTTTACCGCCGTGGAGAGATTGGCAACCCAAGCTTCCGGCGCATCACACCACGCATCAGGCAAAGCAACTTGGAGCGCATGTTGCATTGCAATGTTGTGCTGCGCAACAGATTTACCGACCTGTAGCACTTACTTAACAAGTATTTGTTTTTATGTGCTTATTTAATTTTTTATTGATTTTTATCAAGACTAAATAAAGGCTTAAATCATGCATTGCAGCAATTAATGGGGCACTTACCTGAGAGCCCCCGTCAAGCCCCTGAATTGCCGCCTCTTTTCGGCCGTGCCGTCGCCGGCGTAGGGTTGCGCCATACTGCTAGAATCCGCGCTCGTTCCCACTCTTGCTGGCTACTCCCATGATCGAACAAGACACGAACGGACGCAGAATGCGCCCGATTCCGCGCTTCATTTTTGCCAGCCGCTGGCTGCAGTTTCCCCTGTATGTCGGGTTGATTCTGGCGCAGGGCGTCTATGTTTATCACTTCTGGGTGGAGTTGATCGACCTGATCGGCGCGGCGCTGGGCAACGAAGCTGCCCTCAAGCACATCATTGATGCGGTGGCGGTGGAAGGTGCGTCCCGCCCCACCAAGCTCAACGAGACCACCATCATGCTGGTGGTGCTGGGCCTGATCGACGTGGTGATGATCTCGAACCTGTTGATCATGGTGATCGTCGGAGGATACGAAACCTTTGTTTCGCGGATGGATCTGGAAAGCCATCCGGATCAGCCAGAGTGGCTTTCTCACGTCAATGCCAGCGTGCTCAAGGTAAAGCTGGCAACGGCGATTATCGGAATCTCGTCAATCCACCTGCTCAAGACCTTCATCAATGCCAAGGCCTATGACGAGAAGACGCTGATGTACCAGACCATCATTCACGTCACGTTCCTGTTCTCGGCCCTCGCCATCGCGATTACCGACTATGTCATGGAAAAGGCGACCAGCGAGGCCCGGCGCCACGCAGAGCACTGACCTCGCCCCCTCGATGCGGGGAAGGGGCGGGTCTGCGCACAAAAGCGGGGGCCGCCCCCACCGCCCCGCACGCCGAGGCTAGCGGAGGAACAGCGAAATCAGATCGCCGGCCGCCAGCACGATAAAGCCGACCACCGAGACGATGCCGACCCACTTGTCCCGCCCATCATCGTGGGTCGAATTGCCGCCGGACGGCGTGGACGCAAGGTAGTTGATGAGGGTCTGCATGGCGGGCTCCGGGGACAAGGTAGGGCAATCAGTGGATGTACTGTTTTTTTATACAGTACCCCAATTTTCCCTGCTTGTAAAGCCCCTGCCGCCCACCCGCGCAGCGGCCACCCGGGGAGCGGCCGCCACAAACCGGCCCTGAACCAGCCCTAAAACGGCAATTTCATGCCCGGCGGCAACTGCATGCCGGCCGAAATGGCCGCCCGCTTCTCTTCGGACACCTTTTCCGCCTTGCGGACGGCGTCGTTGACGGCCGCCGCCACCAGATCTTCCAGCATTTCCTTGTCGTCCGACAGGAGTGAAGGATCGATGGTCACGCGCTTGACGCCCATCTTGCCTGTCATGGTGACCTTGACCATCCCCGCGCCGGACTGACCCTCGACTTCGAGCGCGGCCAGCTCTTCCTCGATCTTGCCCATCTGCTGCTGCATTTTTTCCTGCATGGCCTGCGCCTGCTTCATCAGCCCTGCAAGTTGTCCCTTGTTGAACATCGTCAGCTCCTGCGTTTTTTCACTCAAGTGTTGGATTCAATCTTGACGGCGCGCGCGCCGGTCTTGGCCATCATCTCGCGCACGAACGGATCGCTCATGATGGCCGCCTCCGCCGCCTGCTGGCGCGCATCATTCTTGCGGGTTTCGACCGCCGCAATCGATTCGCCAGCCAGGCCACCGACCCCGACCACAAAGCGAACCGGCCGGCCCAGATATTGCTCAATCGCCTGGCGCAGTTTGTCCTGCATCGGCTTGTCCGCTGCCAGCTTGTCGGTGGCAACGCGCAGCGTGAATACGTCTTTCTCGAACGATGCCATCTCGGTCTTGGCTGCCCATTCGCGCACGAACCCGGTCAGCGGCAAGCGCGCAATCAGCGAAGCCCAGTTGCCATCGAAACTTCCGGTCACCGGTGGCTCCATGTCGGCGGGCGGCCCGGCCACGCGACTGGCCGCAAGGTTGCCTGCGGGTGCGGCCGAAACCGTTGGTGGGAGCGCCTCCTGGCGCGATGGCCCTGCCGGCGCCGCAGAGGCACGGGTTGGCGTGCTGGAGGCGCCGGGAGCAGGTACGGCACTGCGTGCACGCGGTGGCACTTCGGCAGCCGCCGTTTCAGCACCGCCATCGACCGGGCGGAACGCTGCCATGCGCAAAAGCGTCATCGTGAACCCGGTTTCTTCATCCGGCGCATAGGGCAGGTCGTTCTTGCCGTGGATGGCAATCTGGTAATGCAGCTGCACTTCTTCGGCAGCAAATGCGCGTGCCAGGCGCAGCACGTCTTCGCGCTCCGGCGCATCGTCGGCAATCGCCTGCGGCGCCGTCTGCGCCACCGCAACCTTGGCCAGCAGCGCCGCCATTTCATTGAGTGCACCGGAGAACGACAGGCTGCGGCCAGCGATCTCCTGCGCCACCGCCAGCATCGCCGGCACATCGCCGGCGGCCAGGGCATCGAGGATGCGCACGAGGTAAGTGGTGTCAATGGTACCGAGCATGCCACGCACCGCTTCCTCGGTGACCTGCCCTGCGCTATAGGCAATCGCCTGGTCGGTCAGCGAGAGGGCATCGCGCATGCTGCCCGAGGCACCCTGGGCGATCAGCCGCAGAGCCGGCTTCTCGAACGGAATGCGTTCTTCGCCCAGCACGTTTTCCAGGTGCCCGACAATGTGCTGCGGCGGCATCTGCTTCAGGTTGAATTGCAGGCAGCGCGACAGCACCGTCACCGGAATCTTTTGCGGGTCGGTGGTGGCGAGGATGAACTTGACATGCTCGGGCGGCTCCTCCAGCGTCTTCAACATGGCGTTGAAGGCCGTGTTGGTGAGCATGTGCACCTCGTCGATCATCAGCACCTTGTAGCGCGTAGCGTCCTGCTTGTAGGGTGCCGATTCGAGGATCTGCGTCATCTCATCGACGCCGCGATTCGAGGCCGCATCCATCTCGATGTAGTCGATGAAGCGGCCGGCGTCGATCGCCAGACAGGTCGGACACACCCCGCAGGGGTTCGCGGATACGCCGGTTTCGCAATTGAGCGCCTTGGCGAGAATGCGCGAGATGGTGGTCTTGCCGACGCCACGGGTGCCAGTAAACAGCCAGGCATGGTGCAGGCGCTTCTCGTTGAGCGCGTGGGTCAGGGCCTTGACCACATGCTCCTGCCCGACCAGAGTCGCAAACGACTTGGGGCGATATTTGCGGGCGAGGACGAGGTAAGACATGAAGGGAAAGAGGTGGCGAGCCTGAACTCCGGCACTGACAGTATTCGGTTATGGCTGCTTCGTTCCCGACCTGACCAGGTTCCCGAGCCACCATGCGGAGGGGCCCGCCGAGAGGAATTGTATCAGCCGCCCCCTTTTTGGAAATACAGGTCGAAGCGCGCCAGCCAGGCTGCGGCCTCCTCATCGCCAAATCCTGAAAGCGCGATCTCCACGCTGCGCATGGGCAGGCGGATCAGCGCAATGCGGCGCACCTCTTCCGGCCCCAGTCGCACCTGCCAGCTGCGGCCCGCAGCGGCATGGCCATAGACGCCGTCGCGCGCCTCGTAGGGGGCGTGGGAAACGGCCGCCGGCAGCAGGCGCTCAAAGTCCGCCTGCGTGATATTCATCCATTGTTGCCTGCGCCGCATGGGCGGCACAGGCCCGCTCATTGACCGGCCTTTCGCATCGCAGCCGGCCCGCCACGCCGGTTCTGCGCACGCGGCATGCTTACGCTGCCTTCATCAACTCCGCAGCCCGCTTCACCGATTTGATGATGTTGATATAACCGGTGCAGCGGCAGAGGTTGCCTTCCAGCCCCTTGACGATCTCCTCGTCGGTGGGATTGGGGTTGGCCTTGAGAATCCCGGCCGCCGTCATGATCATTCCCGGCGTGCAAAAGCCGCACTGCAGGCCATGACACTCGGTGAAGGCCTGCTGCACCGGGTGCAGCTGCATTTGCTCGCCGCTGCCTTTGGCCATGCCTTCGATAGTCACGATCTCCGCGCCGTCGGCTTGCGCCGCCAGCATCGCGCAGGATTTGACGGCCTTGCCATCCAGGTGAATCGTGCAGCAACCACACTGGCTGGTATCGCAGCCCACGTGGGTCCCGGTCAACTTCAGTTCGTCGCGGATCAGGTTGACCAGCAGGGTGCGCCCTTCCGCCTGGGTGGCGACCTTCTTGCCGTTGATGGTGAATTCGATCTTGTTCATGTGATGAAACCTCAACCCGTAATGTTCTGGACGGCCCGGCGGGCCATGACGCCGATCAAATGGGCGCGGTAGTCCGCGCCGGCATGCAGGTCGGCAATGCATTCGCTTTCGTCCACCGCGAGGCCGTCAAGCGCGGCCGCCGTGAAGGACTTGGCCAGCGCAGCCTCGGCCTGTTTCCAGCGAAACACCCCCGATGCGCCTGCTCCCGTCACCGCGACCCGGACGCCACTGGCCGTGTCCGCCACGAACACGCCGGCCATGGCGTAGCCCGAGGCCGGGTGGTGAAACTTCGAATAGGCAGCGCGCTTGGGCACCGGAAACACGATCCGCGTCAGCACTTCGTCCGCCTCCAGAGCGGTGGCAAACATGCCCTGGAAGAAATCGTCCGCCGCGATCTCGCGCTTGCTGGTCTTGACGGTCGCGCCCAGCGCCAATACCGCCGACGGGTAGTCTGCGGCCGGGTCATTGTTGGCCACCGAGCCACCCATGGTGCCGCGATTGCGCACCTGCAGATCGCCGATTTCAAAAGCCAGCGCGGCGAGCGCCGGAATCGCCTTGCGGATGGCCGCCGATTCAGCCACTTCGGCGTGGCGCGTCATCGCCCCGACCGAGACGCTGCTGGCGGTCACCTCGATGCCCTGCAGTTCCTTGACGCGGCCGATGTCGATCACGTGCGAAGGTTGCGCCAGACGCGCCTTCAGGGTCGGGATGAAGGTCTGGCCGCCGGCCAGCAACTTGGCGTCCGGATGCTGCGCCAACAGGCTGGCGGCCTGCGCCACCGAATCGGCGCGCAAATACTCAAATGCGTACATCATGTCTCCTTGGGGGTGTGCTGCTGATTTGCTGCTGATCGCGTGAGCGGTGGATTTTAGGCTGCCTTGGCGCGTGCGTCCTTCAGGACCCGCCACAATACCGCCGGGGTGACAGGCATCTGCAACTCCCTGACGCCCACTGGCCATACGGCGTGCATGACCGCGTTCATGAGTGCCGGCAGCGAACCCGAACAACCGGACTCGCCCACACCCTTGGCGCCCAGCAGGTTTTTCTCGGTGGGAACCGGGTGTGAAAGGCGCGTAAACGGCCCACGCATCCAGTCGGCGCGCGGCATCGGGTAATCCATGAAGCTGGCAGTCAGGAATTGGCCGGAATCGCGGTCGTACACCGCATGTTCACCAAACATCTGGCCCCAGCCTTGCGCCACGCCACCGTGAACCTGGCCCTCCACCAGCATCGGCTGGATCAGGTTGCCCAGATCATCCACAGCGGTGTAATTGACAAGTTCCGTCACACCGGTTGCCGGATCAATTTCGACCTCGGCGATATGGCAGCCGTTCGGATAGGTTGCACCAAAGGAGCCCTCGGCATCCACATCCAGCGGATGTGCGCCGCTGGCGGGCGCCAGCTGCCGGGCAAGCTGCAACAGGCTGATCGACTTGCCGTTGCCCGTGAAGGTGCCACCGGCATAGGTCACGTCAGTCACGCCCAGGGCCTGTGCGGCAAGCGGTGTCGCCTTGTCGCGCAGGGCCTGCGCCAGGAGCTTGAAGGAGCTGCCTTGTCCGGCCGTGGTGCGGGAACCGCCGGTGCCGTTGCCCACCATCGCCAGGCCGGGATCGCTGGCACGGTATTGCACAGCGCTGGCCGGAATGCCCAGTGCGTCGGCAAAAATCGAGACAAACGTCGTCTCGTGCCCCTGCCCCGAGCCACCGGCCATGCAATAAATCGTGAGCGAGCCGTCCGCTGCAAAGCGCGCCGCCGTCTGATCCTTGGGCTGCGCACCGGCGGCGGCCGCTTCGATGTAGGAGGCAAGCCCGATGCCACGCAGCTTGCCGCGGCTCTCGCTTTGAGCGCGACGTGCCGCAAAGCCCTTCCAGTCCGCCGCTTCCAGCGCGTGGTCCAGCACGGCCGGGAAATCGCCGCAATCGTAGGTCTGCCCCGCGGCCGTCTTGTGCGGCATTTCCGTCGGCGCGATGTAATTGCGCCGGCGCAGTTCAATCGGATCAAAACCGTGATCGTGCGCCGCCTGGTCCATCAGCCGCTCGATGCCGTAGGCAATATCGGGGCGGCCGGCGCCGCGGTACGACGAAATCGGCGTTGTATTGGTATAGGCAAGCCGCGAACGGACGAACACGGACGGTGAGCGATACACACCGGCACACATGATCGATACGTTCTGGGTGCCGATGAAGGCGCCAAACGGGCCCGCGTAGGCACCCAGGTCGATCTCGTCGTCCCAGCGAAAGGCGAGAATGTTGCCTTGTGCATCCAGTGCCACTTCTCCGGTGAGCGAAAGCGCACGCCCGTGGTAATCCGACAGGAAGGTATCGCTGCGCGATCCGACCCACTTCACCGGCCGGCCCAGTTGCTTTGACGCCAGCAGCGACAGCACATACTCCGGATACGGGCTGCTGCGAATGCCGAAGCTGCCGCCCACATCCTCGACGATCAGATCGAACTGGGCGGCGGGCACGCCGGTGATCTGCTCCAAGTGGGCACGCGGCCCGATCAGGCCCTGCGAGCCGCAATGCAGGCGATACCGATCCGACGCCGCATCGTAATGGGCGAGGCAGGCGCGTGGCTCCATCGGGTTGGGTACCAGACGCTGGCTCTCGACCCGGACGCGTGAGACGAACTTGGCGCCGGCAAAAGCAGCGGCAGTGGCGGCCTCGTCACCGTGCTCATGCACAAACGAGAGATTGCCGGCGATCTCGGGATGCACCTGGGGCGCCCCCGCTGCAACCGCATCGGCGAACGTCACCACGGCCGGGGTTTCCGCATACTCCACTTCGATCAGGTCTGCCGCATCCTGCGCCTGCTCCGCGGTCTCGGCCACGACAAACGCCACGGCCTGCCCGACGTGACAGACACGCTCGCTGGCCAGCACGGGATAGAACGGCTTTTTCATCATCTCGCCGTTCTTGTCCTTGATCGCCACGCCCCCCACGATCGACTTGTAGCCAGCGCGCTCGACATCGACATGCGTGAGCACCGCCTTGACACCGGGGGCGGCGAGCGCCGGCCCGGCGTTGATGCTGACGATGCGTGCCGCTGCCTGTGGCGAGCGCAGCACGCATGCATGGAGTTGGTTCGGAAGATTCCAGTCGGACGAGTAACGTCCTTGACCGGCAATCAGGCGTAGGTCTTCACGGCGGGAAGGTTGCATGGAGGAAGGTATGAAGAAGGAAACAAGGCAATTGCATGCCGAAGTCCGTGATTCTAGCCGGTCGCCGCCTTGCCGTCATGGCCATGCAACACCGCCACCGCGTGCAATGCCCCAAGGCATGCACCACCCAAGGGATTGGTGCGCACCAAACCGGTGAAAAAAGGTCTTGAAAAGCGGGTTCATGCCATGTTGATGCCAACCTCCCTCCTGCCCCGCGTCCGCTTGCCGAACCGGGTTCCGAACCGGGTCCCGCACCCGCACCGTTGGCACGGAGGTTGCGGACACCGTTCAACATGCAAGGACCCGCTGCCACCATTCCATCCCTCGCGCCGGCACCGTCCGTCAGCCTGACTCGGGCGCGGCCGGCCGGAAGCCACACCCTGTGGAACGATCAGCTCGGGCTGCTCCTGGAGTCCACCGGCGACGGCATCTTCGGTATCGACCTGGACGGCAGTTGCACGTTCATCAATCGCGCCGGGGCCGCCATGCTGGGCTTTCCCGTCGAAGCCACACTCGGGCGCAACATGCATGAGCTGATCCACCACCGGCACCGGGACGGCGGCCACTACCACGAGCATGACTGCCCGATCTTTCGCGCTTTCCGCCAGGGACAGCCCTGCCGCGTCGACACCGAGGTGTTCTGGCGCGCAGACGGCAGCCCCTTCGATGTGGAGTACTCGTCGTACCCGATTGTTGATCACGGCATCGTGCAGGGCGCCGTCATCACGTTTCTCGACATCACCGAGCGGCGCCAGGCTGAAGAGCTGCTCCGCCGGGCCAAGGACGAACTCGAAACCCGCGTCGCCGAACGCACCTTCGAGCTGTCTGCCGCGCTCACCCAGCTGCGCGAACTGTCGGCGCACAGCCATTCGGTGCGCGAGGAAGAACGTACCCGGATCGCGCGGGAGATTCACGACGAGCTGGGCAGCCTGTTGGTGGCGCTCAAGTTTGACGTCAACTGGGTGCGTCGCCGTCTGGAAAACCGCGACGACCTGATCCGCAAATGCGACACCATGGCGCGGCTGATCGACGGCGCCGTGGAGAACGTCGGCCGCATCATCACCGATCTTCGGCCCAGCATCCTGGACCATCAGGGGCTGCTGGCCGCGCTGGAGTGGCAGGTGCAGGAATTCCGCGATTCCACCGACATGGCCTGCGAAGCACGCATTCATGTTGCCGCCGGCCTCGAAGCCCCGGGCGGCGCAGAAGCCACCGCCGTATTTCGCGTGTTCCAGGAAATGCTGTCGAACGTTGCGCGCCACGCACAAGGCAGCCGGGTCGACATCACGATCACCCTGGAAGAAGCCGCCCTGATGGTCAGCGTCGAGGATGACGGCGTCGGCGCACCGGCCGCTGCCCTGTATCGACCAACCAGCTATGGCGTCATGGGCATGCAGGAGCGGGTGCGCCCGTTTGGCGGGCGCATCACGATTACCAGCAGGCCCGGCGCGGGCACCCAGGCTCGCCTCACCATGCCTCTGCAGGCCACAATCCCGCCGGGTTCGCCCACTGAAGCGCCGCCAGCAGCGCCCACGACTGCGTCAACGACAGCGCTGACAACCGCTCCCACCAACGGTTCTGGCCATTCTGTCGAGGGAGCCGCCGGGTGATCCGCGTCTTGTTGTGTGACGACCACCGGATCGTGCGCGAAGGTTTGAAGCAGATTCTGGCGGACAGTGGCGATATCGAAGTGGCCAGCGAGGCCGCCAACGGCCCCGACGCCCTGACGCGTGCGCGCGAACTGGCCGGCAAACTGGAAATTGACCTGGTGCTGCTCGACATCGCGCTGCCGGTACGCGATGGCCTGGATGTCCTCAAGGCCCTGCGTGCGGAACTGCCACGCCTGCCGGTCTTGATGCTCTCGACCTATCCCGAGAAGCAATATGCAGCACGTTGCCTCAAACTGGGCGCCGCCGGTTATGTCAACAAAAGCGCGGACCCCGATCAGCTGGCCGGCGCGATCCGCAAGGCCGCATCCGGTGGCATCTACGTCAGCCCGGCCCTGGCCGAAAACCTGGCCGCACAGCTTGCCGTCAACACCGAACGCGCACCACACGAATCGCTGTCACAGCGCGAGTACCAGGTGTTCCAGATGATTGCCGCCGGCGATAGTGTCGGCCAGATTGCCGAGCGGCTGAGTCTGTCGCCAAACACGGTGTCCACTTACCGGTCACGCATTCTGGAAAAGACCGGTGCCCACAACGACGTCGGCATCGCCATGTATGCGGTCAAGCACGGACTGATGGCGATGTAGCCCCGTGTAGTGCCAGCACTACACGGTTTTCATGGCTGGCGCGATGTTTGCATTGCTCCGGTACGCGTACCTTTCCCCTACCCGTTCTGGAGCCCGCCATGACCAACTCGATCTACAAGCCCTACGACCCGGACAGCTCGCTCGGAGGCTGCTCCTGCGGCATGCACCACGACGAAGCATCCCACAATGCGGCGGAAATCCGCGCCCAACGTGAGCGCGCCTCCAACCCGGAAACCCTGTCGCAGGATTTCGTCGAGGCCACGCTGGTCAAGGCGCTGTTCCCGCAGGAAAACGTGCGTCGCAAGTTCCTGCGCGCGGTGGGAAGCGCCACGGCCATGTCGGCCATTTCCAGCCTCTTGCCGATCGGCCAGTTGCAGGCGATGGCACAGGAAAAGAAAGGTTCGCTCGAAAAGACCGAACTGAAAATCGGCTTTATTGCCATCACCTGCGCAACGCCGCTGATCATGGCCGACCCGCTCGGGTTCTACAAGAAGGAAGGCCTGAACGTTTCGCTCAACAAGACCGCCGGCTGGGCCCTGATCCGCGACAAGATGATCAACAAGGAGCATGACGCCTCCCATTTCCTCTCGCCGATGCCGATTGCCATGTCGATGGGCCTGGGTTCGACCACCTCGCAAATGCGGGTGGCCACCATCCAGAACGTCAATGGCCAGGCGATTACGCTGGCGACCAAGCACAAGGACAAGCGCGATCCGAAGCAGTGGAAGGGCTTCAAGCTCGCCGTGCCGTTCGAGTATTCGATGCACAACTTCCTGCTGCGCTACTACCTCGCCGAGAACGGCGTCAACCCGGACACCGACGTGCAGATCCGCGTGACGCCGCCGCCGGAGATGGTGGCCAACCTGCGTGCCGGCAACATCGATGGCTTTCTCGGCCCGGACCCGTTCAACCAGCGCGCGGTGTACGACGAAGTCGGCTTCATCCACATTCTCTCGAAAGAACTGTGGGACGGCCACCCGTGCTGCGCGTTCGGCGTCTCGGAAGAGTTCATCAAGCAGAATCCGAATACCTTCGCAGCGCTCTATCGCTCGGTCCTGACGGCAGCGGCCATGGCGCGGGAGCCGAAAAATCGCGAGCTGATCGCCAAGGTGATCTCGCCAACCGCGTATCTCAATCAGCCTGAAACCGTGATTGCGCAGGTATTGACGGGCAAGTTCGCCGACGGCCTGGGCGGCATCAAGAACGTGCCGGATCGCGCCGACTTTGACCCGGTGCCGTGGCAGTCGATGGCGGTGTGGATGCTCACGCAAATGCAGCGCTGGGGCTATATCAAGGGTGATGTGAATTACAAGCAGATCGCCGAACAGGTATTCCTCCTCACCGATGCGAAAAAGCGGATGAAGGAACTGGATCAGAAGGTCCCCGAAGGCGCTTACAGGAAGTTCAAGGTCATGGGCCGGGAGTTTGATCCGGCCAAGGCCAAGGAATACGCCGCCAGCTTTCCGATCCGGAAGGCCGCCTGATGGTTGCTGCGCAGCGCCGCCGCGCCCTTGCCGCCGCCCTGTCAGTGGTGTTCCTGGCAGTGTTGCTGCTGGCGTGGCACCTGGCCACCTTGCCCTCCGCCTCTGCGCTGGCGAGCGCGGCAGCATCCAATGCGAACGTCGACCCGGAATACCTGAAGCTGCTGGGCAAGGATCCGGGCGCCACCAAGAGCACCGGTTTCCCGACCCCGTGGCAAATTGGCGAGGCGGCATGGAAGCACATTACCAATCCGTTCTACGACAACGGCCCCAACGACAAGGGCATTGCGATCCAGCTCGGGCATTCCCTCATGCGCGTGGGCCTGGGCTTTCTGATCGCCTGCCTGGTGGCGATCCCGCTGGGCTTCGTCATCGGCATGTCGCCGCTGCTCTCGCAGGCCCTCAACCCATTCATCCAGGTCTTGAAACCAATTTCGCCGCTGGCCTGGATGCCGCTGGCGCTCTACACCATCAAGGATTCGTCGACCTCGGGCATCTTCGTCATCTTCATCTGTTCGATCTGGCCGATGCTGATCAACACGGCCTTTGGCGTGGCGGGGGTACGGCGCGACCTGCTCAATGTGGCCGCCACACTGGAAGTGACGCCCTTGCGCAAGGCCTTTCAGGTGATCCTGCCCGCCGCGGCGCCCACCATCGTCACCGGCATGCGCATCTCCATGGGCATTGCCTGGCTGGTGATCGTCGCCGCCGAAATGCTGGTCGGCGGCACCGGCATCGGCTACTTCGTCTGGAACGAGTGGAACAACC
>CAYUEG010000086.1:0-16444 GCA_964443245.1 uncultured Burkholderiales bacterium | reverse complement strand
TTGGTGGGTGCTGACGGGATCGAACCGCCGACATTCGCCTTGTAAGGGCGACGCTCTACCAGCTGAGCTAAGCACCCTTGAAGCTGACCCATTCCTTGCCTGAACCAAAGTGCCGCCAATCTGCGCCGCACCCGGCCGTGCTCACCAGCAAAGACCGCTATTTTACAGCATCTTTCAATGCTTTGCCAGGTGTGAACTTGGGAACCTTGGCGGCGGGGATGCGAATCGGCTGATTGGTGCGCGGATTGCGGCCGGTGCGCGCCTTGCGCTTGGAGACCCGAAAGGTACCGAAACCGACGAGCGTGACCGAACCATTTTTCTTCAATGTCGCCTTGACGGCCCCTACCATCGAATCGAGCGCGCGCGTTGCAGCTGCCTTGGAAATGTCAGCAGACTTGGCAACATGGTCGATCATTTGAGCTTTATTCACCGTCTTGTCCCCTCAGGAATTATGAATGCAACCTTACGCTATGACGCGCCATGACATGAGCATTGCGCGGAACGATTTTTTCAGTTGCGTTGAAAGCTGGTCCCCACCAAACGGCCATTTTATAGCAATCCGGCTGCGCGCCTGTCAAGGCAGGAAGTCACTACACCAAATAAAACTTTGATTTGTCTCAACCCAAAGGCCCCAGCGCTGCCGCAAAGCGGTCCACACATTCCAGCCCAAATGCACCGGCAACGAGCGCCGGCGCACGCTCATGCACCTTGTCCAGGCCAAGACGCACTGCAGCAATGCGTTTTCCGTAACAAACGAGGTGGTCCAGCGACTGCATCATGAACACGATGCCCGGCAGGATGGTGGCGTAGAGCTGTTGTGCCTGCGCGACGTCGCCCGCCTTGAAGGCATCAAAGATACGGGCCTGCCAGTCGAACGAATCGACACCAATGATCATGCCGGCGCACCCAGCCCGCAGGTTGTCGACCAGTTCGAGGCCGCCGCGGCCATTGAACACGGCCATGCCCGGATTCTGCGCGATCACCTCGCTCATCGTCACTGACGGGCCTTCTCCCTTGAGCAGGACAAAGTTGGCGCGCATCTGCGCCAGACGGGCAATGCTCTGTGGCGTCAGGCCCACGCCCAGATACTCCGGTGCATTCTGGATTGCGCAGGGCAACGCCGTGCGTGCCATCACCTCGGCAAAGAAATCGAAATAGAAGCGCTCGGGCTGGCTGCGGTCTCGCGGTGGCTGCAATACCAGCCACTGCGCCCCATGACGGGCGGCGAAATCGGCAAGTTCGGCCTGTTCGTCGACGGTGTCACCGGAGACCGTGATGGCAATGTCCCGCTTGCCGGCAGCTTCAGCGGCGAGCAGTTCGATGATCTGCCGCTTCTCCGTGCGCGAGAGCTTGTTGACCTCGGTGGCCAGGCCCAACGCTGCAATCCCGTGTGAGGGCGCTGCAGTACAGGCGCGGATCTGCCGCCGCATTGCCTGCAGATCGAGAGCGCCGGCAGCGTCAAAAAACGCGTAGAGAATCGGATAAATGCCGTGAAATCGAGGCATGGCCACCGTCGCTGCCGTCACCATGATCAGGCAGGCGCGTAGCGCACCCCGTCCCAGCGCAGGAAGGTGGGGCCGGGAATGGCAGCGGCTCGAACCGGGTGCCGGGCATCTCCGGGCAAGGCCAGGCAGCGCACGCCACCGTCATCGAAGGGTTCAGGCTGCAGAATCGGGGGCAGACGCGAGCGTGCGTCGGCCAGGGCGTCATCAATCGAATCAAACAGTGCGAGATGCTGCAGACTCATGAAGGTCGGCGGGGCCAGCTTGACCGACCCGTCACGCCAGCGCTCGATCGCCTGCGCCGGCTTGAGCCACTCGCTGTGGGTGGCTTCGTAGTTGTCATGCATGGCAAGCTGCCCCTCGGGCGCGCGCGCCAAAAAAAAACGGGCATCGAAACGTTTGGCCAGCATCACCGGTGTGACCCAACGCACCCACGGCACCAGGGAGGAGGCATCGATGGTCATGGCGCACTCCGCCAGAATCGCCGCGAACGACTCCTTGGCGTTCAGCCGCGCCCGCGCCGCTGCCAGCACATCGGCCGCCACCTCGTCGGCGCCAATCAGCACGCCCGCCTCCTCAAATGTTTCACGCAAGGCTGCCACATACATGCCGGCCGCGCGGGGCGGCGGCAGATCTTCTCCCAGCGCGGCAACGTTCAGGGCGCCCAGCGCCCGCAGGCGCTCCAGCATGGCAACGTCACTATCGGCCTGATCAATCTTGCCCCCCGGAAAGACATGCGCCTCGCCCAGCACATCCGACAAGCCGCTGCGCTTGACCATGAATACCTCGAACCCGCCGGGCGCATCGCGCAGCAACAGCACCGTGGCAGCATCGCGCGGTGTCGCGACCGCGTTGCCGCCTTCCGGCCCAAAATTCATTCCGGGAGTAGCCGCCATCAGAATGCCGGCTTCTTCTTGGCTTTGGCGTAACGGTCCGCGCCCGCCAGGATCGCACGCTCCGCTTCCCTGGGCCCGCTCCACCCTTCGACCTTGACCCACTTGCCCTTCTCCAGGTCCTTGTAGTGCTCGAAGAAGTGCTGTATCTGCATCAGCCGTTCGGGTTGCATGTCGGACGGCTTTTTCCAGTGGCGATAGATCGGCAGGCTCTTGTCCGTGGGTACGGCCAGCAGTTTCTCGTCGCCGCCGGCCTCGTCCGTCATCTTGAGCACGCCAATCGGACGGCAACGCACCACCACCCCCACCACCAGCGGAAAGGGCGTAATCACCAGCACGTCAACCGGATCGCCATCATCGGAAAGGGTACGCGGAATGTAGCCATAGTTGCACGGGTAGTGCATGGCCGTCATCATGAAGCGATCCACGAACAGGGCACCCGTCGCCTTGTCCACCTCGTACTTCACCGGGTCGGCGTTCATCGGAATTTCGATGATGACGTTGAATTCGCGGGGAAGGTCGCGCCCGGCATCGACACGGTCAAGATTCATTGCAGGATCCAGTCTTCAGGTTGGACGGCGATTATACGGAGCGGGGAACCCCCCGCGCCCGGCACAAATGGCGATAATCGCATCTTCGACTTTCGCGAGCCTTTCATTTGCGATGACCCCTGCGACGCAAGCTGCCCATTTCATCGGCAACCGCTGGCTGGCCGCCTCCTCAGGCGCGACCCTGCCGGTGCTTGATCCTTCCGATGGCGAGGTCTTCGCCTACATCGCCCGGGGCGATGCCAGGGACGTGGATGCAGCGGTGCGGGCAGCGCGCGCAAGCTATGGTGCGGGCGCCTTGCCGGGCCAGGGCCCCTGGGGCCGCTGCAACGCGGTGGAGCGCGGCCGCCTGATGATGAAGCTGGCGGAGGCGATTCTTTCCCATGCCGATGAACTGGCGCTCCTTGAATGCCGTGACACCGGCAAGCCGATGAAGCAGGCGCGTGCGGATGCCGCCGCCTGCGCCCGCTATTTCGAGTACTACGCCGGCGCCTGCGACAAGCTGCATGGCGAGACCTTGCCGTATCAAGCCGGCTACACCGTGCTCACCCTGCGTGAACCGCACGGCGTGACCGGCCACATCATTCCCTGGAATTACCCGATGCAGATCTTCGGCCGCTCAGTGGGTGCGGCACTTGCGGCGGGCAATGCCTGTGTCGTCAAACCGGCCGAGGACGCCTGCCTGTCTCTGCTCAAGGTAGCCGAACTGGCGGCTCACTGCGGCCTGCCCGAAGGGGCGCTCAACATCGTCACCGGCCTGGGCAGCGAAGCCGGCGCCGCGCTGGCGGCACACCCTGACATAGACCACATTTCCTTTACCGGCTCACCGGCCACCGGCACGGCGGTGGCACAGGCCGCAGCAGCCAACCACCGGCCGGTCACGCTTGAACTGGGCGGCAAATCGCCGCAGGTGGTGTTTGCCGACGCCAATTTCGACGAAGCCATACCGGTACTGGTGAACGCCATCATCCAGAATGCTGGCCAGACCTGCAGCGCCGGCAGCCGTGTCCTGATCGAGCGGCCGGCCTATGCGCTGGTGGTCGAGCGCCTCGCGGAGGCGTTTGGCCGCCTCACGGCAGGCGCCGGCCAGGCCGACCGCGACCTCGGCCCGATCATCAACGCCAGGCAGCAGGCGCGCGTACGCGGGTTCATCGATGCGGCACGCCGCAACGGCCTCAAACCTGCCGGCGAGGGACACGTCGCCGCCGACGCACCGGCAGGCGGGTTTTACGTTGCACCGGTGCTGTTTGCCGATGTGCCGCAGCAACATCCCCTGGTGCAGGAGGAGGTGTTCGGGCCGGTGTTGGCAGCCACTGCATTTCGCGATGAAGCCGAAGCGGTGGAACTGGCCAACGGCACGCCCTATGGTCTGGTGGCCGGCGTCTGGACGCGCGATGGCGCGCGCCAGATGCGCATGGCCCGGCACCTTGCCGCAGGCCAGGTGTTCATCAACAACTACGGCGCCGGAGGCGGTGTCGAGTTGCCTTTTGGCGGCATGAAGCATTCCGGCTACGGCCGCGAGAAGGGCTTTGAAGCCCTCCTGGGCTTCACCTGTCTGAAAACCATCGCCCTGCGCCACGGCTGAACGCAGCCACGCCCTGCCATGCTGGTCTTCGTCCTGCGCCGCCTCCTGCAAAGCATCCTCGTGCTGGTGGTCATGTCACTGCTGGTCTTCACCGGTGTCTACGCCATTGGCAATCCGGTCGACATCCTGATCAGCCCGGACGCGACCCAGGCCGAGCGGGCGGCGACGATTGCGGCCCTGGGCCTGGACAAGCCGATGTGGATGCAGTACCTGGTGTTCGTCAAGAAAGCACTGGCCGCAGATCTGGGCAAATCGTTCGCGTTCAATGTGCCCGCGATCGAGCTGATCTTCGAACGCATGCCGGCCACGCTGGAACTGGCCATATTTGCCATGCTGATGGCGATCGTGATCGGCCTGCCGCTGGGCCTCTACGCTGGGTTGAGGCCGCGTTCGTTCACCGCCCGGTCCATCATGACCCTGTCGATTCTCGGCTTTTCGTTGCCGACCTTCTGGATCGGCCTGATGCTGATCATGATCTTTGCGGTCACGCTCGGCTGGCTCCCTTCCAACGGCCGCGGCCCCACCACGCTCCTGCTGGGCATACCGGTCAGTTTCCTGTCGATCGAAGGGCTGCGTCACCTGCTGCTGCCGGCATTCACGCTCTCGCTGCTGAACATCGCGCTGATCATCCGCCTGACGCGCTCCGGCACCCAGGAAGCGCTGATGATGGACTACGTCAAGTTCGCCCGTGCCAAAGGGCTGTCGGATGCGCGCATCATCGGCGTGCACGTACTCAAGAACATCATGATCCCGATCGTCACCGTCATCGCCCTGCAGTTCGGCTCGGTGATTGCATTTGCGGTGGTGACCGAAACCATTTTTGCCTGGCCTGGCATGGGCAAGCTCTTGATCGATTCGATCAACGTGCTGGACCGACCCATCATCGTCGCTTACCTTCTGATCATTGTCGGGCTGTTCATTTTCATCAACCTGGTGGTGGACATCGCCTATTCCCTGCTTGATCCACGCGTTCGCCTGGGCGATGGCAGCGGCACCTGAGAACAAACGGCACACCTCCGTGGAACAAACCCCCTTCCAGCGCTTCCTGGCGGACTATTGCGAGAGCAAGCTTGCGGTCGGCGCGTTCGTCCTGCTGGTCATCATCCTGCTCATCGCGCTGTTCGCACCGGTGATCTCGCCCCAGAACCCGTACGACCTGAAGCAGCTCGATGTGCTGGACGCCCGTATTGAGCCTGGCGCCAAAATGGGATCGGGGGTGACCGCTTACCTGGGCACCGACGACCAGGGCCGCGACATGCTGTCGGCGATCTTCTACGGCATGCGCATTTCCCTGTTTGTCGGCTTTGCCTCGACCATTCTGGCCCTCCTGATCGGTGCTACCGTGGGCATGACGGCGGCTTATGTCGGTGGTCGTACCGACAACGTGCTCATGCGCATTGCCGACATCCAGCTCTCGTTTCCACCCATCCTGATTGCGCTGGTGCTGCTCGCTGTATTGGGCCAGGGGCTGGGCAAGATCATTACCGCCCTGGTTACCGTGCAATGGGCCTACTACGCCCGCACCATCCGCGGTGCCGCATTGGTCGAACGGCGCAAGGAATACATCGAGGCGGCCCAGGTATTGGCGCTGCCGGCGTCGCGCATCGTGTTTCGCCATCTGCTGCCCAATTGCCTGCCCCCGCTGATCGTGGTGGCCACCGTCCAGATGGCCTCGGCCATTACGCTCGAAGCGACGCTCTCGTTCCTTGGCCTCGGTCTGCCGATCACCGAGCCTTCCCTGGGCCTGTTGATCTCCAACGGCTTCACTTACCTCCTGTCAGGCAAATACTGGATCAGCATGTATCCTGGCGTCGCCCTGCTATTGATGATCGTGGCCATCAACCTGGTGGCAGACCAGCTGCGCGACGCACTCAATCCGAGGCTGCAGAAATGAGCGGGCCGGTCCTGGAGGTACGCAATCTGACCACCCAGTTCTTCACGCGGGCTGGCGTGGTCAAGGCGGTCAATGGCATCTCGTTCGAAGTCGGACGCGGCCGCATCATGGGCCTGGTAGGCGAATCCGGTTCCGGCAAATCGATGACCGGCTATTCATTGATGGGCCTGATCGATCCGCCCGGCAAAGTGGTCGATGGCAGCATTCGCCTGGGTGGCCAGGAGCTGCGCGGCCTCGGCGGTGAGGCGTTGCGCCAGATCCGCGGCAACCGCATCGCGATGATCTTCCAGGATCCGATGATGACGCTCAATCCGGTCCTGCGCATCGACACGCAGATGATCGAGGCGATTCAGGCCCACGAGCGTGTCAGCCGGGCACAGGCACTGGAGCGTTGCCGTGCTGCGCTGGCCCAGGTCGGCATTCCCTCGCCGGATGAGCGCCTCACCGCCTATCCACACCAGTTCTCCGGTGGCATGCGCCAGCGCGTCGCCATCGCGACGGCCCTCTTGATGAAGCCGGACGTGATCATCGCCGATGAGCCCACCACGGCGCTGGATGTGACGATCCAGGGCCAGATCCTGGCGGAAATGCAGAAGCTGTGCCGCGAGTCCGGCACGGCGCTGATCTGGATCACGCACGATTTGTCCGTCATTGCCGGGCTGGCCGACGAGGTCTGCGTGATGTACGCAGGGCGCATTGTCGAGCGTGGTTCGGTGGACGATCTGCTCGACCGCACCGCTCACCCCTATTCAAAGGGTCTGATTGATTCGGTGCCCTCGCGCAATCCGCGCGGCGCACGCCTGCACCAGATTCCGGGCATGACGCCCTCCCTCCTGAAGCTGCCACCCGGTTGCGCGTTTCGCGATCGATGCAACCGACCGGGCGAGCAATGCGGCCAGGAGCCGCTCCTGGAGCCAGTCCTGGCGCACCAGGCGGGTGCGAAAACCCGGCATGAAGCCAGCTGCTTCTACCCATTGCAGACCCTGCCAGACCCGGCTGGAGCGGCCATCTGATGCAGTCTCTTCCGCCGCGTGAGGGTGCATCGCACGAAGGACGGCAGGCGCCGCTGCTGGCGCTGCACGGGGCCTCCAAACGATTCGTCAAGAAACTCGATACTGCTGCCCGCCTGGCGCGCGTGTTCGGGGCCAATGTCCGGGACGAAGTGGTGCACGCGGTCGACCGGGTGGACCTGGAAATTCAGGCCGGCGAAGTGGTGGGGCTGGTCGGCGAGTCGGGTTGCGGCAAGTCCACTCTGGGCCGCATGGCGGTTGGCCTGCATTCCCTGACCGAGGGTACGCGCTTGCATCGTGGCCGCGACATGCTGGGCTTGAATGCTGAAGAATCACGCGCCGCACAGCTGTCGATCCAGATGATCTTCCAGGATCCCTATGCCTCGCTGAACCCGCGCATGCGGGTGGCCGACATCATTGGCGAAGCACCGGTGGTACATGGTCTGGTGCCACGGGCGGGGCAAAACGACTATGTGGCCGCCCTGATGCACAAGGTCGGCCTTGAAGCCAGTTATCTGAAGCGTTTTCCGCACCAGTTCTCCGGCGGGCAGCGCGCCCGCATCGGCATCGCCCGCGCACTCGCCGTCAAGCCCGAGTTCATCGTCTGCGATGAAGCGGTGGCGGCGCTGGACGTGTCGATTCAGGCCCAGGTGCTCAACCTGTTCATGGACCTGCGCGAAGAGTTTCACCTGACGTATCTGTTCATCAGCCACGATCTGGGTGTGGTGCGCCACCTGTCTGACCGGGTCGTCATCATGTATCTTGGTCGCATCGTCGAGATCGCACCGACCGAGGCAATCTATGCTGACGCCAACCATCCCTACACCCGCGCGCTTCTGGCCGAAGTCCCTGACCTTGCCAAACGCAAGCGCACCTACGTGCCAATCCAGGGCGAGATTCCCTCGCCGCTGGCGCCCCCGAAAGGCTGCCACTTCCACCCGCGCTGTCCGCAGGCCGGACCGCGCTGCCGCATCGAACAACCCCAGCTCAAGACCATTTCCGCCGGGCGCATCGCCGCCTGCCACCTGAATGATGGAGGTACTGCATGAACGTGATTGACAGCAAGGCCGTGACCACCGACGTCACGCCGGCATCGATGGCGCTGATCGAGCAGTTGATCAGCTTCGACACCACCAGCCGTGATTCCAACCTTGGCCTGATCGAATGGGTGCGTGACTGGCTCAGGCAACAGGGCATCGCCTCTTCTCTGGTCTACAACGCCGAGAAGACCAAGGCCAACCTGTTTGCCACCATTCACGGCAGTGGCGCCCCTGTGCGGCCCGGCATCGTTCTCTCCGGCCACACCGACGTGGTGCCTGTGGATGGGCAGCCGTGGGATTCCAATCCCTTCAAGGCCACGGTTCGCGATGGCCGCCTGTATGCGCGTGGTGCCTGCGACATGAAGAGTTATCTGGGCATTGCCCTGGGCATGACACCCCGCTTTGCCGCCGCTCCGTTGCAGGCCCCGGTGCACTTCGCGCTCTCCTACGACGAGGAGGTCGGCTGTATTGGGGTGCGTGGCCTGATCGAGCAGCTCACCCGCGAAGGCTTCAAGGCCGCCGGCGTCATCGTTGGCGAGCCCACCTCGATGCAGGTAATCACCGCACACAAAGGCAAGCGGTCATATCGATGCACGGTGCACGGCAAGGAGGCGCACTCCGCGCTGACGCCGCAGGGGGTCAACGCGATCGAGTACGCCGCCCAGGTGATTACCTACATCCGCCATGTCGCGGACCGGATGGCACAACTGGAACCTCGCGACAACGGCTTCGACGTGCCCTTTACCACGCTCATGACCGGCACCATCAAAGGTGGTACGGCGAGCAACATCGTGCCGGCACAATGCACGTTTGACTGGGAGTTCCGCTACCTGCCGGGCGCCAATCCCGATGCCATCGAAACGGAGATTCGCGGCTTCGCCGAATCCCTTCTGCCGGCCATGAAGAAGGTGTCGGCCACCAGTGGTATCGAGATCCAGCTGACTTCCGATGCGCCGGGCTCAAACCTGGCCGACAGCCACGCGGTGACGCAATTGGCAATCGCGCTGGCGCGCAACGACCGGACCGCCAAAGTGGCCTATGCCACCGAAGCCGGCCTGTTTGAAAAAGCCGGCCTGCCCTCGATCATTTGCGGCCCCGGTTCGATCGAGCAGGCCCACAAACCGAACGAGTACTGCGACCTGACGCAGCTTGTACAGTGCGAAGCCTTCATGGATCGCCTGCTTGACAACCTTTGCCACTAATCCGGACGCCCGCGCGCCCGGCCCTGACCTGGAGCCCATATGCTGTTTCCCACCACCCTCGTTGGCAGCTACCCGCAACCCGAATGGCTGATTGACCGGCAGAAGCTGGCCGGCCGTTTCCCGCCGCGCACCCGCGCGAAAGAACTTTGGCGCATTCCCGCCGAGTATCTGGAGGAAGCCCAGAACGACGCAACCCTGATCGCGATTCGCGCCCAGGAATCAGCCGGCATCGACATCATCACGGATGGCGAAATCCGCCGCGAGAGCTATTCCAACCGCTTTGCGACGGCGCTTTCCGGCATCGATATCGACAATCCGGGTACGGCCCTGGATCGCAGTGGCCATCCCAATCCCGTGCCGCGCATCGTGGGGCCGATAGAGCGGATGCGACCGGTCGAAGTGGAGGACCTGAAGTTCCTCAAGGCCCACACCACGCGCAAGGTCAAGATCACGGTGCCCGGCCCGTTCACCATGAGCGAACAGGCGCAGAACGACTATTACAAAACCCCGGAGGAAGCCTCGCTCGCGTATGCCAAGGCAGTCAATGAAGAGATTCGCGATCTGTTTGCCGCCGGGGCCGACGTGGTCCAGATCGATGAACCCTACATGCAGGCCCGGCCCGAGCGTGCGCGCCAGTACGGCCTGGCGGCACTGAATCGCGCACTCGAAGGCATCAGCGGCGAAACCGCAGTGCACATCTGCTTCGGCTATGCCGCCGTGATCCACGCCCGACCCAGCGGTTATTCATTCCTGCCGGAGATGCACGACTGTACCTGCAAGCAGGTTTCGCTCGAAACCGCGCAGTCGAACCTCGACTGCTCGGTGTTCACGCAAATCGACAACAAGAAGATCATGGTCGGTTGCATTGATCTTTCCGACATGAACATCGAGACGCCGGAGACGGTAGCCAGTCGCATCAAGCGGGCCCTGCCGTACGTCAAGAAAGAAAATGTGATCCTGGCGCCAGACTGCGGCATGAAGTACCTGCCACGCGATGTCGCCGACGGCAAGCTGCGTGCCATGGTCGCCGGCGCCCAGCTGCTGCGCAAGGAGTTCGGCTAAGCCCTGTCGCAGCGTATCGCGCCAAGACCGTTGGTGGGAGCGCCTCTCCGGGCCATACTGCAATCGAAGTGCATCCCGTGGCCGGCAGAATTGGCCTATGCCGCCGGCACGACGTGACACTCCAGCCGTTTGCCAAACACGGCAAAGGCGCGCAATAGCCCGTCGATCTTGGTGGCGTGGCGCAGATTGATCAGCCTGGTGATTTCCTGAGGCGTCATGCCCAGGCGTCGGGCCAACTCTGCCTGGCGCATGCCGCTCGCCGTGAACTCGTTCAACAGCAGCACCTTGACAGCCATGCTCAAGGGCAGCGCCAGCGACTGCTGCCCGCGCCGGGGCGCGCTGGGCATCGGAATTCGTCTTCCCGCCGAGAACGTCGTCACCATGGCCTCTTCAAGAGCCTTCCGGACAAGCCCTTCGGACGGCAACTTCTTGGCAGCCCGCATGCGGCTTTCCGGAAAGTCCGGAAATCGGATCATGAAACCGCCATCGACTTGTGGCGTAATGCGGTACGGATACATCAGCATGGGTTTGCCTGCAAGGTTAATCAAGGGCGCTGCGGGTTGACCCACAGGTCCTGCGCCTAGCGCTGGGAACGCGCCTTGAGCCGTTCGCGCTGATTCGCGTATTGACGGTCTTCCACAAAGAACCAGCGGTATGCCAGGGCCGCTGTAAACAGCAGCGCAAGGCCGACCACCACACATCCTGCAATGGCAAGCATGACAACCCTCCGAATCGAAGCTGATGTCGGCTTATCGGCACGGCCTTGCCAAACTTGAGGGCTTGTCCAAACAAACTCAGACGGTCTCGGCAGCCGGGACAGGCTCGCGCACGTGGGCACCCTGCCTGCGCAGCTGTGCCTGCAGTGCGGCGATGTCGACCGCCCGCGGCGCAATCCCGGCATTGGCTGCCAGCGCTGCCGCCGCACCGGCGGCCTGACCGGTTACCCAGCATTGCGGTATCTCGCGCATGAAGCCATGCGTATTGACGTCGCACGAGAGATGTCTGCCGCAGGCCAGAAGCCCGTCCAGCTTCTGCGGAACCAGGGCGCCGTAGGGCACCGAGATGTTCGGGAACGCTGGCGACAGGCTGGGCGACACGCCCACCTCGTCGGGCAAAGGCATGCCTGAAGGCCATTGCGCGCGCTCCATGCGTCCCACACCGACCAGCCGGCGGCTGTGGCGTACGCCCAGCTGCGGCGCCGAGAGCAGCAAATGGGCGCCCTCGAAGCCAGGCGCGTGTGCGCGATAGAAATCCAGATGCGCCGCCATCAGCCGGTGTGAACGCACCTCGACGTGCGTCATGTCGTCCACATCCAGGCCCGAATAGCCAGCCTGGCGCGGCCCCATGAACAGGGCGATGTCATTGCGCCACGAGACAAACGGCCGTTCAAACAGTCCGCAGCGCTCGCGTCCGAGTTTCATGAATGCCTGATACTGCTCGGGCTGACCGGCACGAAAACGAATCCAGCGATCCATGTCAACACCGCCAAACAGCCAGGCAGTGTTCATGCAGTGGTGAATGTCTTCCTTTTCGATGTCGGCCTCGTACGCGGCGCCGGCCCGCGCGAAGAGATCACCGTCCCCGGTCGCATCGACCACCACGTTTGCGAAGATGGCCTGGCGCCCGCCCTTGCTCTCGAACACTGCGCCGGCCACCTTGCCGTCCCGCAGGACAGGATCGGCGCCCCAGGCATGGTAGACCAACCGCACACCGGCTTCGAGCACCATTTCCTGTGACAGAAACTTGAGCCGCTCCGGATCAATCGTCGGGGACCAGGTCACGATGCCGCGATAGGCAGCGGTACGCTGCGCCCAGTGATCGACCCGCGCCAGTTCCTTCGAGCCCCACTCGGCCCGCGCCGGCCCCGCTACTGCTTCAGCCGGCATGCGACCCAGCACTTCCTCGCCAAAACCGCGAATCACCAATTCCCCGGTCCAATCGGTCATGCGGTCGATCCAGATCACCAGGCCCCCGGTGGAAAGCCCGCCCAGGTGGTTGTAGCGCTCCAGGAGGATCACATCTGCGCCGCAGCGCGCCGCAGCCACGGCCGCTGCCGTACCGGATGGCCCTCCCCCGACGACAAGCACGTCACACTTGCCGTAAACCGGTGTGTCGCGGGAAGCCTCACGCCAGGTTTCCGCGACGCGCTCGCGCGTGTCCCCGTTCCTGGCTTCAAGAAAAATCTCCGACGTCAGCAAGCGCTCGTCGGTACGCTGCGGTTTGATGTATTCAGTCACGGTCGGCAGCGACGGTTCACGTTCGCTCGCAGCAGCATTGCCTTGCGGACCGGCGCCGGCAATCAGCCGGCGACCGCGCCAAACAAGGCCTCGTCGACGATGGCGACCGCCCGGGTCCAGCCGGCGGACGCGCCGCGAATCTTGTGCGGAAAGCACGAGACGATGAAGCCATCACTCGGCAGCGACTCCAGGTTGTGCAGCTTCTCCAGATGGCAATAGCCGATATGACGCCCGGCCTTGTGTCCTTCCCAGATCAGCGACGCATCTTTCGATTCGGCATACTTTTTGGCGGTGTGCACGAAGGGCGCATCCCAGCTCCAGGCGTCGGTGCCGGTCAGGCGCACCCCCCGTTCGAGCAGGTACATGGTGGCTTCGTAGCCCATGCCGCACCCTGCCGTGACGTAATCGTCATGGCCGTAACGGGACCCGGCGCGGGTATTGACCATCACGATTTCCAGCGGCTTGAGCGTGTGCTTGATGCGAGCCAATTCAGCCTCGACATCCGCCGCAGTGACCACGTAGCCGTCCCCGAAGTGTCGAAAATCGAGCTTCACGCCAGGCTGGAAGCACCAGTTCAGATCGACTTCGTCTATGGTGATGGCACGCTCGCCCCGATTCATCGTCGGGTGAAAGTGGTACGGCGCATCCAGATGCGTGCCGTTGTGCGTGCTGAGCTGAATCGTTTCAACTGCCCACACCGCTTCATCCGGCAGATCCGACTGCTTCAGCCCCGGAAAAAACGGTTCCATCTGCTGGAACGAATTGGTGTGATTGAAGTATTCGATCTTTGGCGCAAATGCCGGCGGATCGGACATCACATCGTTCTCAAGATAAATCGACAGATCGACAAACTTGCGAGGCATGGTCAGGATGCGAATGGAAACGGAGTGTCCAGTGTAACCGAGGGGCGGCTGGCAATCGACGCGCCCCACCGACGTAAAGCCGCGCTCGACGCGCGGCCATTATGATTACTGCGTGCAGTCTTGTTCTGCAACCAGGGCTACCGGACCCTCTGCCGAAGCAGGATCAATGCACGCCGCTGGTATCGACGGGGGCTCCGGTTTTTGCCACCACGTCTTCCTTGGAAACGCCGGGCGCCAACTCCACCAGCTTCAGACCCGCCGGCGTGACGTCAAGCACACACAAGTCGGTAATGATGCGATTGACTACACCGACTCCGGTCAGGGGCAGATCGCACTGTTTGAGGATCTTGTGCACGTCCCCCTTGGCCACGTGCTCCATCAGCACGACCACCCGGCCGACGCCGGCGACCAGATCCATCGCCCCGCCCATCCCCTTGACCATCTTGCCCGGGATCATCCAGTTCGCCAGGTCGCCGTGCTCCGACACCTGCATGGCCCCCAGGAACGCGAGGTTGATCTTGCCGCCACGAATCATCGCGAAGGAATCGGCAGACGAAAAAATCGACGAGCCGGGCAGCGTCGTGACGGTCTGCTTGCCCGCGTTGATCATGTCGGCGTCAATCTCGTCTTCCGTGGGAAACGGGCCGATGCCGAGCAGGCCATTCTCCGATTGCAGCCACACTTCCATGCCGGCAGGCACAAAATTGGCAATCAGGGTCGGCAATCCGATACCGAGGTTGACGTAAAAACCATCCTGCAATTCCTGGGCCGCGCGCGCGGCCATCTGATCTCTGGTCCAAGCCATGTGGCACTCCCTGTTCAGTTCGGCGGCAATCGTGTGTCGGTCGGTTAGGGCCGCACTTACTTTGCACGCACCGTGCGTTGTTCGATGCGCTTCTCCGGGTGCGCATTCACCACCAGGCGGTGTACGAAGATGCCCGGGGTATGGATCTGATCCGGATCAAGTTCGCCGGTTTCGACCAGGATCTCCACTTCCGCAATCGTCACCTTGCCGGCCATGGCGACGTTCGGGTTGAAATTGCGTGCCGTCTTGCGGTACACGAGATTGCCCGACCGGTCGGCCTTCCAGGCCTTGACCAGCGAGACGTCCGGAACCAGCGAGCGCTCCATCAGGTACTTGTGCCCGTCGAACTCGCGCACTTCCTTGCCCTCGGCAACCAGCGTTCCTACGCCGGTACGGGTGAAAAATGCGGGGATGCCGGAGCCGCCGGCACGCAGTTTCTCTGCCAGCGTACCTTGGGGCGTGAACTCAAGTGCGAGTTCCCCGGCCAGGTACTGCCGCTCAAATTCCTTGTTCTCGCCCACATAGGACGAAATCATCTTCTTGATCTGCCGGGTGCCAAGCAGGATGCCGAGACCGAAACCGTCCACGCCGGCGTTGTTCGAAATCGCCGTCAGGTTGCCGACACCACTGTCCCGTACCGCCGCGATCAGCGCCTCGGGAATGCCACACAGGCCGAATCCACCCACCCCCAGCATGTGGCCATCTTTCACCACGCCTTTGATCGCCTCAGCGGCGCTGCCATATACCTTGTTCACCGTTCCTCCAACTATCCAAGTGCGTTCAGGTTTTCAGTTCGGCCAGATCGCGATACTGGGCCAGCGATTCCGGATTGGCCAGGGACTCGATGTTCTTGACCACCCGGTTATGGACCACATCACTGACCGCCAGTTCCATGATCTTGCCGCTGCGGGTGCGCGGAATGTCGCTGACCTGGATCACCTTGTCAGGTGCGTGGATCAGAGTGGTGTTGACCCGAATCTGCTGCTTGATGCGCTCGGTCAGCGCAGCATCGAGCGTCAATCCTTCGCGCAGGCGCACGAACAGGACGATGCGCTGGTCAGGCTTGCCGGGTGGCCATTGCTGGCCAATGGCAATCGACTCGGCAACCTCTTCCATCTTTTCCACATGACGGTAGATTTCCGCCGTGCCGATGCGCACGCCACCCGGATTGAGCACCGTGTCGGAACGGCCGTGGATGATCATGCCGCCGGATTCGCAGCCTTCGACGTAGTCGCCGTGGTGCCAGGCTCCCGGAAAGCGCTCGAAATGGGCAGCGCGGAACTTGCTGCCATCCTCGTCATTCCAGAACCCGATGGGCATCGATGGGAAGGGTTTGACACAGACCAGTTCACCCTTCTTGCCGGCCGGCAGCGCGCGCCCCTTTTCGTCAAGGATCCGCACATCCATGCCGAGCAGGTTGCCCTGGATTTCGCCACGCCGCACCGGCAGGATCGGTACACCGCCGACGAAGCAGCCGCAGATGTCGGTGCCGCCGGAAATCGACGCCAGTTGCACTTCCGACTTGATCGCCTGATAGACGTAATCGAACGACTCCTGTGCCAGAGGCGATCCGGTCGACAGGATCACCCGCATGCGGTTGAGCTCATGGGTTTCACGCGGACGCAGGCCCAGCTTGGCAATCGCATCCAGATATTTGGCCGAGGTGCCGAAATGAGTCACCTTCTCGGCCTGGGCAATATCCCAGAGCATGCCGCCACGCCGGATGAAGGGGGAACCGTCATACAGGATCAGGGTGGCGCCAGAGGCGAGGCCCGAGACCAGCCAGTTCCACATCATCCAGCC
>CAYUEG010000085.1:0-16503 GCA_964443245.1 uncultured Burkholderiales bacterium | reverse complement strand
CTGCTTGTTGCGCGCCGCGGCGAGGTGGCGCTCCTTGACGTGCCCGTAACCGCGGATCTCTTCGGGGATCGAGGCGATCGCCACCGCTGTATCGATGTTGGCTTTCGACAGACTGGCGAGCAGGTTCGACACGGTCTCCCGATACTCGCCAATCAGCGCGCGTTCGGTACGACGCTCTTCGGTCTTGCCGAACACATCCAGCGCGGTACCGCGCAAGCCCTTGAGGCGGGCCAGGAGGCCGAACATCTTCAGCATCCAGGGGCCGTACTGGCGCTTGACCAGTTCGCCCTTGTCATTGCGCTTGGCCAGCAGGGGCGGCGCCAGATAAAACTTGAGCTGGTAGTCGCCTTCGAATTGTGCCGCGATCTTTTCCATGAAAGCAGGATCGCTGTAGAGGCGCGCCACTTCGTACTCGTCCTTGTAGGCCATCAGCTTGTAGTAGTAACGGGCGACTGCCTCGGTCAGCCGGGTACCTCCCACCTTGTCGGCCTCGGCCTTGCGCACTTCCTCGACAAAATCGCTGTAACGCCTGGCGTAGGCGGCATCCTGGTACGCAGTGAGGAACTCGACGCGCCGCGCCACGATTTCCTCCAGGTTGCGCGAAAAGCCGCTTGCGGCGCCTTTCGATTTGGCAAGGTTGCTGATCGAAACCACCTGCGCCGGGGTGGCGATGCGTTCGACCGTGGCCGCGTCGACCGCGGCATAGCGACCCCAGTCAAACGCCTTCTTGTTGAAATCGATCGATACGCCGTTGAGCTCGATGGCGCGCATCAGGGCCGCTTCGCCAACCGGCACCAGGGCACGCTGGAATGCAAACCCGAGCAGGAACATGTTGGTGGCGATCGCATCTCCCATCAGGGCGGTAGCAAGACGGTTCGCCGCTACCAGGGTCAGACCGTTCTGGCCTGCCGCTTGCGACAGGGCCGCTTCGAGCGCGTCCGCCGGGAGTTTCCAGTTCGGATCCTTGACGAACGCCGCTGTGGGTGCCAGGGTGCTGTTGACCAATACCTTGGTGCGGCCTTCGCCAATGCGCGACAGCACATCCTTGCCCGCCGTGACCACCAGATCGGCACCGACCACCAGATCGGCCGCCGCCGTGCCCACCCGGGTGGCATGCAGATCCTCATTGCGCAGGGCAATCTGCACATGGCTGGTGACCTGCCCGCCCTTCTGGGCCAGGCCCGACATGTCCAGCACCTGGGCGCTCTTTCCTTCGATGTGCGCTGCCATTGCCACGATCTGGCCGATGGTGATGACGCCGGTGCCGCCAATGCCCGTCACCAGAATGTTGAAAGGTTGATCGAGCGCCGGCACGGCCGGCGTCGGGAACGCCGGGAATGCGGTCGCGTCGGCACCCGCCTTGGCGCTGGCGGTAGTGTCTGCCTTGGCCTTGCCGGGCTTCTTCAGCGTGCCACCTTCCACCGTGACAAAGCTCGGGCAAAAGCCATTGACGCAGGAATAATCCTTGTTGCACGAGGACTGGTTGATCTTGCGCTTGCGGCCGAATTCGGTCTCCAGCGGTTCCACCGAAATGCAGTTCGACTTGACCGAGCAATCGCCACAACCTTCGCATACCGCGTCGTTGATGAAAGCGCGCTTGGCAGGGTCGGGAAACTGGCCGATCTTGCGGCGGCGGCGCTTCTCCGAGGCACAGGTCTGGTCGTAGATCACCGCCGAAATGCCCGGCATGTCGCGCAACCGCTTTTGCACCGCATCGAGTTCATCGCGGTGGTGCACCGTGGTACCGGGTGCCCACGCGGTGCCGGCCGGATACTTCTCGGGTTCGTCCGTCACGACCATGATGGGGGTGACCCCTTCGGCGTGCAGCTGTTGTGAAATCAACCAGGGGTTGAGCGGGCCGTCATGGCGCTGGCCGCCGGTCATCGCGACCGCGTCGTTGAACAGCACCTTGTAGGTCGCATTGACCTTGGAGGCAACAGCGGCGCGAATCGCCAGCAAGCCGGAGTGGAAATAGGTGCCGTCGCCCAGGTTGACAAAGACGTGCTTCTCGTCGGTGAAGTGGGCGGCACCGGCCCAGGTTACGCCCTCGGCCCCCATGTGGGTGAAGGTCGAGGTTTCGCGATCCATCCATTGCGCCATGTAGTGGCAGCCGATGCCTGCAAGTGCGCGTGAGCCCTCCGGCACCCGGGTCGAGGTGTTGTGCGGGCAACCCGAGCAGAAGTACGGCGTGCGCACTGCCATGGGGGCGGATTTGGCAAGGGCG
This sequence comes from uncultured Burkholderiales bacterium, assembly GCA_964443245.1. Classification (GTDB taxonomy): domain Bacteria; phylum Pseudomonadota; class Gammaproteobacteria; order Burkholderiales; family JAEUOS01; genus CANJDH01. The sequence goes on along the minus strand of CAYUEG010000085.1, from coordinate 14,279 downwards.
CCTTCCTTGGCATCCAGAAACGCGATGCGGGCATCGAGCCTGGCCTGAAGATCCGCTCCCACCAAGGGTTTCAGCCTCGCCACCAGCGCACGTGCAATGATCGACGGCGTCAGCTCGCCGTGCAGCGGCAGCAGCGCGCGGCCGGCTTCGTCGGCCTTGCCGGTAACGCGCGGTGCCCGCTCCATGCCGAACAGGATTTCCTTGGATTGGGATTCAATCAGGGCGCGCTTCTCTTCGACGACGAAGATTTCGTCCAGACCCTGCGCAAATTCGCGCAGGCCGGTTTCTTCCAGCGGCCAGGTCACGGCAATCTTGTAGAGGCGAATGCCGAGGTCGGCTGCCATCTTCGCGTCGATTCCCAAATCAGCCAGTGCCTGGCGCATGTCGGCGTAGGCTTTGCCTGCCGACGCCAGGCCCAGCTTCGGCTTGACGCCGGGGCCTTCGCGCCACAGCACCTGGTTGAGCCGGTTGGCGCGAATGTAGGCCTTCACAGCAGGTATCTTGTAATTGAGGAGGCGCGCTTCTTCCCCGAGGAAGTCGATGTAGTTGAAGCGAATGCCGAGGCCGCCAGCGGGCAGTTCGAAATCCGTCGGCGTGACCGGAACGATGCGGTCCTTTCCGAGCACGACGGTGGCACCGGATTCGACGATGTCGGTCACGCACTTGATGCCGCTCCAGAGCGAGGCATAGCGCGACATCGCAAAGCCGTGCAGGCCGTAATCGAGAATGTCCTGCACGCTCGCGGGGTAGAACACGGGTGTGGAGCAGGCGATCAGGATCTGTTCGGACTGATGTGCCGTGGTGGATGATTTGGCGCCGTGGTCGTCCCCGGCCAGGGCGAGCACCCCACCCCACTGGCTGGTGCCGGCCATGTTGGCGTGCTTGAAGACGTCGCCGCAGCGGTCCACGCCCGGGCCCTTGCCGTACCAGATGCCGAAGACTCCGTCGTAGCGCGCGCCGGCAAACAGGTTGACCTGCTGCGTGCCCCAGATCGAGGTGGCGGCGAGGTCTTCGTTGACACCCGGCTGGAACACGATGTGGTGGTCCTTGAGGTGCTTCTTTGCTTTGGCCAGTGACTGATCGTAGTTGCCCAGCGGTGAGCCGCGATAACCCGAAATGAAGCCGGCAGTGTTCTTGCCAAGGCGGGCATCGGCTTCCCGTTGCAGCATCGGCAGGCGCACCAGTGCCTGCGTGCCGGTCATGAAGGCAGCGCCGCTATCCTGTGTGTATTTGTCGTCGAGTGAAACCTTGTCGAGCTGTGCGTGGTCAACGGGTGCGTTCATGGATGGCGTGAGCGTGGGGGAAAGTGCACACAGTATAGACAAGCCGTGCCGGAAACTTTTTCCTATTTTTGCGCGCAGATACCCATTTGCGATACATTTTGCATTGCATCAACGCAGATTATTGGAATAAACATGTCGCGAACAACTTCCCCCAGCGTGGCGCCAGCGCTTGACCGCATCGACCTGAAGATTCTCGATGCCTTGCAGCGGAACGGGCGTCTTACCAACGCCGAACTGGCCGACAAGGTCGGGCTTTCGCTCTCGCCTTGCTGGCGGCGCTTGAAGCGGCTGGAGGAATCCGGCGTGATCGAGGGCTATCAGGCGGTTCTGGACCGGCGCGCCCTCGGACTCGGGGTGACCGCATTCGTGCGTGTCGACATTGAACGTCACACACCTGCCGCGGAGCGGCGTTTCGAGGATGCCATTGCCGATTTGCCCGAGATCGTTTCCTGTCACGTGATCTCCGGAGAGGGCGCCTTCATGCTGATGGTCATGACCGAATCGCTGGAAAGCTTTTCCCACTTTGCACTCAATACGTTGATGGCGCTGCCGGGTGTCAAGGATACGCAGACCAGCTTCTCGCTCAAGGAGGTCAAAAAGTCCTCCTACCTGCCGCTCAAGCAGTTGGCCCGCAAGCCTTAGGAGCTGCCACAGAATCTGGCACGAGTGTTGCACTGACCCGGAAAGGGAAGCAGCAGGAGCCGGTTGTGCGCATTCTGGTGGTCGACGACAGTGCCGAGCGTGCCGAAGTGGTGCGTGATGGTCTCGCAGGTGCGGGGCATGAGCTCGTCGTGCACAGCGAGGAATCGCTGCAGTTGTTGCGCTCGATCGAGAAGATTGCGCCGGATGTCATCATCATCAGCGCCGATTCGCCGTCACGCGACACGCTGGAACATGTCGCCATGGCCTCGCGGGACACGCCGCGGCCGATCGTCATGTTTGTCGAGGACAGCGACGAGAACGGCATTCAGGATGCGATCCGCTCCGGCGTTTCGGCCTACATTGTCGATGGCCTGGAAGCGCCGCGCATTCAGTCGATTGTGGATGTGGCGATGGCGCGCTTTGAAGTACATCGCAAGCTGGTCGAGGAACTTGACGAGACGCGCATCAAGCTGGCGGAGCGCCCGGTGATCGAACGCGCCAAGGGTTTGCTCATGCGCCGGCGTAACCTGCCGGAGGAAGAAGCGTACCGGGCGCTGCGCTCGATGGCGATGAAAAGGCAGCAAAAGCTCGCTGAGGTTGCGCAACAGCTTCTGGATGCGGCCGATCTGATCGGCTAGGGCTTCCCCCCCGGCGCCTGCGTGAGAATGGTGCACCGCAACAGTGCGAATGCACCATGGCGTGTGCGTTTCCGGCGCATGCCTTCGTATCCCTCCCGGCACGTCGCAGGCCCGGGCGAAGCATGGGTGCTGATCGCGCTTTGAGAGTGGGGGCCTGCGCTTTTCCGGGGTTCGGTCGACGGGCTTGTGCCGATTGGCACGCTGATTGCTGATAGTGTCATCAATGAGTAGCGCCAACGGCGGTGCGGCTCATTCAGGACAAAGGCGTTCATTTGTGGTTTGCGCGGCGAAGATTTGATTCGCTGGCATGGCACGGATGGGCGCCTTTTTTGTTTGCCATTTGCCAACTGCGCGAGGAATTCGAACATGACCAAATTGATCCAGCCTGAAGCTTGCCCCGCCCCCATTTCCACAGCAGACGCAGGCACCTCCGGCGTGGCCCAGTCCGGACCGGAAAGCCGGCGTCATTTCCTTTCCGCCGCAGCAACCATGACAGGAGCAGGCCTGATGGGCATGTTGACCCCCGACATTCGCGGCGCCGCCTGGGCGGCAGGTTCAGATGCACCCGAGAAGAAGGAAGTGAAGATCGGCTTCATCCCGCTGACCGATTGTGCCTCGGTGGTGATGGCCTCGGTACTCAAGATTGACGAGAAGTATGGCGTCAAGATCATCCCGACCAAGGAAGCTTCGTGGGCGGGCGTGCGCGACAAGCTGGTCAACGGTGAACTGGACATGGCGCATGTGTTGTGGGGCCTGATCTATGGCGTGCAGATGGGGATCGGCGGCCCGAAGAAGGACATGGCCATCCTGATGAACCTGAACCACAACGGACAGGCGATCACCCTGTCGAAGAAGCTCGCCGACAAGGGTGCCGTCGACGGCCCTGGCCTGGCCAAGCTGATGCTGACGGAAAAGCGCGAATACACCTTTGCGCAAACGTTCCCGACCGGTACCCATGCGATGTGGCTCTACTACTGGCTGGCGGCGAATGGCGTCAATCCGATGAAAGAGGCCAAGGTCATCACGGTGCCGCCACCGCAGATGGTGGCCAACATGCGCGTGGGCAACATGGATGGCTACTGTGTGGGCGAGCCGTGGAATCACCGCGCGATTGCCGATGGCATCGGGATCACGGCGGCAACCACCCAGGACATCTGGAAGGACCATCCCGAGAAGGCCCTGGGCACCCAACTCGATTTCGTCAAGAAGAATCCGAATACCTGTCGTGCCGTCACTGCGGCAATCATCGAAGCCGGCAAGTGGATTGACGCCGGCCTGTCGAACAAGAACAAGATGGCCGAAACGGTGGCCGATCGTGCCTATGTGAACACGTCGGTTGACGTGATCAACCAGCGCATCCTGGGCCGATACCAGAATGGCATGGGCAAAACCTGGGACGACCCGAACCACATGAAGTTCTTCAATGACGGGCTCGTCACCTATCCCTATCTGTCGGACGGCATGTGGTTCCTGACCCAGCACAAGCGCTGGGGCTTGCTCAAGGAAGATCCGGATTACCTTGCGGTAGCCAAACAGGTCAATCAGATTGCGCTCTACAAGGAAGCCGCCACCGCAGCAAAGGCCAGCATACCGAAGAGTGACATGCGGTCGTCCAAGATGATGGATGGCGTGGTCTGGGAAGGCAAGGATCCGAAGAAGTACGCCGCCAGCTTCAAGATCAACGCAGCCTGACGGCCGTGGCCAAGGAGAATGCAATGAGTGCAGTCTTGAGCTCCGGTATTGGCGGGGAGGCGGGCGCCGTACCGGCCCTGATCAAGTCCGAGGCGCGCCCACTGGCCGCCAGCGCATCGGCAGATACGGGTCCATCGGCATCCGCCTTGCCGCCGGCTGCGGCGATGGCCGCGGCCCCCGTGGTGAGTCCCGCAGTGCGCCTGGCCCAGCGCCGTGCGGTGGCGCTGCGCTTCATCGCGCCTGTTGCCGGCTTTGCCATGTTTGTCCTGTTGTGGCAAATCATTGCGCAGAGCGGTGGACAGATTCCGACCCCCGCCAAGGTGTGGGAGGCGGCGATCAAGATCTTCAGCGATCCGTTTTACCGCAAGGGCCCGAATGACCAGGGAATCGGCTGGAACATTCTGGCCAGTCTGCAGCGTGTCGGTATCGGCTTTGGGGTGGCGGCGCTGGTCGGCATCCCGCTGGGATTCATGGTCGGCCGGTTCCGGTTTCTCGACGACATGACCTCGCCGATCATCAGCCTGTTGCGTCCGGTCTCGCCATTGGCCTGGTTGCCGATCGGCTTGCTGGTGTTCAAGGCTGCCAACCCGGCGGCGATCTGGACCATCTTCATCTGCTCGATCTGGCCGATGATCATCAACACCGCGGTCGGTGTGCGCCAGATTCCGCAGGACTACATGAACGTCGCCAAGGTGCTCAACCTGTCCGAGTGGAAGGTGTTCACCAAGATCCTGTTTCCCGCCGTACTGCCATTCGTGCTGACCGGTGTGCGGCTGTCGATCGGCGTGGCATGGCTGGTGATCGTGGCCGCTGAAATGCTGACCGGCGGCGTCGGCATCGGCTTCTGGGTCTGGGATGAATGGAACAACCTGAATGTGGCGCACATCATCATCGCCATCTTCACCATTGGCATCGTTGGCCTGTTGCTCGAGATCGGCATGGTGGCCATCGCCCGGCGATTCGAATACAGCTAGGAAAGACCCTCCAGGTCTGGCGCTCTCCTCCGGGTTCCGCGACAGACCCCTACGAAAAGGAATGCATCATGGTCCCGATTTCCCAACCCCCGAAGGCGATCCCGGTCAAGGACCCTTCCCGTTACCTGTCGGTCAGCAATGCCGGCATGGTGTTTGATACCAAGAACGGCTCGTTCGTGGCGATCCGTGACATCAACCTGGATGTCGCCCGGGGCGAATTCGTCACGCTGATCGGCCACTCCGGTTGCGGCAAGTCGACACTGCTCAATCTGGTTGCCGGCCTCACCACGCCCACCGGCGGCGCGCTGTTGTGTGCCGACCGCGAAATCCGCGGTCCCGGCCCGGATCGCGCGGTGGTGTTCCAGAACCATTCATTGCTGCCCTGGATGACCTGCTTCGACAACGTGCATCTGGCGGTCGAACGGGTGTTTGGTGCCACCGAAAGCAAGGCGCAACTGAAACAGCGCACCCATGATGCCCTCAAGCTGGTGGGACTCTCCCATGCCGAAGCCAAGCGCCCCGGCGAAGTGTCCGGCGGCATGAAGCAGCGGGTCGGCATCGCGCGCGCCCTGGCGATGCAGCCCAACATGCTGCTGCTTGACGAACCCTTCGGTGCGCTCGATGCGCTGACCCGTGCCAACCTGCAGGACGAACTGATGCGCATCGTTGCCGAAACCGGCAGCACCGTATTGATGGTGACGCACGACGTGGATGAGGCGGTGCTGCTCTCCGATCGCATCGTCATGATGACCAACGGCCCCGCCGCCACCATCGGCGAGGTGCTGTCCGTGCCATTGGCCCGGCCGCGCGACCGGCTCGCCCTGGCGCACGATCCGGTCTTCATTGACTGCCGCTCGGCGGTGCTCGAATTCCTCTATCAGAAGCAAAAGAAGGCAGCGGCGTAAGTTCGCCCGGTCTTCGTCCTAATCTGACACTGCAAGCACACAAGATGAACAAGCCCAAACTGGTGGTGGTCGGCAACGGCATGGCGGGCATTCGCACGCTCGAGGAACTGATCAAGATTGCACCGGACAAGTACGACATTACGGTGTTTGGCGCAGAGCCTCAACCCAACTACAACCGCATCCTGCTCTCGCCCGTGCTGTCGGGTGAGCAGGAGTTCGACTCGATCGTGTTGAATGACTGGGATTGGTATCGCGAACACGGCATCACCCTGCATACCGGCCGTCGCGTCGTGCGGATTGATCGCATCCATCGGAAGGTGGTGGCGGAGGATGGCACCGAAGCGCCGTACGACCGCCTCCTGCTCGCAACCGGTTCCGACCCGTTTCTGCCGCCCCTGTCCGGTATCAAGTTGCCCGGCGTGCTCGCCTATCGCGACATTGCCGACACCGAGGCGATGATCGAAGCTGCCAAAACCTACCAGCGCGCGGTCGTGATCGGCGGCGGCTTGCTGGGCCTGGAAGCCGCCAACGGGCTGGCGGCACGCGGCATGCAGGTCACCGTCGTCCATCTGGCCGGCTGGCTGATGGAGCGGCAACTCGATGCCACCGCCGGCAAGTTGCTGCAACAGTCACTTGAGGCGCGCGGCATCCGCTTTCTGATCGGCGCACAAACCGAAGAACTGGTGCAGGGTGAGAGCGGACGCGTGGCGGCCGTACGCATCAAGGGTGTCGAGCCGATTGCAGCCGATCTGGTCGTGCTGGCCATTGGGATCCGCCCCAACGTCGCGCTGGCCAAGGCGGCCGGCTTGCCGGCCGAGCGCGGCATCCAGGTCAATGACACCCTGCAGACCTTCGATCCGCGCATCTACGCCGTTGGTGAGTGCGTCAACCATCGCGGCACGGTGTATGGCCTGGTGGCGCCTCTGTTCGAGATGGCCAAGGTGTGCGCCAACCATCTGGCCGAGTACGGCATCGGGCGCTATTCCGGCTCGGTGACCTCCACCAAATTGAAGGTGACCGGCATCGACCTGTTCTCGGCCGGAAACTTCATGGGTGGCGCGGGTACAGAAGAGATCACCCTGTCCGACCCGATGGGCGGCATCTACAAGAAGCTGGTGCTCAAGGAGAACAAGCTGGTGGGCGCCTGCATGTATGGTGATACCGCTGACGGATCCTGGTATTTCAAGCTGTTGCGCGAAGGGCGCGATGTTGCCGACATGCGCGATACGCTGATGTTCGGTGAGGACAATCTCGGCGATACCGGCCACCAGGGACAGAACAAGGCAGCGGCGATGGCGGCCGATGCCGAGGTGTGCGGCTGCAATGGGGTCTGCAAAGGCACCATCGTCAGGGCGATCAAGGAGAAGGGCCTGTTTACCCTTGAGGAAGTGCGCAAGCACACCAAGGCGTCGGCTTCCTGCGGTTCCTGCACCGGCCTGGTGGAACAGATCCTGATGTTCACCGCCGGCGGCGATTACTCGGCGCGCCCTGCCAAGAAGGCCCTGTGTGGCTGCACGGAGCACTCGCACGAAGATGTGCGTCGGGCGATTCGCGACAACAAGCTCCTGGCCATTCCGGACGTGATGCGCTTCATGGAGTGGCGCACGCCCAACGGTTGCGCCACCTGCCGTCCGGCACTGAACTACTACCTGATCTCGACCTGGCCGAAAGAAGCGGTGGATGATCCGCAATCGCGCTACATCAACGAGCGCGCACACGCGAACATCCAGAAGAACGGCACGTTCTCGGTGATCCCGCGCATGTGGGGCGGCGAGACCACCCCTGCCGAGCTGCGGCGCATTGCCGATGTGGCCGAGAAGTATGCCATTCCCACTGTGAAGGTGACCGGCGGGCAGCGCATCGATCTGTTGGGTGCGAAAAAGGAAGACCTGCCGGCAATCTGGCGCGATCTCGACATGCCCTCGGGCCACGCGTATGCGAAAGCCTTGCGCACGGTCAAGACCTGTGTCGGCTCGGAGTGGTGCCGCTTCGGCACACAGGATTCCACCGACATGGGCAAGCGGCTGGAGCGGGCCCTGTGGCGCATGTACGCACCGCACAAGGTCAAGCTGGCCGTGTCCGGATGCCCGCGCAACTGTGCGGAGTCCGGCATCAAGGATGTCGGTGTGATCGGCGTCGATTCGGGCTGGGAAATCTATGTGGCCGGCAATGGCGGCATCAAAACCGAAGTGGCGCACTTCCTGTGCAAGGTGAAGACGGCCGAGGAGGTACTTGAGATGTCGGGTGCGTTCCTGCAGTTGTACCGCGAGGAAGGCTGGTACCTGGAGCGCACCGTGCACTACGTCGGTCGGGTCGGTCTGGACCATGTCAAGAAGCAGGTGCTGGAGGACGCCGGGAACCGCGCGGCCTTGTGGGCCCGCCTGCAGTTCTCCCTGGATGGTGAACCGGATCCCTGGCATGAACTGCGCAAGGCCAGGGTGGATCAGCGCCAGTTCGAGCCTCTGGCCGTGTAATGAAAGAGCAAACATGAACGTCAATGAGCAGGACTGGAAAAGCGTATGCGCAGTGGACGACGTGCCACTTCTCGGCGCGCGCATCGTGCGTCGGCCGGCAGCAGGAGACATCGCGCTGTTCCGCAACGGTGAGGGCAAGGTATTTGCCCTGCTGGATCGCTGCCCGCACAAGGGCGGGCCCTTGTCCCAGGGCATCGTCTATGGTGAGCGGGTGGCCTGCCCGCTGCACAACTGGCAGATCGGCCTGACCGATGGTTGTGCGCAGGCACCCGATGAAGGCTGCACGCAACGTTTCGAACTTCGCACCCTTGACGGCAGGGTGTGGTTGCGCAAGGTCGACCTGAACGAAGAAGCCGGTGTGGCGCAGGCAGTCGCCTGACATCTGCAGCGCCGGGAACCCATGCTTGCCCCGACTCGTTCCGAAACCCGCTCGACCTGCCCGTACTGTGGCGTGGGCTGTGGTGTCATCATCGGTACCGAGGGGACGCGCATTGTGGATGTGCGAGGTGACCCGGACCATCCAGCCAATTTCGGCCGCCTGTGCACCAAAGGCAGCACGCTGCATCTGACGGCCGATCCCGCGATCGCCGCTGCGGTACGCGTGCATCGGCCGCAATTGCGCCGTGCCAAGGACGCCCCGCGTGAGGACGTGACCTGGGACGTGGCGCTCGATCACGTGGCAGACCGCTTTGCGGCGGTGATCCAGGAACATGGCCCTGACGCGGTGGCGTTCTACATCTCCGGGCAGTTCCTCACCGAAGACTATTACGTCTTCAACAAGCTCGCCAAGGGCCTCATCGGTACCAACAACATCGACAGCAATTCGCGCCTGTGCATGTCCAGCGCGGTGGCCGGTTACAAGCGCACGCTGGGTGCAGACGCGCCGCCGGCCTGCTATGACGACCTTGACCACGCGCAATGCGTGCTGGTGACCGGCTCGAACATGGCCTGGGCGCATCCGGTGCTGTTCCGCCGCCTTGAAGACGCACGGGCACGCAATCCGGCATTGCGGCTGATTGTGGCTGACCCGCGTCGCACCGAAACTGCGGAGGCCGCCGATCTGCACTTGCCCTTGTTGCCTGGCACTGACGTCGCGCTGCACCACGGCCTGTTGCACATTGCCCTCTGGGAGGGCTGGATTGACCGGCCGTTCATCGACGCCCATACCGAAGGCTTTGATGCCCTGCGCGAGGCCGTGCGTGATTACACGCCGGCCCGCACCGCGCAGATCACCGGGCTGGTGGTGGACGATCTGGTCCAGGCGGCGCGCTGGATTGGCGAGTCGAAGGCTTTTCTTTCTCTCTACTGCCAGGGTCTGAACCAGAGCAGCAGCGGTACCGCGAAGAATGAATCGCTGATCAACCTGCACCTGGCCCTGGGGCAAATCGGCAAGCCCGGTGCCGGCCCGTTCTCCTTGACTGGCCAGCCCAATGCCATGGGCGGCCGGGAAACCGGCGGCATGGCCAATCTGGCCAGCGGGCACCGGGAGTTGGCCAATGCGGCCGACCGCGCGGAAATCGCCGCGCTCTGGGGCGTAAATGACGTACCGGCGCAGCCCGGCCTGACCGCCGTGCAATTGTTTGAGGCCGTTGCTGCAGGCAAGGTGAAAGCAGTGTGGATTGCCTGTACCAATCCGGCGCAGAGCCTGCCGGACCAGGCCTTGGTGCATTCGGCCTTGCAGGGCTGCGAACTGGTGGTATTGCAGGAGGCCTGGGCGGATACGGCGACGGCCGCCTACGCCGACGTGCTGCTGCCGGCGACGACCTGGGGTGAGAAGGAAGGGACGGTCACCAATTCGGAGCGGCGCATCTCGCGCGTGCGTGCCGCCAGGCCGGCCCATGGGGAAGCGCAACATGACTGGCGCATCGGGGTAGATTTCGCGCAGCGCCTGGCGGCGCGCATTCGGCCGGAAGCGGTCAACACCTTTTGCTATGACAATGCGGAAGAGGTGTGGAACGAGCACCGCGAATCGACGCGCGGACGTGATCTGGATATCACCGGCCTCTCTTACGCCCTGCTGGACAGCGCGGGCCCACAGCAGTGGCCGTATGCCGAGGGTGCTGCGCTTGTACCCTCGGCGAGCGGCAGGCGCTTGTATGCGGACGGAGTGTTTCCCACGCCGAACGGGCGGGCACGCTTTGCGGCGGTGGCGTTCAAGGCCGTGGCGGATGTTCAGGATGCCCGCTTTCCACTCTCGCTCAATACCGGTCGCCTGCGCGACCATTGGCACGGCATGAGCCGCACCGGCCGCGCGGCGCAATTGTTCGGGCATGCGCCGGAACCGGTGGTGAGCTTGAATCTGCGGGATGCGGAGCGGCGTGGCATCGCCGCCAGCGATCTGGTGGAGTTGACGACCCGGCGCGGGCGCATGGTGCTGCCGTGGGTGGCCGATGCCTCGTTGCGCAGTGGCCAGGCTTTCTTGCCGATGCACTGGGGTAGCGAATTCGTTATCGGCGGCATCAACCTGCTGACCAGCCCGGCGTGCGATCCGGTGTCGCGCCAGCCGGAGTTGAAGCACAGCGCCCTGGCGGTCCAGCGTGCAGCGCTGCCCTGGCAAGCGGTATTCGCCGGCTGGTTTGAGGAAGCCCGGGCGCAAACCGTGCGCGCCGAACTCATGACGCTACTGCGTGGTGCGGCGTTTGCATCCTGCGTGCCGTTCGGCCGCGGACGTAGCGGGCTCGTCCTGCGCGTGGCAAGCCAGGCTGCGCTGTCCCCCGAAGTGCTGGCCGCCCTGTTTGAAACGTTCGGCTTGGCCGCACCTGAGGTGCTGCGCTATGACGATCCGGTGCGGCAGCACGCGCGGCGCCTCAAGCTTGTGGGCCAGCGGCTGCATGCGCTGGCGCTGACCGGCAGCATTACCGGCCACGACTGGCTTTCGTCCTGGCTCAAGGAGGAGACCACGCTTGCTGTCGCGCCGCTCTCCCTGCTGCGGCCCAGCACCTCGCCGCCGGCAGGGGTGGAGCCTGCCGGCCGCACCATTTGCAATTGCCTGGGCGTGAGTGAACGCATGCTGGCGAAAGCCGCCCCGGGCTGCGCGGCGGACAAGCCTTTGCTGGTCCATTGGCAGGAGACCCTGCAGTGCGGCACCAGTTGCGGTTCCTGTCTGCCGGAACTCAAGCGTATGGCTGCCGAAGCCGGCTCGTCACCCATGCGGACAGAACCGGCGGCGGTCGCATGAAGGAAGAATCGATGCATCTGCAATCGGGGGATGGGCATCCGCCGCGCCAGGCGGCGCCGGGCAAAGTGTGGCTGGTGGGCGCCGGGCCGGGTGATCCGGAGTTGTTGACCCTGAAAGCCGCACGCGTGATTGGCCTGGCGGATGTGGTACTGATCGATGCGTTGGTCAATCGTGCGGTTTTGGACCATGCGCGGTCCGATGTACGCATCATCGATACCGGCAAGCGCGGTGGTTGCACGTCAACGCCGCAGGCATTCATCGAACGCCTGATGGTGCGCGAGGCCCTGGCGGGCCGGACGGTGGTGCGTCTCAAGGGGGGTGACCCGTTCCTGTTTGGGCGTGGCGGTGAGGAATGGCAGGCCGCCTTAGCCGAAGGCATCGAAGTCGAGGCGATTCCCGGGATTACCAGTGCCCTCGCAGCGGGCGCTGCGCTGGGCATTCCATTGACGCATCGGGAAGCCTGTCATGGGGTGGCGTTTGTGACTGGCCATCGGCGCGATGGCGCACCGGAACCGGACTGGCAGGCGCTGGCCAGGAGCGGGCTGACAATCGTGGTCTACATGGGTGTGGCGAACGCAGCAGCGATTGCACGGCAGCTGATCGAAGGGGGTCTGTCACCCGCCACCCCCGCACGCGCCGTGGCATCAGCCACGTTGCCGCAGCAAGCGAGCTGCACTTCGACATTGGCAAGGTTGCCCGAAGAGATCGCCGCCGCCGGGCTGGTCAGCCCGGCGGTACTGATCATCGGTGAGGTCGCGCGTGCTTCTCAGGCAGCGTTGCGATCACCCGGCGTGGACTCCGAAGGGTTAAGTTCGGGCAAGGTCTTGATGCGTGCGTAAATCGGCGCGAAGTCGATCTGCGCCAGCGCCAGCAGGTCATCGAGGCTGTCGAGCACAAAGTAGGTCTCCTGAAAGTCATCGATGCGATAGCGCGTGCGCATGACTCGCTCCAGATCGAAACGCAGTCGTTGCGGTGTCCGGCTTTCCAGGCAGTAGCTGGCTTCGGCATAGGAAGAGGCCAGGCCGGCACCGTAGAGTCTCAGTGAACCCGCGGTTGAGCCGGCCTCGCGCACCAGGCCGAATTCCACCGTGTACCAATACACGCGGGCCAGTTGTTCCAGCGTGCCCAATGATTGGGCACGCAGGCCACCCTTGCCGTAGGCCTGAATGAAGTCGGCCATGACAGGATCCATCAGCATCGGCACGTGGCCGAACACGTCGTGAAAGACGTCCGGCTCTTCCAGATAATCGAGTTGCTGCGGATCACGGATGAAATTGCCGGCCGGAAAGCGCCGGTTGGCCAGATGCTCGAAGAACATGGCATCCGGTATCAGCCCGGGTACGGCCACCACCTCCCACCCCGTGCGCCGGTGCAGGACATCACTCAAGCGGCGGAAATCCGGGATGTGGTGCGGCTCCAGCGGCAGCGCCCGCATGCCGGCGATGAATTGGCGGCAGGCGCGATCACCCAGGAGCCGGGTCTGGCGCTCAAACAAGGTATGCCACACACCATGCTCGGCTGCCGTATAGCGCTCCCAGCCTTGCTCGATGGTGCCGTCGGCCCGAACTTCAGCATTCATGTTGCGGCAGAAGCAGCAGCATTGGCAAACCGCGCCATCTCCAGATCACGCTCCGTGATGCCGCCAGCATCATGTGTCGTCAGCGTGATGTCGACGCGGTTATAGACGTTGAACCATTCCGGGTGGTGATTGCGGGCTTCGGCAAGCAGTGCCAGACGCGTCATGAACGCAAAGGCCTGATTGAAGTCGGCGAAGCGAAACTCGCGCCGCAAGGCGGGGCGCGCAGCATCCAGATGCCAGCCGGGCAGGGCGGGCAGTTGCTGCTGGACCTGGTCCAGTCCGAGGGCTTGCATGGGTCAGGTTCCTTCCGTGAGTGGGGCGCAGAGCAGGCGAGCGTCTCTGCAGCAGTCAAGCGGTTGCCAGCACGCCGCGGCGCATCTGGTCCAGTTCCATGGACTCGAACAAGGCCTTGAAGTTTCCTTCGCCAAAGCCCTGATCGCCTTTGCGCTGGATGAATTCGAAAAAGATCGGCCCCAACTGGTTCTCGCTGAAGATCTGCAGCAGCAACGCGCCGGCCTTGCCATCGATCAGCACCTTGCGCTTCTTCAGTTCCTCGAGCGGCTCGCCATGGCCCGGGATGCGCTTGTCCACCAGCTCGTAATAGGTGTCAATCGTGTCAAGAAGCTTGATCTGGTTCGCGCGCATCGCGTCTACCGTGGCGAGGATATCGTTCGATCCCAAGGCAATGTGCTGGATGCCTTCGCCGCGATAGGCTGCGAGATACTCGTGGATCTGGCCCTGCTTGTCGTTGCCTTCTTCGTTGATCGGAATACGGATCATCCCGCACGGGCTGGTCATCGCCTTCGATTTGACGCCGGTGACCTGGCCTTCGATGTCGAAGTAGCGCACCTCGCGGAAATTGAACAGGCGCTCGTAGAAGCCGCTCCACTCATCCATGCGGCCGCGGTAGACGT
>CAYUEG010000084.1:0-17087 GCA_964443245.1 uncultured Burkholderiales bacterium | reverse complement strand
GGGCAGCCGGCGCAGTTGCAAACCTGCATTGACACGGTGATCGGCTGGAGCCGGCGCAAGGGATTGCTCAACACCTAGCCGGCGATGCGCCGGGCGGCTTTGGCCGTCGCCGGGAGAACCGCCCCCACCAACGGTTTCCGGGCATCGGCGCAATCACCACCCGCGCGGCACCGATCAGAACTTCGCCTGCACCCCCAGCGTAATCGTGCGCGGAGCGCCAACCGCCACCCAGGTACGCTGGAAAGAGTTGGTGTAGTAGGTCTTGTCAAACAGGTTGTCGATGTCGAGTGACAGGCGCAAGTTGCTGCTGACACGCCAATACGCCACCAGCTTGGCAAGGGTGTAGGCCGGCAGGTCGAAAGCCGGGGTGCCGGCATTGGCCTGGGCCTGGGTGCGTGCTTCGCCCAGCCGCGCGCCCGAGTACGTTACGCCGCCCCCGACCCCGTAACGGCCATTGCCGAGTGCGCCTTCGCGCACCAGCAGCACACTGCCGTTGACTTTGGGAATGTTGAGCAGACGCCCGCCCACTTCCAGGGTATTGTCCTGCTCCACCCGCGCATTGATGTACGAGTAGCTCGCGTTGATGCGCCAGACACTGCTAAGTTGCCCCGAAAGATCCAGGTCAAAACCGCTGCTGCGCACGCCGCCCGCCGCCAGGTTGAACGCCGCATTCGCCGGGTCGGGCGTCAACACATTTTTCTTGCGAATGTCGTAGAAGGCCAAGGTGCCGCCCAGGGATCTGGCAGCGTTTTCCCACTTCACACCGGCCTCTACGGAGCTGCCAGATTCGGGCTCAAACGGTGCGCCCGCCTGGCTGACTCCGGAGTTGGGGCGAAAGGATCTTGCGGCGCTGGCGAACAGGCTCCAGCTGCCATCGACCAGGTAGGTCAGCCCGACCCGCGGCGAAGTCGCCTGGGGAGATTGGGACGTCAGCACATTGGTGCGCCGGTTGAGCAGCCGCTGGTCGTAGCGGTCCATGCGCACCCCCGCGAGTAACCGCCAGCGCTCACCAAGGGAAATTGCGTCCTGCAGGTAGAAAGCCGTGTTGCGCTGTAGCTCGTTGGTGTCGGTGTTGGGTGCCGGGTTGGGCTGCGCCTGGCCGTAGACCGGGTTGAGCACATTGATGGCGTAGGGCGCTCCTCCCGTCGGGTTGATCCGCAACATCAGCTGGTCCATCGTGAACCGGTAGGTCTCGATGCCGGCCAGAATCTCGTGGCTCACCGTGCCAAACTGCAGCCGGCCCTTGATCTCCCCCTGCAGGGTCAGATCGTCCGAGCCGTAATCGCGAAAGCGGCGCTGACGCCTGAGCGTCTGATTGTCTGCCTCAAGCGCCGCCTGCGCCTCGGTGGAGAAGCCTTTCACGGTGCCGCTCTTGTAGGAGAGCGCGAAACGTCCGCTCCAGTCCTGGTTGAACTGATGATCCAGCGCAAGCTGGTGAGTCTGGTTACGCACGGTGACTGCACCATCGGCGGGCTCCCCCAGAAAGCGCTCGCGCGGCACCGCCCCAAGCTGGTTGTTGATGGCCACTACGCCGCGATCAAGCGGGGTCTTGTGTTCCAGAAACTCCCCGCTGTAGTCCAGCCGTGTGGCCGGGCTGATCTTCCAGGTCAGCGCCGGGGCAAAGAACTCGCGCTTGGTGTAAATGTGATCGCGGTGGCTGTCGCGGCTTTCCAGGGCAATGTTGAGCCGATACGCCACATTCTTGCCCAGCGGCCCGGTGGAATCGAGGGTGGTGCGGCGCAAGCCGAAGCTGCCAACATACCCCTCCAGCGAATGACCCGCGCTCCACAGCGGTTTCTTGGTCACCATGTTGAGAGTGCCACCGGGCTCGGAAGTGCCGTAGAGGGAAGCCGCCGGCCCCTTGAGGAATTCCACACGCTCCAGGTTGGCCGTGTCGCGCGGTGCATTGAAGCCGCGGTTGCCCGAAAAGCCATTCTGCAGCAGCGGCATGCCGCTGTCGACATTGCCGGCAAAGCCGCGAATGGCTATGTTGTCCCACAGGCCGCCAAAGTGGTTCTGACGCGAGACGCCACCCACATAGTCGAGCGCATCATCGACCCTGATGGCGCCCAGATCATCGAGTGTCTGGCGCGACATCACCCGCACTGCCTGCGGCAACTCGCGCAGGGGCAGATCGGTCTTGGCGCCAAACGCTTCATCAGCATGATAGGTTCCCGACTGGCGGCGCCCGACGACCTCGACTGTGGGCACGTCGGCTTGCTGAGTGCGGCCAGCGGGTGTCGTGGTCTGCGCGGTGACATTGGTCATCGGCGACAGCGAGCCGAATACGAAGAGCAAGGCCGAAGGCAAGCGGCGGAGGCGGGGAGGACTGGTTGTCATGGAATCGAAAAGCAGGTCAGGAAGAGCTCGTTAGTAATAATGATAATGCATTATCATTATTGGTTACAATTACAATCCTTGTCAACTTGCATTTGTTCCCCGTGAACCTTCCGACTATCACGCATGGCCGATCAGACGACGCGTTACAGCAAGCAACGCAATGCAGTCCACGCCGCACTCTCCACCGCCGGCCGGCCATTGCTGGCACAGGAAGTGCTGAGCTACGCCCAGCGCGAGATTCCGGGCCTGGGCATCGCCACGGTGTATCGCAACCTAAAAACCCTGGTGCAGCAGGGCGATGTATTACAGGTCGTGCTGCCAGGTGACAATCCACGCTACGAAATCGCCAGCCTGGGCCACCATCACCACTTCCACTGTGTCGCTTGCGGCCAGGTCTACGACGTTCATGCCTGCCCCCGCAATCTGGCCAGCCTGACACCAGATGGCTTCGTCCTCCAAAGGCATGAGCTCACCCTGTACGGACGTTGCAGGGACTGTGCTGGCACGACTCAGTGAGGGCGCGGGGGCACCAGCCTCGACACTGCGTCGCAACTGGCTGATCGCTGCACTGGCTGCGTCGAGCCCATGGCTGGCCCGACCGGCTTTCGCTGCAGCATCCCCCTCGCCGCTGGCACTACGCATCATCGGGCCGTGGGAAATCAACGGCCTGGAACCGGCCAATTCGGGCCACCTGTTCGCACGCATGCAGGTAGCCGAAACACTGACCAACGCCGATGATGCCGGTCTCCCCCTGCCTGGCCTGGCGGCACGCTGGCACACTTCGCCCGATGGCTTGACCTGGCACTTCGTGCTGCGCCCATTGGCGCGCTTTCATGATGGCGAGCCAGTCAGCGCGGCTCACGTGGCGCTGGTGCTGCAACGGGCCGCCAAGCGTCCCGGACTGTTGCGCATCGCGCCGCTGCGCAGCATTCAGGCGAACCAAGCTACCGTGGTCATTCACCTGACGAGCCCTTTTGGTTCACTGCCTGCCTTGCTGTCCCATAGCAGCACGCTGATTCTGGCAGCAAGTGCATTCGATGCACAGGGCAATGTCACGCGCATCGTGGGGAGCGGGCCCTACCGGATGGTTTCGCTCGAACCGCAGGGGTTTGCGGTCACGGCTTCCGACCATTTCGACGGCCGCCCGCCTGCGATCAAGGATGTCAACTACCTCAAGGTGGGACGTGCCGAGACACGCGCGCTCATGGCCGAAGCCGGGCAGGTCGAGGTTGCCCTGGGACTCGACCCGGCTGGCGTCCAGCGCTTGCGACAGGGCAGACGCGCCAGAGTGGCGGCAGTCACCATTCCGCGCACGGTGATTCTGAAAGTCAATGCCGGCCATCGCTGGCTCGCCGATCCCCGCGCGCGCCAGGCCATCAGCCTGGCATTGAACCGTGGCGGCATCGCGCGCGCGCTCCTGCGCGACGCAGATCTGGCCGCGAGCCAGTTGTTTCCGCCGTTTCTTGCGGAATGGCACGCACCGCAACTCGCCCCCTTGCGCACCGAACCGGCCCGAGCACTGGCGCTGTGGTCGGACATGGGCTGGCAGCGCGGCAGCGATGGTATCTGGCAGCGCGATGGCGAACGCCTGGCTTTGACACTGCGCACATTCCCGGATCGCCCCGAATTGCCCCTGATCGCCGCCGCTGTGCAAGAGCAACTGCGCCAGACCGGGGTAGCGGTGAAGGTGTTGATCGGCAACTCCGGGGAGATTCCAGCGCGGCATCGGGACGGCAGCCTTGAACTCGCCCTGGCAGCGCGCAACTACGGCCTGGTGCCCGACCCCATCATCACGCTGCTGCAGGATTTCGGGCCACGCGGCGGCGATTGGGGCGCGATGAACTGGCACAGTGCCAGTCTGCAGGAAGCACTGGCCGCGTTGACTGCACTGCCCGCGCCCTCGACCCATGCCGCAACGGCCGCCGACTCCACCCGCCGGGCTGCGCTGCGCCAGCACATCGCCGGCATCCTGCACGAGGAACTGCCCGTCATCCCGATCAGCTGGTATCGGCAGACTGCGGCCGTCTCACCAGACGTTCACGGTGTCACCCTTGACCCGCTCGAGCGCTCCTACCGCATCAGCCAGATGCGCTGGGCCGACAGCACCCCGGCCGGCACGCGCTGACCCCGGCCGAAAGAACGCAAGAAGCCGGTCCCCATGAGTACCGATTCCATCAAGAGCATTCTGCTGCACCGGCTATGGCAGGCCGCCGTCGTGGCAGCGCTGGTAGGGACGATCACGTTCTTCCTGATGCGCTTGCTGCCCGGCGATATGGCCTACCGGATTGCTGCCAGCCGCTACGGCTATGATCTGGTGGATAGTGCCGCAGCCCAAGCGGTGCGCCACGAACTGGGCCTTGAGCGCCCATGGTGGCTGGCGCTTGCAGCATGGTGGCGCGACCTGCTGCAACTGAACCTGGGCAACTCGCTGGTCAGCAACGAGCCGGTCCTGCATGAACTGGTGCACGGCCTGGGATACACACTGCAGTTGAGCTCCCTGGCCCTGCTCGGCTCGGCGCTGCTGGGAGTGCCGCTGGGCATGCTGGCCGGCCGGCGGCCGGGCGGCGCGCTTGACCGCTGCACACTGGCAACAGCATTGGCATTGCGCGCCCTGCCACCGTTTGTCCTGGGCTTGCTGCTGATCCTGCTGTTCTCCGTGCAGCTTGCAGCGTTGCCGGCTGCGGGCCACGGCGCGCGCAGCAACCTGGTTCTGCCGGCCCTGACCCTCGCCCTGCCTCTGGCGGCACTCCTGTGCCGCGTGACGCGCGATGCCATGGCCAGTGTTGGCGCTTCGGCGTATTACAGTTTTGCACGCACCAAAGGGCTCAGTGAAAGGCAGGTGCTGCTGCGCCATGGTGTGCGCAACGTGGGCGTACCGGTTGTCGCCTACCTCGGTGTGCAAATGGTGTTGCTGGTGGAAGGTGTCATCGTGGTCGAAACCCTGTTTGCCTGGCCGGGTATCGGCCACGCCCTGGTTCACGCCATTTTCGGCCGGGACGTACCGATGATCCAGGGTACCGCCCTGGCCATGGGTTTGATGTTCGTGGTCTTCAATGCGCTCGTTGATCTGGCTTGCCGCATGATCGACCCGCGCCGGGGCAAGACGTGAGCACCGCAGGCCGCACGGCCGCCGACGCCGAACTGCCGCCGTCCCGGCAACGCCTTGGGAGAAGCGGGCGCGCGTTCGGTCTGGTGGCGTTGACCCTGTTGCTGCTGGTGGCCATCTGCGGGCCGTGGATCGCAGGCGTGGATGCCATCAGCCAAAACCTGGAGCGCGTCCGCGAAGCCCCTTCGGCTGCCCACTGGCTCGGTACCGATCACCTGGGTCGCGACCAACTGGCCCGCCTGAGTAGCGCTTTGCGCCTGTCGCTGGGCGGCGCAATTCTCTCGGTGCTGTTGGCAGCCGCGCTCGGTTGCACCCTCGGACTGGCGGCAGCCTGGCGCGGCGGCTGGACCGAGCGTGCCTGCGTATCCCTGTCAGACGCTGTACTGGCCCTGCCCGGTCTGCTGCTGGTGTTGCTGGTATCCGCGTTTGCGCCGGGCCAGTTGCTGCCACTCTATCTGGGTCTGGCCCTGGCCATGTGGGTGGAGTACTTTCGGGTGGTGCGCGCCATGAGCGGCAGCATATTGGCCAGCCCACAGGTCGAGGCAGCCCGCCTGCTCGGATTCGGACCAGGGTATGTCGTGCGTCGCCATGTTGCCCCCGAGCTGTTGCCGGTGGTCGCCACGTTGATGTGCTTTGGCGCCGCCTCGGCGATCCTCGCCATGGCGGCACTGGGCTTTGTCGGCGTGGGCCTGCAACCGCCGACGCCCGAACTGGGTTTGATGCTGATTGAGCTCATGCCCTATTACAGCGAAGCCCCCTGGCTGATCACCGCACCAATTGCTGCACTGGTACTGCTGTTGATGGCACTGGTGCTGCTGACCGGCCAGCGGGAGCCGGCGTGAGCAGCCTGTTGGCGGTACACGAACTGTCGGTGCGTAGCGCCGTGCCGGCGCGCGTGCTGGTGGAAGCGGTGTCGTTCACCCTTCACGCGGGTGAGATTCTCACACTACTGGGCGAAAGCGGATCGGGCAAATCACTTCTGGCCCAGGCCATCATGGGAACCTTGCCACCGGGACTGCGCGCGTCCGGGGCGATTCGCGTGCTCGATGTTGAAACACCGGCGGACCAGCCAGATCGCCGGCGCGCCGACTGGGGGCGCAAGCTCGCGTTGTTGCCGCAGGAGCCGTGGTCTGCGCTCGACCCGACGATGAAGGCAAAGGACCAGGTCGCCGAAAGCCACCAATACGTCGGCAACCTGCCAGCCGCGGAGGCCCGCGCACGCGCGCTGCAACAGCTCGAACACCTGGGTGTGGGCACTGCAGCCACACACTATCCATTCATGCTCTCAGGCGGCATGGCGCAACGGGTCGCCTTCGCTGCCGCAACCGCCACCGGCGCGCAGGTCTTGATTGTTGACGAACCCACCAAAGGGCTGGACGCCGAACTCTGCCACCAGATCGGCGCCCTGTTGCGTGCAGTGCTTGCTGCCGGCGGCGCGGTGCTCCTGATTACCCATGACATCGCGCTGGCTCGTTCTCTGGGTGGCACCGCAGCAGTGATGCGCGATGCGCAGATTGTCGAACAGGGACGCGCAGCCAAGGTCTTGCACACCCCTGCGCACGCCTACACGCGTGATCTGCTTGCGGCAGATCCGGCCGCCTGGCCGACGTGCGTCGTCGCCGCGCCCAATGACAACGCAAGTCTGCTGGTCAGCGCGGAGCGATTGACTCAGCGCTTTGGCGCGCGCACCTTGTTTGACGGGATCAACCTGCAGATTCGTGCAGCAGAGCGGCTGGCGATTGTCGGCCCCAGCGGGTCGGGCAAAACCACGCTTGGCAACGTTCTGCTCGGCCTGATGCCACCCAGCAGCGGCAGTGTGAAGCGCACCGGCGGCTTCGCGGCGCACCGGTTTCAAAAGCTTTACCAGGATCCGCTGGCAGCCTTTGCGCCGCATCTGACGCTCAGGCAGGCCTTGCACGACCTGCTGCACCGTCACCGCTTATCGGAACAGGCAGTACCGCCGCTACTCGACCAGCTCGCCCTGAACGATTCCCTGCTTGAACGGCTGCCCCATCAGGTCTCGGGGGGTGAATTGCAGCGCGTGGCCCTGCTCCGGGTATTGCTGCTTGAACCGGTACTGGTGTTCGCCGATGAGCCCACCTCCCGGCTGGACCCCATTACCCAGCGCCAAACCATGCAGCTCCTTTCCTCCAGCCTCGGCGCACGCGATGGCGCCTTGCTGCTGGTCACCCACGATGCCGCCTTGGCACGGCAATTGGCAGCACGCACACTCGTCCTGGGTAAAAGCTGAATCAGCTCGTGCCGCGAGGATAGCCGTGCCACAGCACACGGCTAAGGCCATGCATGAGCAAAGCGCTTCGCCTTCCTGCGCGCTTAATGAGCCCTCGCCTCAGGTTTGACAATCCGGTTGCGCAGGACCCCGATCCCTTCGACTTCGAGCTCGACCACATCGCCGGGGGATAGAAAACGCATCTGCTCCAGCCCGCAGCCCGACCCCACCGTACCGGAGCCGAAGAACTCACCCGATACCAGGGTTTCGGAACGCGATACATGGGCGATACAGTCTTCGAATTTCCAGCGCATCTCGCGGCTATTCCCACCGCCCCAGCGTTCGCCGTTGACGCGCACCTCCATTTTCAGGCGGTACGGATCAATCAGTTCATCGGCCGTTACCAGACATGGCCCCAGAACGTTGCCAGTGTCAAAGTCCTTGCCCTTGCCGGGGCCGAGCTGGCCAGGCATTTCGAGGGTTTGCTCGTCGCGCGCCGAAATGTCATTGAAGATGGTGTAGCCGAAGATGTGCTCACGCGCCCGCGCCTTCGAAATGTCGCGCCCCGGCTTGCCGATGAAGCAGCCGAACTCGAGCTCGAAATCAAGCAGCTTGGAATAGGCCGGCCACTCGACGTCGGTTTCGGTCCCGATCACGTTGAGCCGGTTCGGGTGGTAGAAGATCGGTCGTTCGTACCAAGCGGCCGGCACGGACAGAATGCCCTTGGCTTCCATGTCGGCCATGGCGGCGGCCGGGTCGGGTGCGGCAGCCGCACGCACCTTGCGCGCCGCCTGAAAGGCTTGCACCAGATGCTTCTCGAAACACAGGAAGTCGCGCATCTGTGGCGGCTGCGGGATCGGCGCCAGCAGCCTCACCTCCGGAAGCGGCAGCGTTGCGCTCCTGGTTCTTGCTGCGCCTTTCACCAGCGAAGCTGCGATGGCGAGTGCTTCGACTCCGGCACCGGCCATTGCCAGTACGCTCGCCAGGTGCGAAGACTTTTTTCCGTAGCGCAAGCGATGCGCCTCTTGCAGATCGAGCACACGCCGACCGCCTTCGATCAATACACCGGCACGGGCACCCCTGCGGCCTGATCGGTATGTCACCAGTTTCATGTGCCTCTCCTCCTCGCGCTATTTGATACAGTACGCGAGGCAAAGTCAACCAATGAGGAGACACCATGGTCTGGAGAGTTCGCAGGGTCGTAACGGGGCACGACAAGAACGGCAAGTCCATGTTTCTGAGTGATGGCCTCGCGCCCAATGTCAAGGAAATGGCGTCCATGCCCGGCCTCGCGTTGACCGACCTGTGGGAGACCGACGGCGCCCCTGCCAGCAATGCCGGCAACGCCGATGCCGCAGCCCGCCCGGTGCGCCTGGAACCACCGAAGAACGGCAGCATCCTGCGCATCGTCGAGTTCCCGCCGGATTCGGCCTGGCGCGACAGCGCCGATGCCAAGGCGGCCTTTGATTCGATCGGCGCCGGGCACGCGAAGGACGCCTCGAACGCTGATCCCATGATGCACACCACGGCCACGGTGGATTACCTGATCATCCTCAAAGGCGAGATTTACGCCATCCTGGAAAACGGTGAAACCCTGCTCAAGCCGGGTGACATCATGATCCAGCGCGGTACCAACCATTCATGGAGCGTACGTGGCAACGAGCCCTGCATCCTGGCAGCCGTGCTGATCAACGCCAAGCCGCTGGGTATTGCGGCAAAGCATGCAAAGAAGGCGGCGGCGAAGCAAAAAGCGGCAACGAAGCGCCCAGCCGGCAAAGCCAAGGCCACGCGGGTCGCGGCAAAGAAAGCGGCCCCAAAGGCGCCAACGAAGTCGTCCGCAAAATCCGGTAAGCCGGCGAAGAGGACGCCCGTGAAAAAGAAAGCAGCCAAGTACCGGTAAGCCATAGCACGCCATCCCAACCATGAACACGGCGCATCTGGCTAGCGGGTTGGTCCGCTTGGGACGATCACCTGGCAGCCGGCGCTGTTGCAGGCCGGACTGGACACCGGGATCGGCTGGAGCCGGCGCAAGGGGCTGCTGAGTACGTAGACACGCGGCATTGCGCCTCCGTGCCGACCATTCACTCTCTGGAGACCGGCTTGACGAACATGACCACCACGAGCGCAGCCAGCGATTTTCTGGTCAGACGCAATGATCTGCAGGATTGCAAGTTTGAAGATGCCCCGCCCGCAAGCGCTGTTCCGCTTGCTCCGGGCCAGGTGCTGGTGCAGGTGGACCAGTTCGCCTTCACGTCAAACAACGTCACCTACGGGGCGTTTGGCGACGCAATGGCCTACTGGAACTTCTTTCCCGCAGGCTCTGGTCAGGCAGTCTGGGGCCGCATTCCGGTGTGGGGCTTTGGTACGGTAGTGCGCTCACAACACGCAGCGGTACAGGCGGGGCAGCGCTTCTACGGCTATTACCCGATGTCCAGTCATATCATCCTGGAGCCGGACCGGGCAAGTGACGCTGGTTTCATCGACGGCGCCGCGCATCGGCGCGCGCTACCGGCGGTCTACAACCAGTACTTGAGCACCACCGCCGACCCCGCTTACCAGCCGGCCAGCGAGGCCCAGCAGATGCTTCTGCGCCCCCTGTTCATCACTTCGTTTCTGATTGACGATTTCCTGGCCGACAACGGATTTTTTGGCGCGCGCCGCGTGATTCTCTCAAGCGCCTCCAGCAAGACGGCCTACGGGCTGGCCCATTGCCTTGCGCTTCGCGGCACCTGTGAAGTAGTCGGCCTGACTTCGCCTGGCAATGTGGCCTTTGTGCAAGGGCTGGGGTGTTACCGCGCAGTGCTGTCCTACGACCAGATCCATTCGCTTGATGCTGCGCCAGCGGTGTTCGTCGATATGGCCGGCAACGCGGCGCTACGGCGTGACCTGCATACTCACCTGGGTGACGCTCTCACGTACTCGTGCTCGGTCGGTGGCACCCATTGGGACCAACTGGGCTCGGCACGTGAATTGCCAGGGCCGAAACCGACCCTGTTCTTCGCCCCCTCCCAGATCAAGAAGCGCCACGCCGACTGGGGCGCTACCGCGTTGCAGGCGCGGATTGCCGATGCGTGGAATGCGTTCATGGTGCCGGTGATGGACAAGCGACATCCGTGGATGCGCATCGTCGCCGGGCGCGGACAGCAGGCGGTCGAGCGGGTCTACCGCGCCATGTTGGCAGGCAAGGCCAAGCCCGACGAAGGGCACGTGCTTTCGCTCAATTGAATTCATCTTCCCGAATCGACCATACCAATGAACACTGCACTTCTCCTGGAACGCGCAGCGCGGCTGCACCCGGCTGCCCCTGCCTTGGCGCACGGCACCCGCGTGCTGGCAGACTTCGCCACCTTGCACCAGCGGGTGGCACGCCTCGCCGGCGGCCTTGGCAATCTGGGTCTTACGCCGGGCAGCCGCATCGCGCTGGTGATGAAGAACCATCCGGCCTATCTTGAACTGCTGCTGGCGGCCTGGCATGCAGGCCTGGTGGCGGTGCCGATCCATTCCAAGCTGCATCCGAAGGAACTCGCGTTCATCTTCGAGAACAGCGGGGCAGGTGCCATCTTTGCCACCAGCAACACGCACGCCGCCTGCGCTGAAGCCGCGCTGCTTGCCAAACAGAAGCCTCCCTTTGATGTCGACAGCGCTTCCTTTGCGGCACTCTTTGCCGAAGCGCCATTGGCCATGGTGGAGCGCAGTGACGATGACTTGGCCTGGCTGTTCTACACCAGTGGCACCACCGGCCGCCCCAAGGGCGTGATGCTCTCGCACGGCAACCTGATGTCGATGACGCTGCATTACTTCACCAATGTCGATGCGATTGCGCGCGAAGACTGCATTGTCCACGCCGCACCGATGTCGCACGGCTCGGGCATCTACATCCTGCCGCACCTGGTGCAGGCGGCGTGCAACGTGGTGCCCGAATCGGGCGCGTTTGATCCTGATGAAGTGTTCGCCCTGTGCCATCACTACCGCGGCGTGACCATGTTCGCTGCACCCACCATGGTGAAACGCCTGGTCGATGCGCCTTTCCGCGGATCGACCGGCAGCACCCCGGATGCGATGCCGGGATTGAAGACCATCGTCTACGGCGGCGGCCCGATGTACGTGGCCGACATCAAGGCCGCGCTGGCGCGCTTCGGCCAGCGCTTTGTGCAGATCTATGGGCAAGGCGAATCGCCGATGACGATTACCGCCAGCAGCCGCGCGATCCACATGGAGAGCGGCCATCCGCGCTACGAAGAGCGCCTGGGGTCCGTCGGCGTGCCCTTCGCGGGGCTCGAAGTGATGGTGGCGGATGACGAAGACCGCCCTTTGCCCACCGGCAGCATCGGTGAGATATGCGTGCGCGGGCCGATCATCATGAAGGGTTACTGGCAGAACGAAGCGGCCTCGGCTGCCGCCCTGCGCAACGGCTGGCTGCATACCGGCGATGTCGGCGCCTTTGATGAAGAAGGTTTCCTCACCCTGAAGGATCGCAGCAAGGATCTCATCATTTCCGGCGGCTCGAACATTTACCCGCGCGAGGTGGAGGAGGCGCTGTTGACCCACCCGCAGGTGGCCGAGGTGTCAGTGATCGGCCGCCCGCATCCCGAATGGGGCGAGGAAGTGGTGGCCTTCGTGGTGGCCCGGCCCGGCGCCACCATCGATGCTGCTGCCCTCGATGCGCATTGCATCGAGAACATCGCGCGGTTCAAGCGGCCCAAGCACTACCGGTTTGTCGACAACCTGCCCAAGAACGAAACCGGCAAAGTGCTGAAAACCGCGCTGCGCCTGCAGTTGGCCTAGGCCAGTCGTACCCTGCGCCAGATCGCGACGAAACCGCCCTCGGCGGCTGGCATGGGGCCGTTCATGCAACGCGCACCGTCCGAATGCATCCAGGCCATGGCATCGGCGATCTCTTCGGGTGCGCCAATGCGACCCTGGGGATACGCGTCAGCGACCCGTTCGTCTTGCGGCACCACGAGCGCAGTATCATTTCGATTCTCTCCTGCCTCCCGCCATTCCAGACGATGTCTTCCTCCCTCTCGATCCGACCCCTCGCCGGCGCCATTGGCGCTGAAATTGCCGGCATCGACCTGACCCGGCCGGTCAGCGATGAAGCGATTGCCGAGATCCGCCGACTCTGGCTTGCGCACGGCGTCGTGTTCTTTCGCAATCAACCGCTGCCGCCAGCTGACTTTCAGCGCTTTGCCGAGCGCTTCGGCGAGGTAGTCGAGTACCCCTTTGTTGCGGGCATCGAGGGGCATCCCCTGATCATCCCGGTGCTGAAGCTGCCGCACGAGCGCAGCAACTTCGGCGGCATCTGGCATACCGACACCGCCTATCTGGAAGCGCCGCCGATGGCCACCATGCTGATCGCGCGCGAAGTGCCGCCCTTCGGCGGGGATACCCTGTTCGCCAGCGCGGCGGCGGCTTACGAAGCCCTTTCGCCCGGCATGCAGGCGATGCTGGGCAAACTCAAGGGTGTCAATACCTCGGCCAAGGCTGACGTGACCAAGACGCGCGAAGACCGCATCAAGGATGCGCCGACTGCCCAATCGAAGAAGGAGCTGGTGGCCGAACACCCGGTGGTACGCACGCACCCCGAAACCGGCCGGAAATCGTTGTACGTGAACTTCGGCCATACCGCGCGCTTTGCAGGCATGACCGAAGAAGAGAGCAAGCCCCTGCTCGACTTCCTGTTCGCGCATCAGGTGAAACCCGAGTTCACCTGCCGTTTTTCGTGGAACGCCGGCGACATCGCGTTCTGGGACAATCGCTGCGTGCTGCACAACCCGGTGAACGACTATCACGGCCACAAGCGCCTGATGCATCGCGTCACACTAAAGGGCGATAAGCCGCATTAAGTTGGTGGCGACCGGCCGCGCCAGCCGGTTGCAGCAGTTCCGGTTTTTGCATTCCCTCAAAGAGTATTCACAGGAGACACCATGGACCACCTTCGCCGCCGCCTGATGGCAGCGCTCCCCGCCTCGTTGGCCACCGCCGCCATCACGCCCTCCGCGTTTGCGCAGGGCTCGGGTTTTCCCAACAAACAGGTGCGCATCATCGTGCCGCAAACCGCCGGTGGTGCCTCCGATGGTCTCTCGCGCATCATGGCGCTGGAGTTGGGCAAGCGCTGGAACCAGCAGGTGGTAGTAGAGAACCGCGCTGGCGCGGGCGGCACCATCGGCACCGATGCAGTGGCCAAGGCCGCACCGGATGGCTACACCTGGCTGATGAGTTACTCGGGCACCCACGCCATCAATCCGTGGCTCTACAAGAGCCTGCCCTTCGATACCTTGAAGGACCTGACGCCGATTGCACCGCTGGCCACCCTGCCCTTCGTGCTGGTGATCAATCCCAAGGTCCCGGCCAGGAACCTCGCCGAGTTCGTCGCCTACACCAAGGCCAACCCGAACGCCGTCAACATGGGGTCTTCAGGCAATGGTTCGGTGAACCACCTGATCGGTGAAATGTTCAACACCGCGGCCGGCATCAAGATGACCCACGTGCCGTACAAGGGCGCAGCCGGCGCGCTGACTGACCTGATCGGTGGCCAGGTGCAGGCGTTTGTAGCAAGCGCTCCCTCGGTAATGCAGCACATCAGGAGTGGCGCCGTGCGTCCCCTGGCTTCTGCCGCGACCAAGCGCGCCGACGCCCTCAAGGACGTGCCCACCTTCGGCGAAGCCGGTTACCCCGCCCTCAACATCGACTCATGGTTTGCCTTTTTCGTGCCCTCGGCCACGCCGGCTGCGCTGGTACGCGAGATCAATGGCGAGATTGCCAAGGTGCTCGCCAGCAAAGAGGTGATCGAGAAATTCGGTGGCCAGGGTGCCGACGTGATGACGACACCGCTCGACGCCTTCAACCGCATCGTGCGTGAAGACACCGAGAAGTGGGGCAAGGCGGTGCGCGATTCGGGCGCCAAGCTGGACTGACGCATGATTTCCGCAACGAAGACCGGCCCTGCAAAGAGCGGTCCAGGCAAGACTGGACCTTTGGCCGGCCTGCGCGTCATCGAATTTGCCCAGATCATGGCCGGGCCGGTCGCCGGCCTGATGCTGTCGGACATGGGCGCCGAAGTGATCAAGGTCGAGAAGCTGCCGGGCGGCGACGACACGCGCCGCTTCGCGCCACTGGTGAACGGCGAATCGACCGCCTTCATGATGATCAACCGTGGCAAGCGCTCAGTTGCCCTGAATCTCAAGGACCCGTCTGCACTGGAAGCGGCCAAGGCGCTGGTGCGTGAGGCGGATGTGGTGATCGAGAACTTTCGCAACGGCACGATGGACAAGCTGGGGCTGGGCTACGCAGCGCTCAAGGCGATCAACCCCGGCTTGATCTACCTCACCGTCACCGGCTATGGGTTGACCGGCCCGGATGCCGAGAAGGGGGGCTTTGATCTGGTCGCCCAAGGCATCTCGGGCCTGATGCGCGTGACCGGCCACCCCGGCATGCCCCCGGCCAAAGTGGGCAGCCCGGTGTGCGACATCAACGCCGGCATTCTGGGCGCACTCGGCGTGGTGTCAGCCTATGTGCACAAGCTCAAGACCGGCGAGGGCCAGCATGTCGATACGTCGCTGCTGGAAGCCGGCGTGCAGCAAACCTACTGGCAGGCCGCTGCATTGTTTGGCACCGGCATCGAGCCGGCTGCGCTGGGTTCGGCCCACCCGCTCACGGCGCCCTATCAGTCGTTTGAGACTGCGGATGGCTGGATCAACGTCGGCGGCGCGAATGAAGCGAACTGGAAGCGCATCTGCAACGCGCTGGGCAAACCTGAATTGATCGAGGACGCGCGCTTTCTGACCAACAACCTGCGCATGCAACACCTGCCGGTACTGATCGAGATGCTCTCGGCCGGCTTTCGCACCAGACCCTCTGCGCACTGGCTCGCGCTGTTTGACCAGGCCGGCGTGCCGGCGGGGCCGGTCAACACCGTCTCCCAGGCGCTGGCCGACCCGCAAGTGCGTGCGCGCGACATGGTGGTCGAAACCTCGCATCCGGTCACCGGCACGGCGCGTGGGCTCGGCTTGCCGATCAAGTTCTCCGGAGCGCCTTCTCCGGCCGCAGTGCGTGCGCCATTGCTGGGCGAACATACCCGCGAAGTGCTGGCCGGCGCCGGTTGTGATGCCGCAACCATTGAAGCGATGCTGGCGGCCGGTGCCGCGCACGTCACTGCCATACCTGCTGCCACAGCCGCCTGACCCAGCGATCCACTCTTCCCGCTGAATTGCCTTAGCATTCTTCTTTCACCGCCCACTCAAAAGCCACGAACATGCCCGTCATCACCTGCATTGAAGACCTGCGTCAGCTGCACAAGAAGAATGCCCCGAAGGCGTTCTACGACTATGTTGACGCCGGCAGCTACACCGAGAGCACCTACAACGCCAACAGCAGCGACCTGCACGCCCTGCGCCTGCGCCAGCGCGTGGCGGTGAATGTCGAGAAGCGCTCGACCGAAGGCACCATGCTCGGCCAGAAGGTGACGATGCCGGTGGCCCTGGCCCCCGTTGGTCTCACCGGCATGCAATGGGCCGATGGCGAAATCCTCGCCGCGCGCGCCGCCGAGAAGTTCGGCGTACCGTTCACGCTCTCGACCATGAGCATCAACTCGATCGAAGACGTGGCCGAGGGCACGACCAAGCCGTTCTGGTTCCAGCTTTACGTGATGCGCGACCGGGACTTCATCACGCGTCTGATCCATCGCGCCAAGGCGGCCAAGTGCTCGGCCCTGGTACTCACGCTGGACCTGCAGATCATTGGCCAGCGCCACAAGGATCTGAAGAACGGCATGACGGTGCCGCCCAAGATCACCGCCGGCAATGTGTTCGACATGATGACCAAACCGGCCTGGGGCCTGCGCATGCTCGGCGCCAAACGCAAGGTGTTCGGCAACATCATGGGCCACGTGAAGGGGGCGGAAGGCATCGTCTCGCTCTCGAAATGGACCGCCAGCCAGTTCGACCCGACGCTCAGCTGGAAGGATGTCGAGTGGGTAAAAAAGGAATGGGGTGGCAAGCTGATCCTGAAAGGGATTCAGGATGTGGAGGACGCCAAGCTTGCGGTCAACGCCGGAGTTGACGCTATTGTGGTGAGCAACCACGGCGGCCGCCAGCTCGACGGCGCGCTGTCGTCGATCAAGGCGCTGCCGCCGATCGTCGATGCTGTTGGCGACAAGGTTGAAGTGTGGATGGATGGCGGCATTCGCAGCGGTCAGGATTTGCTGAAGGCACTCGCGCACGGCGCCAAGGGCACCATGATCGGCCGCGCCTTCAACTTCGGCCTGGGTGCGATGGGCGAGGCCGGTGTCACCACGGCGCTGGAAATCATCCAGAAAGAATTCGATACCAGCATGGCACTGTGCGGCCTGCACAACCCGGGTGAAATCACGCGCGACGTGATTCTCAATCCGTACTAGACCGCACCAGGCAT
>CAYUEG010000083.1:0-17298 GCA_964443245.1 uncultured Burkholderiales bacterium | reverse complement strand
GGCGAAGGCTTGTAGAGCGCCGGTGAAATGCCGAAGGTGGAACTGGTGGAGATCAGGAGCGAATAGCCATCGGCCGGTGCCTTGGCGACGATTTCCGCGCCCACCAGCGTGCCGGCGCCGGGGCGGTTCTCGATCACGACAGACTGCCCGAGGGCTTTGCCAAGGCGCTCGCCGACAGCACGTCCGAGAAGGTCGGTCAGGGCACCAGGCGGAAAGGGCACCACCAGACGCAAGGGCCGATTCGGATAGGTTTCCTGGGCAAAGGCCGGAAACCCTTGTGGCACAAGGGCTCCAGCCGCCATGGAAGCAAGCAGGGTACGACGTTTGGGTTGCATGACAAGTCTCCGTAATGATGTTTTTATGATGGTGATACATGGCGCCATGCGCACCGAAGCGATCGCATGCTCAAGCCGGGCCGCCCATCAGTGCCGGAAGGAAGGATCAAGGCGGTCCAGCAGGCGCAGACAGGTGACCCAGTGCTTGGACGCAGAGGGGCGGCCAGGGCGCTCGAACTGCTGCGCTACCTTTTCGGCCACTGCATCGGAACAGACAATCACTTCGGCATTGCCTGCCAACGCACCAATTTGCGCCTGACAGGCACGCTCCAGGTAATACATGCCGTCAAACGCTTCCGACACCGTTCGGCCGCAGGTGAGCAAGCCGTGATTGCGCAGGATCATGGCGTTGTGCTGGCCAAGATCGGCCTGCAGCCGTTGCTGCTCGTCCATGTCCAGTGCCACGCCTTCATAGTCGTGATACGCCATGCGGCCGTGGAAGCGCATGGCGTGCTGGGTCAGGTTCATCAGACCGCCCTTCTGCGCCGACACCGCCACGCCGGCGCCACTGTGGGTGTGGATCACGCAAGCCACATCCTCCCGCGCCTTGTGGATCGCGCTATGGATCACGAAACCGGCCGGGTTGATGCCCAGGCCAGTCTGGTCTTCGAGGATGTTGCCGTCAATGTCCACCTTGACCAGGCTCGATGCGGTGATCTCGTCAAACATCAGGCCGTAGGCGTTGATCAAAAAGTGGTGCTCCGGACCCGGGACACGCGCCGAAATGTGGGTGTAGATCAGGTCGGTCATGCGGAAATGCGCGCACAGCCGGTAGCAGGCGGCCAGCTCGACACGCTGTTGCCATTCTGCGTCGGAAACGCGGCTCTTGATGGGGTTCATCACTTCTTTCAGCTGGGCACTCATGGCGTCTCCTTGGTTGATCTGGTGGACTGTTTTTTCAATCGGGTCATTTGGCGGGCGCAGCTTCGCCCTGAATCAGTTCGCGCGCCTTGTGCGCCAGGCGCGTCAGCATGGCATCCAGTTGCGCCTGCTCGGTGCGGGTCAGCACTGACGCAAACGCCTGGTTGCGCTCGTTGGCGGCGGCGATCAGGCCTTCATAGAGTGTAAGCCCGGCGCGCGTCAGCGACAAACGCACGCCGCGCGCATCGGCAGCATCAAGCCCGCGCAGCACCAGGCCACGCTCGGTGAGGCCGGCGACCACGCGGCTCATCTGGCTCTTGGCGAGCCCGGCATGTCTGGCCAGTTCGTTCAGCGACAGGGGCTGGTGCGCGCCGAGCAGGGCAATGCTGCGCCATTCCATCAGGCTGACGCCGAACTCGCGCCGGTAGCGCAGCGCCGCCCCGCGCGACAGCAGGTTCGCCACCGCGTGGATGCGAAAGGAAATCAGGTCGCGGATTTCGGCCCGCGGGGCGCTTCGGGGCGCGGCAAGGGTCTTGGCGGCGGCTTTCATCCGGTGGCACGGGCAGCATGCATTTGGTTGACAGTATCAACCAAACAAGTTTACATTGTCAACCATTCTGCCAAGGAAAATGCGCCGTGAGCCTGCCAGACCGTTTCCAGCCCTACGATGACGCCACCCAGCCGGCCATGACTGTTCCCGGTTACCGCGAAACCTATGTGCGGGTGCCGAAGAACCAGCTGTTCAAGCGCCCGGTCACGCTGACCGAGATTACCGGCCCGCGACACCTGGCGCAAAAGCTGAAACCAGGAAACAACAACCTGGCCCATCCGTATCCGGACAAGCCACGCGCCATGGGGCAGCTGATCCAGGTGTCAGGCCGGGTGCTTGATGAAGACGGCATGCCGGTGCGCGGCACCGTGATCGAACTGTGGCATGCCAATGCCTCCGGCAGGTATATCCACCCGATGGATGCCAAAAGTCCCAACCCGATCGACGACAACTTCATCGGCTCGGGGCGCGTCCTGACCGATGGCAATGGCCGCTACGAATTCCTCACCATCAAGCCGGCGGCGTATCCGTATCCCAATCATCCGGAGCGCTGGTGGCGCCCGCCGCACATTCACATGTCGATCTTCGGGGACGGTTTCATGAGCCGCCTGGTCACGCAGATGTTTTTCCCGGGCGATCCGTTCAACGACATCGACCTGATCCTGCAATCGGTGCCGGATCCGAAGGGCCGCGCGCGCATGATTGCGCGCCAGGTGCCGATGGATGCCATGCCGATGCTCAATGTGGTCGGCTATGAGCACGACGTGGTGGTCCGCGGCCAGCGCCAGACGCCGTTCGGGGTATGACCATGAACGACAAACCAAACGCACAAGCCCGCCTGATACCGACCGCCAGCGGCACGGTGGGCCCGTTCTTCCCGCCGCATTTTTTTCGTCCCGGCGACAACGACCTGACGATTCTGGAGCCGGGGGCTGTCGCCGCCCGCGGTCAACGCATTTGCATCAGCGGACATGTGTATGAAGCGCAGCGCGTACCGCGCTGGAACACCATCATCGAGCTGTGGCAGGCGGATGCCGGCGGCCGGTTCGCGCATCCGAACGATCCCCATCATGCCCAGGCCGACCCCAATTTCATGGGCTGGGGCCGCACCTGGACGGGTGATGACGGCAGCTTCGCGCTTTATACCGTCAAGCCCGGCGCCTACGACGACCCAGTCACGGGCGGCCGACGCGCGCCCCATATCAACCTGTCGCTCACGGGTTCCGGCCTGATGCGCCGGCTGGTGACGACCCTGTTTTTTCCGGATGAACCGGAAAACGGCACGGATCCGGTGCTCACCGTGGTCCCCGATCCGGCATTGCGCGACAGGCTTGTCTTGCAGGCCACGACCACCACGAGCCAAGGTGTGCCACACTACCGTATCGACATTGTGTTGCAGGGCGACGACGAGACTCCGTTTTTCGTCGACTAGCGGAAACCCGCCAGGCCAACCGCAGCGCCACCCATACCGGCCCCGGGTTCCCGACCCGGCGGTCTGAAAGACTGCTGATGTTCAGTTACCGCCACGGCTTTCACGCCGGCAATCACGCCGATGTACTCAAGCACGTGGTGCTGGTGCAATTGCTCAAGCACCTGGTTGCCAAGGACAAGCCTTTCATGGCGGTCGATACGCACGCCGGTGCCGGCGCGTATTCACTGGATCCGGGCACCTTTGCGGCCAAGAACGGCGAGTACCTCACCGGCATCGGCAAGTTGTTCGACCAGGCTCCCGCGAGTCCGAACACGCGCCCCTTCCCTGCTGCGATTGCCGACTACCTGGCCCAGATTGCGGCCTTCAACCCCGAGCCGACACTGCGGCGCTACCCTGGATCACCGCAGCTGATCGCGCAGATGACGCGCGATCAGGATCCGCTGCGCTTTTTTGAATGGCACCCGACCGAGAGTGGCGTGCTGGCGGAATACTTCCACGCCGCCGGACGCCGGGTGTCCGTCCGCGCCGGCGATGGCTTCGCACTGCTCAAATCGGTCCTGCCGCCACCTTCGCGGCGGGCAATGGTGCTGATCGATCCTTCCTACGAAGACAAGGCGGACTACGCCAGTGTGGTCAGCACCATGACTGATGCATTGCAGCGCTTCCCGACCGGGGTCTATGCCATCTGGTATCCGCAGGTGCGTCGGCGCGAATCGCGGCGTTTGCCGGAAGAATTGCAGCGAATCGCCGGAAACGCCTGGCTGCATGCCAGCCTGACCATCTCTGCGCCAGCAGGGGATGGCATCGGGCTGTTCGGCAGCGGTATGTTCGTCTTCAATCCGCCGTGGCAGTTGATGGCCGCGCTGGGAGAGGCCATGCCGGTCCTGAAGGGGCTTTTGGGGCAGGATCGCAAGGCCGATTTTTCGCTCAAAGGGCGGCAACCCTGAGGTATCGATGTGCTGCCAGGCGGCAGCACGGCACCCGCGTCACCCGGCGCAGTGCCAACCGGACTTCACCCCGCGCGTCGCTCCCCCCTTCAGTGCGTCCGGTGAAACCACAGCATCGACAGCACGCCTGCGCCGATCAGCAGCAATGCCGCGAGCACGCTGAGCAAAGCGCCCACTTCGGTTTCCCGCCGCTCCAGCGTGAATTTCGAATTGAGCTTTTCGTACACCTTCTTCAGATCCTCCGATGTGCCGGCATGAAAGTACTCCGCCCCGGTGATCGCAGCCACACTCTTGAGCGTTTCTTCGTCCAGGCGCGCAAAGAACGAAAAGCCTTCGAAGCCCGGAATCTCCGCCCCATCCTTGGTACCGAAGCCAACCGTATAGACCCGCACGCCGCGGTCTGCCGCCAGCTTGGCCACCGCCAGCGGATCCGGGCCACTGGTACGCCGCCCGTCCGACAGCAGCACAATCGCCCCGCCGGTGTAGGAACCGGGAGGAACGGCGACGAAATTCTTTTCTTCTGCCTTGGTTTTGCGCGTGCGCTCCAGCGAGGACGCTTCACCTGGCTGACGTGAAAAATTGCGGTCGAACACCCCTGATTCGACATCAATGCCGGCATTGGGCAACAGTTGCGAGAGCGATAGCAGAAGGCCGGCGCCGGTTGCGGTGGCACGCTGCAGCTGGAAACGATCCACCGCTGCGATCAATTCCTCATGCACGTTGGTGGGCGTTTGCACCACCGAGGCGGAACCGGCAAACGAGACGATGCCCACCCGCACATTGGACGGGATGCCATCGACGAAGGCCTTTACCGCCGCCTGGGCGGCGCTGATGCGATTGGGCGCCACATCCTTGGCCAGCATGCTGCGCGATACATCCATCGCCAAAATCAGCGTCATGTGATCGGCTGGCAGCACCAGCGATGCGGTGGGACGGGCCACCGCCAGAATGCCCGCGGTCAGCGCCACGAGAAAAAGCGCCGGCGGCACATGACGGCGCATGGTCTGGCGCGGACCGATCGCATCACGCACCAGCATCAGGCTCGCGTAGCGGATCACCGCCCTCTTCTTACGGCGCAACGCGTAGACATACGCTCCCAGCAGCAGCGGAATCGCCAGGAGCAGCCAGAGCAGTTCCGGCCAGAGAAATCGCACCATGCCATATCCCTTCATGCGGTGCGGGCATTGTCTCCGGCAAACCGGTGGCCCGTACGGCACACAAAATGTATCACGATCATTTCATTACTGCGTGCGCCATGATAAGGTTCTGGCATGGCTTGTGCGTAGATTTTTGTGCCTCCCACCCCGCTTTGGAATGGTTCGACCATTGAACAGCTTGCCGATGTGCGTGCCTGATCCACGCCCGTGACCCAACATGACCAAGAAGGCAGCCCTCTACAGCAGTTCGAGTTCCACGCGCACGCCCCCACCCGAGCCTGAGGTTGTTGTCGAGGCGCAGCCCGCCGTGCCCTGGCGGCAGCGCATTCGCGGCATGTTGGCGCGTCGTGAACGGCTGGTACTTCTGTTGACCGGGGCGTTGCTCGCAATCGGTCCCGCCTGGGTCGTCTGGCACAAGCAGGCAGTACCGCAGGAACTGCAGCAGGAAGAGATCGATGCAGCCGTTCTGCACACGCTGGAGACGCAGAGCCTGCCTTCGCGCAGCGCCAAGGCAGCCGAACTGATCCGCCAATCCGTCGTGCGCGTCAACGGATATTCGGATCGTCCGGCCGAAGGCGAAGAGGAAGAGAAGGACGAGAAAAAGGGCGCACCCAGGAAAGGGGCCGGCGCGGATAAATCCGGCCCGCCCAAAACCAAGCCACCAGCGACTGCGGATGCGCGCAAGGGTGCCGGCAATGGTGCAAGCAAGGGTGCGCCAGGCAAAGAGAAGCCCGCCGGGAAGGATGCGGGCAAAGGCAGCGAAGGCGGTGAACCCGGCAAGGAACGCCCTTCTGCGACGGGCACCGGCGTGGTGATTCTCGAGAACGGCACCATCCTCACCAACCTGCATGTGGTGGCCGGATCGAAGCGGCTCACGGTGACCTTCTACGACGGCATGGAGTCGGAGGCGGAAATCGTCGGCCTGCATCCGGAGAATGACCTGGCCGTGATTCGTGCGAAGAAGATTCCGGACGATTTGCCGCCGGCCACCATGGGTGCCTCGGGCCGACTGAAGCCAGGCGACGAAGTCGTGGCGGTCGGCTTCCCCTTTGGCATCGGCCCCTCGGTTTCCGCCGGCGTGGTTTCGGGATTGAACCGTGAATTCCGCTCGCCCAAAGGCGAGCGCATGCTGACAGGCCTGATCCAGTTTGACGCTGCCGCCAACTCGGGCAACTCCGGTGGCCCGCTCATCACCATGGATGGCGAGGTTGTCGGCATCGTGACCGCCATCCTGAACCCGACGCGTGCGGGCACGTTCATCGGCATCGGATTTGCCGTCACGATAGAAGGTGCAGGGGTGACCGTGGGGGTTGCGCCGTTCTGAGCCGCGCTGCCGACACCACTTCATTGACCATTGACGCTTTCCGCCCTGTTGCTGCCTTCGTGCCCCGCTCAACCTGCCACCGTAGACAAGGAAAAACTTCATGAATGACATTAGCCACCCAGCCGGCAAATCTGCAGGTGAAGTTGCTTCCCTGATGGAAAACGTGCTCTATGAAGTCAAGCGCGTGGTAGTGGGGCAGGATCACTTTCTGGAACGCGTCCTGGTGGCCATGCTGGCGCAGGGCCACCTGCTGGTCGAGGGCGTCCCTGGCCTCGCCAAGACCCTCACCGTCAAGACCCTGGCGCAAACCCTGCGTGGCAAGTTCAAGCGCATCCAGTTCACCCCCGATCTCCTGCCCGCGGATCTGGTGGGCACCCGCATGTACAACCAGAAAACCGGCGAGTTCTCCACCAACTTGGGGCCGGTGTTCACCAACCTGTTGCTGGCCGACGAGATCAATCGCGCGCCCGCCAAGGTGCAGAGCGCGTTGCTTGAGGTCATGCAGGAACGGCAGGTCACGATTGCCGGCGAAACCCACAAGGTGCCCGATCCCTTCCTGGTGATGGCGACGCAGAATCCGATCGAGACCGAAGGTACCTACCCGCTGCCGGAAGCGCAGGTGGACCGCTTCATGATGAAGATCCTGATCGGCTACCCGACCGAGGAAGAAGAGTTCGTCATCGTCGAGCGCGTCACCGGTGCCGCCGTCGCCGTTGCTGCGGTGGCAACCCCGGAACAACTGGGCAGCCTGCAGCGTGAATGCCGCAAGGTGTACGTCGATCCCAACCTGATCCAGTATGCGGTGAGGCTGGTGGCCGCCACGCGCGAGCCGGAGCGTTATGGGCTGGCGGACTTCGGGCGCTTCATCACCTTCGGTGCCAGCCCGCGCGCCACCATCAACCTGATCGAAGGCGCCCGCGCCCTGGCCTTCCTGCGCGGGCGCACCTATGCCCTGCCGGAAGACGTGACCGACATCGCACCGGATGTGCTGCGTCATCGCCTGGTGCTGTCGTACGAGGCGCTGACGGAAGCGCAAACACCCGACCGCATTGTCCAGCGCATCATGCAGGTGGTTGCTGCCCCGGAAAAGCCCCTGGCCACGCATGTTCAAGTTTCTCAGGCGTAAGCGCCCGGCTGCGGGAGCAGGCACCGCGCCCCAGGCGTCGCCTGGTACCGGTGCGTCTGCAGCAGGGACGAGTAAAGCGGCGCCTGGCACCCATGCCGCACTGCATGGCAGTGCCGAAACCTTGCTGCAAAGACTCGAATGGACGGTGATCCGGCGCCTCGATGGCATGCTGCAGGGTGACTACCGCACGCTGCTGCGCGGATTCGGCCTTGATCTGGCCGACCTGCGCGAATACCAGCCGCAGGACGATGTGCGCTACATCGACTGGAACGTCACGGCAAGACTGGGGGTCCCGCATGTACGCGAATTCCAGGAAGACCGCGAGATCACGGCGTGGTTCCTGATCGATCTTTCCGGTTCGGTGGACTTCGGCTCACGCGATGTGAAGAAAGGCGACCTGGCTGCCGAGCTGGCGGGAGTGCTGGCGCGTCTGTTGACGCGCCACGGCAACCGGGTGGGTGCTGTCCTCAAGGGTGCCGCACATGGAAGCCGTTCCACCGTCATACCCGTGCGCGGTGGCCGCCGCCAGGTATTGCACATCCTCGACAGCATTGCGCGCGTGACGCGTGCGAGCGTGCCTGCCCATCCGGACGCCACCACTGATCTTTCGGCCATGTTGCACGAGGCCCATGGCGCCATCAAGCGCCGCTCGGTCGTGTTTGTCATCTCCGATTTCCTGACCAAACCCGGTTGGGAAACCGCGTTGGCGCGGCTTTCACGCCGACACGAGGTGATCGCTGTCCGGCTGTACGATCCGGTGGAGCAATCCCTGCCGGAACTGGGCTTCGTGATGCTGGAAGACGCAGAAACCGGCGAGCAGCTGTTTCTCGATACCCAGGACCGCAGCTTCCGCGAGCGCTTCATCGCACTGGCCAGGGAACGTGAAGCCAGCCTGCGCAGCGCGCTGGCGACAAGCGGTGTCGACTGCATGGAGCTTGCCACCACCGACAACCTGCCGCAGGAACTGCTGCGCTTCATCGACCTGCGCAAACGGCGCAGCCGCCTGGCGGCCGGTGGCCTGCGCGCGTCACTGCTGGCCGATTTTCGTGCCTGAACCCGTCCCCCTGATCCGGAAGCCCCATGCCGCAGCTGCGTGACATCACCTTCATCTGGCCCCTGATGCTGTTGCTGTTGCTCAGTGTCCCGGTGCTGGTGTGGTGGTACCTGCGCATTGACGCCAGGCAGCGCGTGACCGCACTGCGCTTTGCGCGTCTGGCCGCTGCCACCGGCACCACCGGTGCGCCTGCGGCCACACCGTCGCGCGGCGGCTGGTCACGCCATGTGCCGGCGCTGCTGCTCTTGCTGGGGATCGTCGCCCTGCTGGTTGCGGTGGCGCGACCGCAAGGCATGGTGGTCCTGCCAACCCGCACCGATGCCATCATCCTGGCACTGGATGTGTCGGGCAGCATGCGTGCCAATGACGTCAAGCCCGATCGGCTGACGGCGGCCCAGAACGCTGCCAAGACCTTCATCGAGGATCAGCCCGACAAGGTGCGTGTCGGGGTGGTCACCATGGCCGCGACCGCCGCCATGGTGCAGTCACCGACCAACAAGCGCGAGGACGTGATCGGCGCGATCGAACGCGTCAAACTGCAGAATGGTTCGGCGTTGGGAAGCGGCATCGTGATCGCCCTCACCACACTGATACCCGATCACGCCATTGATGTCGACAAGCTGGTGACCGGTCGTACCTCCTTCGGCCTCACACCGGAGCAGCGTGCCGCCATCGAACGCTTCAGGCCGGTAGCCCCGGGCTCGAACGCATCGGCGGCGATCATTCTGCTGACCGACGGCGAAAGCAATACCGGGCCGGATCTTCTGACAGCCGCGAAGCTGGCAGCGGAGCGTGGCGTGCGCATCTACACCGTCGGCATCGGCACCAAGCAGGGCGCCACGCTTTCGGTCGATGGCTGGTCCATGCGGGTGCGTCTGGACGAGGAAGCGCTCAAGAAAGTGGCCGACATGACCCGCGCCGAGTACTTTCGCGCTGCAAATGCTGCGGATCTGAAGAAGATCTACAAGCAACTGGCCGCCCGCATGACCGCAGGCCGGGGTCGCACCATGGAACTGACGGCATTCATGGCGGCCCTCGGCATGGCCCTGGCGCTCGTCGCCGTCGGCTATTCGATGCTGCGCTTCAACCGGGTGCTGTAGCGCCTTTGGCGCGACCCCGCCCAGGGCAGGGGAACTGGCCCAAGAATGGCTCCTGGAGCGGGTTTCCGGGCCATCTCCCCGCGCCGGCTACGATTCGAACTACGCGCCA
This sequence comes from uncultured Burkholderiales bacterium, assembly GCA_964443245.1. Classification (GTDB taxonomy): domain Bacteria; phylum Pseudomonadota; class Gammaproteobacteria; order Burkholderiales; family JAEUOS01; genus CANJDH01. The sequence continues at coordinate 7,303 of CAYUEG010000083.1, read as the reverse complement.
AACCAGCGCCGCACGCGCGCCCACAACAACGCAAACAGGCTGGGGCCTTGCGCCGGTGCGCTGGCCCCGGCCCCCAATGCACCCGTACCTGCCGCCGCCGCACCCAGGTTGACGCCAAACAGGCGGGTCAACTCCGCAACGTAGTCATTGACCAGACCGGCTCGCGAAAACTGCGCCAGCGGGCCGGCCAGACGGAAGCGCAGCTTGATGTCGACTTGTGCCCGGCTTTCATCGAGAGGCGTCACCACATAGTCCAGCAGGGTCTTGACGCGGGTGGCACTGCGCTTGTCGACCCCTTCGGCCTTCATCGCCCCGACCCGCCGGACCGTATCGAGCGCCAATTCCGCACGCATCGCAAATGCCGCGGTGATCGGACCGAACTTGATGTTCATGATCCCTTCGGCATGCGGCCCTTCGTGCCGCGTGATCTGCGCACCGGGCAGGCAGTTGGCCACCAAAGGCAGGTCTTGCAGCCGTTTCCAGACGGCATCCGCCGTCATGGGCAGGGCCAGTGACTGCGCAACCTCAATCCATTCGCCATCGGCCGGAATGTCAATCGGCGTCCAGCCGGTATCCGATGCGGCCGCCGCCGCAGCGGGCGCGGCCGCTGCGGCCTGCACCGCCGGCATCGTCAGGGTGCCTTCGGCCTTTTGGGCCAGCACGTCCTCAATCGCCTCGACAATGCCGACATACCCGGTGCAGCGGCAGATATTGCCGGCCAGCTCCTGACGCACGCGCTTCTCATCCGGACCGGCCAAGCGCAGCACAATGTCGCGCGCCGTACACAACATGCCCGGCGTGCAATAGCCGCACTGCAGGGCATGATGTTCATGAAACGCCTTGCGCAGGGCCGCCATGACGGCATCATCGCCGTAGCCTTCCACGGTGGTAATGCTGGAACCCGAGCAGGAAGCGGCAAAGGTGATGCAGGAGCGCTGCGGTACGCCGTCAATCAGCAGGGTACAGGCGCCGCACACACCGTGCTCGCAGGACAAGTGGGTACCGGTCAGTCCAAGTTCACGCCGGACAAAATCGCCCAGGTGCATGCGCGCCTCGACCGTCGCCCGAATGGCTTCGCCGTTCACTGTCAGTTCAATCGAATGGGTTTTCATGCCTTGTCTCGACAATTCTTCATCGCTTCTGCATCTGCAGGATCGCGCGGGCCAGGGCCACCGCATGCTGGTGCACAAATACCTCGGAAGCCTGCGGCATCACGCCGGCGATATGCGCGGCAATCGTGTCGCGCCGGGCATCACCCGACGCATCAAGAACAGATGCGAGCTTGGGCGCCAGCAACGGCTTGGCCTCGATCGCCCCGACCAAGAGCCGCGTCAAGCCCAAACCGGGGTCGTGCACCACGGCACCGATGGCGCTGGCAAACTCGCCCACCTTGGTGGAAATCTTGTAATACCCCCAGCGCATTTGCTGCGTGAAGGCGGGCAGTTCGACCGCCGTCAGCAATTCGCCTAAGGCCAGGTCAGTCTGATATGCACCCTTGATGAAATCGTCCATCGGTACGGTGCGCGTCGCGTGCCGTCCGGCCACATGGCAAGTCGCTCCCAGCACCATCATGCAGTTGACCCAGTCGGCAGCCGGGTCCGCGTGGGCCAGGCTGCCCCCGAGGGTCCCGCGGTTGCGAATGGCACGGTAGGCAATCGTGCGTGCCACCGCCGGCAGCATGCCGTGGGTGGTATCGGGAACGGCACCATCCTCGATTTCGGCGTGCGTAATGGCAGCACCGAGGATCAGGCGGCCGCCTTCAATGCGATGTGCGCGCAAGGCCGGCAATCGGCGAATGTCCACGACCATGGCGGGCTCGGCCAGGCGCAGGTTGAGCATTGGTCCCAGCGACTGGCTTCCAGCCATGAAGCGCATGTCCTCGCCGGCCGCATGCAGCGCCGCTTCCAGCGAATCCGGTTGCCGGTAGTCAAACGCCGCCGCTTTCATGCGGCCTCCCGCATCACCTCAGGCATGGTCTTGCGTGCGGCAAGCACCCCTGCCAGCACCCTGGACGGCGTCAGGGGCGTCTCGTTGAATTCCACGCCAAACTCGGCCAGCGCACGATTGACCGCGTTGAGGATCGCGCCTGGCGGCGCAATCGCCCCGCCTTCCCCTACGCCCTTGATGCCATGGCGTGTATGCGGCGAGGCGGTCTGGGTGTGGTCGATACGGATATGCGGCATTTCTGCCGCACCGGGCAAGAGGTAATCAGCGTAGGTCGATGCGAGCGGCTGGCCGGCGCCGTCGTAGGGCATTTCCTCGAACAGCGCGGTCCCGATGCCCTGCACCGCGCCGCCAATGGTCTGGCCGTCGACCACCATGGGATTGACCAGGGTACCGCAGTCCTCGCAGATCACGTAATCGAGCAGCTTGACGATACCGGTGTCGATATCCACCTCGACGACGGCACCATGGCTCGCATAGCTGAACACGCCCGTATCGACGGCAGGCTTGTAATGTTCGGTCGCTTCCAGTCCCCCCAGGTGAATGCCGGCCGGCAGCCGCTCGGGGCGGTGGAACCAGGCCTCCCCCAGATCCTTGAGCGACGCGCTGCCCTTGTCGCCGACAAAAACGCCGTCCTCCAGTTTCAGCGACGCGATGCTGCTGCCGGAAAGATGGGCGGCCAACGGACGCAGGCGTTCCATCAGTACTTCACAGGCCTTGGACACGGCCCCGCCGGCCATCACGATCGAGCGCGAGGCATAGGTGCCGGTGGAAAACGGTGTTTCGTTGGTATCGCCATGGGTCACATTGATGCGCGCGACATCAAGGGTGGTGATCTCGCTGGCGACCTGGGCCAGCGTGGTCTCCATTCCCTGGCCGTGCGAATGAATGCCAACCTTCACTTCCAGCGTGCCATCTGCCGTGAGGCGCACGGTCGCGCCGTCATAACCGGGCACGATCGGCAATCCCCAGGAGGCAAACACCGACGTGCCGTGCGCTGCCTGCTCGCAGTAGGTAGCAAAGCCGATTCCGAGAAAGCGGCCCTGCGCGCGCGCCTCCTTCTGCCGCTGCACGAAGCCGGCATGATCCAGCATCTGCATCACGCGCGTCAGGCTGGAGGGGTAGTCGCCGCTATCGAACGCCTTCCTGGCAATGTTGGTGTAGGGCATGTCGCTTCCACCAACCAGATTCTCGAACCGTACATCGGTCGGATCGCGTCCGACGGTGCGGGCGATGGCGTCCATCAGCAACTCCATCGCGAAAGCCACACCCGGACGCGCCACCCCGCGATACGGCGAGAACGGCGGCTTGTTCGTCGCCACCGCCTGCACATTGCAACGATAGCGCTCCATCTTGTAGGGCCCGGGAAGGTTGCCGATGATCTGCCCCGGTTCAATGCATGCCGTAAACGGCCACACCGAATAGGCGCCGCTGTCTACCAGCACCTCCGCCTGAAGCCCGAGCAACTTGCCACGCGCATCGACGTGCGCCGACATGCGGTAGTGGTGCTCCCGGCAATTGGTACCCGCCACCAGGTGCTCGCGCCGATCCTCGACCCAGCGCACGGGCCGCTTCAAGCGCATCGCCAGCCAGGGGATCACCACTTCTTCGGGCATCAGGTTGCACTTGTAGCCAAAGCCGCCGCCGACGTCCGGTGCAATCACGCGCAATTGCGCGAGGTCGATGCCCAGGCATTCGGCCAGACCGGAACGAATCATGTGGGGTACCTGGGTGGACGAATACACCACCAACTGATTGCGCTGATCGTCCCAGTAAGAGAGCACGGCCTTGCCCTCCATCGGCGACATGCTCTGGCGGTTCATCTTGAATTCACGCGTCACAACGTGGGCCACCCGTCCTTCGAGGGTGGAAAAGTCATCGTCACGCGTCAGCGCGACAAAGCGGTTGTCGCGCCACGCATCGTGCAGCCGGGCACTGGAATTGAGCGCGGTCCACACGTCGGCCAGCGGAGACAATTCCTCGATCTCGGGTGTCAGGCTGGCGACAATATCCTCGGCACGCGCGCGCGTCTCTGCGACACACACTGCCACCGGCTCGCCGACAAAGCGCACGCGGTCGCCTGCCAGGGGCATGTAATCGGACACCTGGTATCCCGGCAGTGTGGAGCGCGCCGTAATCGGCTGCACTTTGCGTGCACCCGCAGCCATGTCCGCCCAGGAAAACACCCGGCCCGCGTGTACGGCGGGGACCGGAACGCCGATCAGGCGGCCATGCGCGATGGGACTGCGCCAGAAGGCAGCCTCCAGCAGCCGCGGGAAAGAGAGGTCGTCAATGAAACGACCCCGTCCGTGAAGAAGCCGTTCATCCTCCTTGCGCAGGACGCTTGCTCCGATGCCGGTTTTTGCCTTGCCCATGCCTGTCCTCCTGTCCTGGCCGCCCTCATGCGTTGCCATAACCCCCACCACCCGGGAGCGCCAGCTCAAGTGTATCTCCCTCGAACATGTCCACGACGCTCTTCGGGTTCTCCACCGCTGTGCCATTGAGCCAGACGTGGCCGCACTGCCCAGCTGCGCCACCGAGTATGCCTTTGGCAGGCACCCGCGTGCGGTCCGTCAGCAAGGACACGCGCAAGCGCCCCGGCCAGCGCGATTCGAATGCCACCACCTGCCCCATGCCCCCGGTATGTGCGCCTGCACCACCGGAGCCATCAGCGAGGCGCTTGGTGCGGAACACGATTGGCGCGAGCGTTTCGGCCACTTCGACCGGCGTATTGGAAATATTGGCAGGAAAGCCGGACGCCGGCGGCCCGTCACGATCACGCATGGCCCCCATGCCACCGTTGAAAAACAGGATGGTCGAGAACGAGGTGTTCTTGACCGTATCAACACCGCGCAACAGCACTGACCAGAGCGGCGTGCCGCTGTCCGCCTGCACGCGCTCGGGCATCACGCCGGCCAGCGCCTCGAACACCGCTGCCTGCAACTGGTGACCAATCAGGTGGCGCGCGCCGACGGCTGCCGGCGGCCGCGCATTGACGATGGTGCCCTCGGGTGCGATCACCTTGAAGAGCCGTGTGAAGCCGTCGTTGTTGGGAATGCCCGGCGAGAGCAGACATTTGAACGGGTAGATGGTGTAGGCGTAGGTGTGATTGAAAGTCTCGTTGATGCCATAGCGCACCTGGCCGGTGCTGCCGCTGTAATCCACTGTCACCCCATCATGCGTGACTGTCACGGTGGCCTTGATGCTGACGCGCTCGTCAAAGCCGTCCGAATCCACCGAGCCCACGTAGGTGCCAGGCGGAATCTGGCGCAGTTCGCGCAGGGCCGCTTCCTCAGATGCCTTGAAGATCGCGGTGGCCACCTCGTGAATGTCGGGCAGGCCATACTCATCGAGCATTTCCACCAGGCGGCGCTCGGCGACGCGCAGCGCACCCACTTGCGCCTCGATATCGCCGCGCACCTGCTGCGGCAGGCGCACGTTGGTTTCCAGCATGTGCAGCACGAGCGGATTGAAGCGTCCTTCTTCAGCCAGCTTGATGACCGGAAAGCGGATGCCTTCCTCGAACACCTCGTTGGCATCGGCCGACCACTGGCGCCCGCCGACGTCGGACAAATGCGCCACGGCAATCGCAAAGGCCACCAGCTTGCCATGCGCAAAGATCGGCGCCGCCATGGTGGCATCGGGCAGGTGCCCGGTGCCGACCCACGGGTCATTGGTAAAGAGAATGTCGCCTGGCTTGAGCGTCTCCTTGGGGAATACCTTCAGCATGCCTTTGAGCGACAGCGGCGCGGTGCCGATGAAGCCCGGAATGCTTAAAGAAGATTGCGCGACCAGACGTGCCTCGGTATCGAGCAACACACAGGCGAAGTCGTTCGATTCGCGCACCACGGTCGAGAATGAGGTGCGCTTGAGGGCGGCACCCGCTTCATCGGTAATCGCGATGAGGCGGTTCCAGTAGATTTCAAGATCGATCGGATTCATGTTGGTACGACTCCTCAACCAGCCTGCCCGGACCGCGCACCCACCGTGATGCGCAGATTGCCGAAAGTATCGATGCAAAAGCGGTCACCCGGGCCGATCACCACGGTGGAACCCGCCTGCTCCACCAGAGCCGGGCCATCGTGTATCTGATCGACAGTGAGCGCAGCTTCGGCGAGCACGGGTGTATCAACGAATGCGTTGATGTCCGGATAAAACGCCGGGCGCGAGCGCCGGGGCGCGGCGGCACTCGCCGCGTCGGCAGTGCCCGGCCGCAACGGCGTGGGCGGCACGGCGGAGGAACCTTCAACGCGCCAGTTGACAACCTCGATGCGCTGGCCTTCCAGGTGCTTGCCGAAGCGCGCGGCATACGCGGTGTTGAAGGCTGCCTCCATGCCGGCCAATTCACTCTCTGTGAGACGTGCAGGCAATTCAGTCTCGACTTCGAAGCCTTGCCCGACGTAACGCATGTCGGCCGTACGACGAAAGCGGATCTCAGCGGCCGGGACACCGGCCGAGGCGAGTTCGACGCGCAGCGTCTCTTCCATGCCGGCCAGCAAGCCCTCGGTGGCCGCCCAGTCAATCGAGGCGAGACGCGTAAAGCGCGTACGCACCATGTCGACTTTCATCGGCGCCACCAGGAGACCAAATGCCGAGAACACCCCGGCATTGGCCGGCACCAGAATTTCGGTGCACCCCGTACGGCGCGCGACTTCGCGCGCATGGATCGGGCCGGCGCCGCCAAACGCAAGCAGCGTGTAGCGGCGCACGTCGCGGCCATTCTCCACCGCGTGAATCTTGGCCGCCGCCGCCATGTGTTCGCAGACGATGCGGTGAATGCCGTTGGCGGCCTCGATGACCGTGAGGCCCAGCGGCCTGGCGATGTGCTCGTCAATCGCTTTCTCGGCGAGGTCAGGCCGCAAGCGCACCGCGCCGGAGAGGTTGCCCTGCGGATCAAGATAGCCGAGCAGCAGCGCAGCGTCGGTCACGGTCGGCCGCGTGCCACCGAGCCCGTAGCAGGCCGGGCCCGGATTGGAGCCGGCGCTGTGCGGGCCGACTTTGAGCAGGCCCGTGGCATCCACGTGCGCAATGCTGCCGCCCCCGGCGCCAATCTCGATCAGGTCGACCGTTGGCAGGCGTACTGGCAGACCGCTGCCCTTCTTGAAACGCTGCAGGCGCGCGGCCTCGAATTCGGTGGTGACCGATGGCGTGCCATCCGACACCAGGCAGGCCTTGGCGGTCGTGCCACCCATGTCGAAGGCAATCACGTCGGGCTTTTGCGCGAGGCGCGCCGCATGAGCCGCCCCCAGTGCACCGGCAGCCGGGCCGGACTCGAGCATGCGGATCGGCATGCGCTCGCCCAGTTCGCGCGAGATCACGCCGCCGTTCGACTGCATGATGCGCAAGGTGGCGTTGATGC
>CAYUEG010000082.1:15545-17450 GCA_964443245.1 uncultured Burkholderiales bacterium | reverse complement strand
GCTCCAGGTGCTCGGCCAGACACAACAACTCGGCCGCTGTCATCGCCGCACTGTGCATCGACACCGTGGCGTGATAGCCGTAGGCCAGCATGGCAAAGTCGTAGCTCGCCATCGCGCGCACCGTCTGGATCAGGTCGGTGGCGCACCCGCCCACCACCGCTTCGACATGGCGTGCCGCATCATGGATGTAGGGAAGCAGTGATCCTTGGCGCATGGCCGGCTCCGGAAGGGCTGGGAGAACCCATACTGCCCAAATCTGCCTTCCGTCCATGCATCGATTACGCAGGCCATTCTGCAGCAGTTCCGCAACGTGCCGGGCGGGAGCGGGACCAACATGAAAAAGGCCGCCCGCAGGCGGCCTTGGCAACACCACCCTGGGAGATCAGGTGCCGGTCATCTGCGAGACCACCTTGAAATTGAGGTAGGACTCGATTGCCTCGGCGCCACCCTCGGAACCATAGCCCGAATCCTTGACGCCCCCAAACGGAATCTCGGGCATGCCCAGACCATGATGGTTGATCGACATCATGCCGCTTTCGACCGCGGCGCCAATCGCCGCAGCGGTTTTGAGAGACGACGTGTAGGCGTATGAAGCCAGGCCATAAGGCAGCCGATTGGCTTCAGCCACCACTTCATCGAAGGTCTTGAACGGCACGATCGGTGTCACCGGGCCGAAGGGCTCGTCGTGCATGATGCGCGCGTCGGCCGGTACATTGGTCAGCACCGTCGGCTCGAAGAAATTGCCCTTGGTGCCGATCCGTTTGCCGCCGGTCACCAGCTTGGCGCCTTTTTCCACTGCGTCGGCGACGATGCGCTCCATCGCAGCCACGCGACGGGCGTTGGCCAGCGGACCCATGGTGACGCCCTCTTCCAGTCCGTTGCCGACCTTGAGTGCCTTGGCCGCCGCCACGAAGGTATCGACGAAACGGTCGTAGGCCTTTTCCTGCACCAGAAAGCGGGTCGGGGAGATGCACACCTGCCCGGCGTTGCGGAACTTCGCCCCGGCCAGAAGCTTGGCGGCGCGATCGACATCGCAATCGTCAAACACGATGGCAGGCGCATGGCCGCCCAATTCCATCGTGGTGCGCTTCATGTGCAGGCCTGCCAATGCCGCCAGCTGCTTGCCGACGGCCGTCGAACCGGTGAAGGTGATCTTGCGGATCACCGGGTGCGGAATCAGGTACTCCGAAATTTCCGCCGGCACACCGTACACGAGGTTGATCACCCCGGCCGGCACGCCCGCATCCACGAACGCCTGCAGCAACGCCGCCGGAGCGGCCGGGGTTTCTTCGGGCGCCTTGACAATGATGGAACAGCCGGAAGCCAGCGCTGCCGACATTTTCCGTACCACCTGGTTGATCGGGAAGTTCCAGGGCGTGAACGCCGCCACCGGGCCGACCGGCTCCTTGGTGACAATCTGCTGGATGTTGTCGGCGCGCGAGGGAACGATGCGGCCGTAGGCGCGCCGGCCCTCTTCGGCAAACCAGTCAATGATGTCGCCGGAGAGCAGGGTTTCGATCTTGGCTTCCGCAAACGGCTTGCCCTGCTCCATCGTCATCAGGCGGGCGATGGAATCGGCACGCTCGCGCATCAGGTCGGCGGCCTTGCGCATGATCTTGTAGCGGTCATAGGCCGAAACCTTGCGCCAGACCTTGAAACCTTTGTCCGCAGCGGCCAGGGCGGCATCCAGATCCGCCTTCTCGGCATGGGCCACGGTGCCGATCTGTTCGCCGGTGGCCGGGTTCAGCACGGCAATGGTGCGCCCGCCCGCGCCGGCGCGCCACTGCCCATCAATCAGAAGCTGGACGTCTTTGTACTGTTGGGCAAGGTGTTTCGGGTCAATGCGATCCATCGTTGGCTCTCCTGTCGTGATGGTGAGGCGGGGTGGCGTCCGGGCCGCCAAAC
>CAYUEG010000082.1:12520-15445 GCA_964443245.1 uncultured Burkholderiales bacterium | reverse complement strand
CGAATTGGCCCATGTTTGCCGGGCTTATCCGGCCGCCGGATTCTCCCGGAAGCCGAATAATGGGCCATTCCAACGCCCGCCCCGGATGGCATCACCATGGCCCTGCCCCAACCTGCTCCCGCACAACCCGCCCTTCGCATCGCCGCCGCACCGGAAGAGCAAGCCGGTCTGGCTGCGATCCATGAAGCCATCGCCCGTGCCCAGGCCGAATCGAATGCATTGAACCAGGCACGCAGCCGGTCACTGACACTGGCCACTTCCAGCACGCCGGCCACCGGCACCAGCCAGCCGATGGCTGACGCCTCCGAGGTGGCAACACGGGCCCGTGCCCGTGCCGCCGAGCGGCTGCAGGCCGAACAGGCCGCACGCCAGGCCGCTGATCGAAGGCTGGCAGCCGAAGCGCGCGCCGAAGCCGAACTGTGCAACAAGGCGGAAATCGATGGTGAGCTGGCAGCCACCGCCGAAGCCCGCGCCGCATCCAGCCAGCTGGCCATTGAAGCGCTGCGGTTGCGCGTGCGTGCCGAGATTGAATTGCACGAATCTGCCTCGCGCAGGGCCGGCGAAGAAGCCGTCGCGCGGGAAACCACGCAGGCCCGCACGGAAGCCGAACAGCATCTGCTGGCCGTCACGGAGCAGCGGGTTCGTATCGAACGTGAACTGCAGCAGGTCGCGATGCAACGCGCCGAAGCCGAGTGCGAGGCAGACGAGCACGCCCGCGCCCGCGCAGCCGCCGAGGCACAGGCGCTGGAAATTGCGCGCTGCCGTGCTGAAGCCGAAAGGGACGCCGCGCAGGCCGCTCGGACCAAATTGCTGGAAGATGCGCGCGTCGGCCAACTGGCGATCGAGCGCGCCAACCTGGAGCGGGCTGCAGCGCAGGCCGCGCAAGCCCGTGCCGAAGCCGAAGCGCAAGCCCATGCCGCAGCCGCCGAGAAAGCGGCGGCACAACGCGAGCTGGCAGAGACCGAAGCTGCCCGCGCCCGCACCGAACGCGCCCTGGCCGAAGAGGAAAAGGTGCGTCTGCAGGCCGCAAGCCAGGCCCAGGCTGCGCTTGCCGCACGCCTTCAGGCCGAAGAAACCGAGCGCACCGAAGCCGAAGCGCGCGCCCATGCCGACGCAGCGCGCGCACACCTGCTGCAGGAGCGGGGTGAGCTGGAGCACGCCGAGCGCCTGGCCCTGGAGCAACAGTGCGCCGGCTTGCGCGAGGCGATCGAGAACATGCGTGCGGTCAAGCTGCTCAAGCAACAGGCGGCGCAGGCCGCCAGCCGCAAGGCCAGTGCCACCGCGGGCCTGGCGCGGGCCGAAAGAATGCGCACCGAGGCCGTGGTGCAGGCGGCCCAGCTGGCCGAAACCGCCTTCGCGGCCGCCCGCGCCCGTGCCAAGGCGGAGATCGGCGCATTGATCGCCCTGCGGCGGCGCACAGCCGCCGATCAGGAAGCGGCAACCGCAGCCGATGATCGCCGGCGCCTCGATCTCGAGCGGGCCGCGGCCCTCGCCGCAAGGGCCGAGGCCGACCGCGCGGCGGCAGCGCTGCACGATGCCGAGGCGCGCGTGGCGCGCCAGGCTGCGGCGCTTCAGGAAGAGAACCTGCGGCTACGCCGCGCCGCCGCCAAGATCGCGATCGAACGGATTCGCGAGCAGGTCGCGCTCGGCAAGGCACAGCGCAACCGCATCGAATCCGAACGGCAGCAACTGGCCAATGCGCAGCGCGCGGCGCAGTTGCTCGCGGAGCAACAACAGGTCGATACCGCCGCGCATGCCGACGTCGAAGCGCGCATCCGCGCGCAGCAGGAACAACTGGAATGGGCCAGAGCACGCCAGCTGGCTGACCAGGAGGCGAGGATCGCCGCAGAAGCGCAATGCGCCGCCGAGAAGGAACAGAGCGAGCGGGCCGTCGAACTGGCACGCCAGCGCCAGCTGACCATGACGGCCACCCGCCTGCGGGCGGCCAAACTGGAGGAGTTCCAGCAACTGGAAGCCTTGCGCGAAAAGAAGGCATTGGCCGAAGCGCAGGCCCTGCAGAACCGCCTGCAGTCAGGGGCGCGTGCCCTGGCGAGCGCCTGAGCCCAACATCCGGCCAGGCTGCCTGCTGCAGCGTGCATGGCATCGGTTGCCCTACCGGGCCACCGTGCGCCGTCGCATCCACTGCAGGTTGCCGGAACCTGCCTGATGGTGATAACCAATGCCGAAAGGCAGCGGTGGTGCGCCCGCCTGGTAAGCGGCACGCAGCAGGGGTTGATCCCGGTGGCCGAACAGGCTGATGGGGCCGCGATACGTGCCAAACAGATGCGCCTCCCATCGCCGTGGATCATACGTGCCGAACGGCAAGCCGGAATCGTCCTGCAACACCATGCTGGCATGTTCGAGCAGCAAGGCCCGGAGCGCACCAAACTGTGGCTGGTGCAGGAGGTATGAGGCGGCCTTGAGCAGCACGGGGGAAGGCGGTTGCCGCTCCAGAAACGCAATCGGTTGCGGGGCACGCTGTAGGCCGGCGTCGCTCAGATCCGCACGCAGATAAATCACTTCCCGCGCAGCACCTGCCGGGTCCCGCAGCCACATCCGTATGCCGTCAACGGATCCACCTGACGCTCCGCCGTGCCCTGCACACAGGCTGCCAGTGTGCGACACATGCATCGTCTCTACCTGCAGCACCGCCAGGCCCAGCCTGGCAGCGCTGGCCATCAGCAGCGGGGCCACGCCCGCGATGCGGCCCGACGACAGATCCCGTCGCATCTCGTTGGTGAGAAAGAAGCCCAGCGGCAGCACCGAACGCAAGGCGCCACGCAACTGCGCCAGCGCATCGGTGGCGTCGGCCTCCGACAGGGCACCCCAATCCGGCGCCCTGCCCGGTGCTTCGAGGCCGATCAGGACATAGCGACGCGCATCCGGAAACAACGCCATCGCATGCAGCAGATCAGGGCCGCCAAA
>CAYUEG010000082.1:0-12420 GCA_964443245.1 uncultured Burkholderiales bacterium | reverse complement strand
AGCGACGCGCATCCGGAAACAACGCCATCGCATGCAGCAGATCAGGGCCGCCAAAAGGGTAGGTGAGGGTTTCGCCATCGCGCGCCGACATGGCCAGTTCCCGCCGGGAGAACGCGAGCATCGCCGCCCTGCGCTGCAATGCGCCTTGCTGCCACAGCGCATCCATGGCGCGGGCATGTGCCCGCCAGAAAGGGCGTTGCGCAATGCCGGAGCCGTGGGGCCCGTCCGGCACCAGCCCTCCCAGAAGCTGTGCGCTTGCCACGGTGATCGCGGCCGCCTCGTTGGACGGCATTTCCAGGGGCGCGCAGGCCTGCCCGGACGTCACCTGTGCCAGCAGCCCCGTGCACAGCGCCAAGGCAACCTTGGCCAGGTATCTGAAGATGGTCATGCTGCCCAATCGTAGCAAGTCGCAGCCACTACGGTGCCCGTAGGCGGCGGTTCGTCGCAATGCGTGGTCGGCTCCTTGCCGCCTGACCACGACCTGATCGCCCCGCGCCCATGCCTCCTACCACCCTTCTACCACCCGTCTACCACCCCGCTACAATCCGGCGTTCTGCCTCAACCGGTTCACCCACTTGTTCAGCCGACTCGCCGTACTGCCGCAGTATCTCCTGCCGAAACTGGCATTGACGCGCCTGCTCGGTTGGCTGGCGGGCCGCCAGGGAGGCAGCGCCACGCACGCGGCGATCCGCTGGTTTATCGGGCGCTACGGCGTCAACATGGCTGAGGCTGCCGATCCGGAAATCGAGCACTACGCCAGCTTCAACGCGTTCTTCACCCGGCCGCTCAAGGCAGGCGTACGTCCCATCGCCGCCAGCCCCTGGATCTGCCCTGTTGACGGTGCCATCAGCCAGTTCGGCGCCATCCATCAGGACCAGGTATTCCAGGCCAAAGGCCACAGCTATTCAACGGTGGCGCTGGTCGGCGGGGATGCCGGTTTGGCCAGTCAGTTCCAGGACGGCCAGTTCGCCACCCTCTATCTGAGCCCGAAGGACTACCACCGCATTCACATGCCCTGCACGGGCCGCCTGCGCCGCATGATCCATGTGCCGGGCGATCTGTTCTCGGTCAATCCGACCACGGCACGGGGCGTGCCGAACCTGTTTGCCCGCAACGAGCGCGTGGTATGCGTCTTTGATTCGGACAACGGTCCCTTCGTCCTGGTGCTGGTGGGTGCCACCATCGTGGGCAGCATGGCGACGGTCTGGCACGGCGTTGTCAACCCGCCCCGGCCCGGTACCATCCGCGAATGGGACTACGCCGCCTCGCCAACCACGCTCGAGCGCGGCGCCGAGATGGGCCGCTTCCTGCTCGGTTCCACTGTCGTGCTGCTGTTTCCCAAAGGTACCCTGCGTTTCAATCCCGATTGGCAACCTGCCCGCGCCATCCGCATGGGCGAAGCGATGGGCTTTGCCCCAGGCGCTTGACCGACATGCCGCCAACGTTACCTGACACCCGTTTCTGGACTGACCACCGCCAGTGGCATCCGGCCTTTCAGAACCACTTCTCCCAGGAGCTGCGCGCATGAATCCTCCCCTTCTGATCAAGCTGCTGTCGTTGACAGCAGCGTGCCTGCTCGGCCATGGCGCCATCGCCCAGACGCAAGACGAAGCCGCCCGAAACTTCCCCAACAAACCGGTCCGTATCGTCGTCGGCCTCGCCGCCGGGGGCGGCATTGATGTCATCGCACGCGTGGTAGCGCAGAAGATGAGCGAGAACCTCGGGCAGCCGGTACTGGTCGAGAACAAGCCCGGTGCCTCCGGCATCATTGCCGCCGAGTTTGTCGCCAAGGCACCCGCCGATGGCTACACGCTGATGATCGCGCCTTCGGGGCCGATGGTGTTCAACGCCGTCATGTTCACCAAGCTTTCCTACTCCCCGACGCGGGATTTCGTGCCGCTCGGCATGGTCGCCTCCTTTCCGCTGATCGCCGTGGTCAACGCGGCAACGCCAATCAAGACCATGCGCGAACTGGCCGACTATGCCCGCGCCAACCCGGCCAAAGCCAACTATGCTGCCAGCACCGCCGCGTTCCAGCTCACCACGGAACTGTTCAACATCCATGCCGGCACGGCGCTGCAGAACATCACCTACAAGGGGACCAACGAGTCGATCGCCTCCGTGCTCTCCGGTGACGTCCTGACCACCATCGCCGATTCCGGGCCCGCATCCGGCGCCATCCGCAGCGGCAAGGTACGCGCCCTGGCCGTGACGTCGCCGAAGCGGATGAGCGCATTCCCGGATGTGCCGACCATGGCCGAGGCGGGCTTCCCGCAGCTGGACGTGCAATTGTGGGCCGGCCTGTTCGCCCCGGCGGGCACACCGCCGGCGATTGGCCGGAAACTGGAAGACGAGCTGGCCAAGGCGCTGAAATCGCCCGATGTGCTGCAGCGCTTTGCCACGCTCACCGTCAATGCCGGTGGTGCGACCGGCACCGAGCTGGGCACACAGATTGCTGCCGAGATCGCGCGCTGGAAAGAAGTGGCCCAGAAAGCCAACATCAAGCCCAACAACTGAAACAGCACCGGAATCGGACGCATGACAGCTACCGCACCGCGCTCGCCTGTCATCGACTTTCACGCCCACCTGCTGGAACCGGAGGTCTTCAAGGCCTCCACCAACAAGACCGTCTTTACCGGCTTTGGCGCCACCCCCGCGAGCGCACCCCGCCCGGGGGCACAGAACCTGATGGCGCGCATGTTCGATCCGGCGGCCGAGATCGAAGACATGAATGCGCGTGGCATCGACATGGCCGTCGTCACGCACAGCACGGTGTTGCAGGGCACGTCATGGGCCGAGCCTGCCACCGACCTTGCGCTCTGTCAGCGCTGCAACGACCAGGCCGCCGACTGGGTTGCGCGCCATCCCGCACGCTTTATCGGCAGCTGCGTATTGCCCTTGCAGGCGCCCGACCTGGCGCTGGCAGAGTTGCGGCGCGCACACGAGGCGCTCGGCATCGCGGTGGCCAACGTCTCGTCCAGCTACCACGGCATCTACATCGGCGATCCGGTCTATCACCCGTTCTGGGCCGAGGTAGCCGAACGCGGCATCACGGTGTGGATCCACCCGGAAGGCATTCGCGATCCCTGGTTCCAGCGTTATGCAATGTGGAATTCCCTCGGGCAGTCGGTGGAAGAAACCCGCGCCATGGCCTCGCTGATCTATGAGGGCGTGATGGCGCGCCATCCGAATCTGAAGGTCGTGATGGCACACGGGGGTGGTTACTTCCCGCATTACATGGGACGCATGGACCGCAACACCGCCAATCGGCCCGATACCGTGCGCAATACCGGTGGCAAGACTCCCAGCGCCTTCCTGCGCGCCTTCCACTATGACACCTGCGTCTACGACCCGCAGGTCCTCCGGGTCCTGATCGAGCGGGTCGGCGCGGACCGGCTGGTGATGGGCAGCGACTACCCGGTCGGTGAACCGGACCCCGTCGGCTGGCTACGCAGCGCCGGCCTTGCGGGCGATGCGCTGGATGCGGTCGCGGGCGGCAATGCCGCGCGCCTGCTGGGCGTAACATCTGCACGTCGGGAATAATGGCTTCGTTCAAGTGTTTATCGTCTGCGGGGGCATCGGCCGCCGCCGAATCTGGCCACCAACCACTTCACATGGAGGATCGCGATGCACCACAAGACTAGGATTCTGGGAGCAGCGCTGCTGGCGCTGGGCATGTCCGGCTGGGCAGCAGCACAAACGCCAGCGCCGGCGGCGGCACCCGCAGCTGCACCGTCGGCAGCACCTGCGCAGGCACCGGCACGGCCGCAGATCGCCACCACCAAGGTCGAAGGTACCGACAACGTCTACATTTTTCGCAATGGCAACCATCAGGCCATGTTCGTGGTGACCAATGACGGCGTCATCGCCACTGATCCGGTCGCTTACGGCCGCCCCACCGGCGGCCAGGCCTACCTGGACGAAATCCGCAAGGTGACGGACAAGCCGGTCAAGTACGTCATCTACAGCCATCACCATTTTGACCACATCGCCGGCGGCCAGGCTTTCAAGGATGCAGGTGCCAAGTTCGTTGCCCACCATCGCGCCAAGACCCGGCTCTCGGTCTTCAAGGACCCGCACACCGTGATGCCGGACGAAGTGGTCAGTGACAAGGGCCGGGTCATCAAGCTCGGCGGCACCACACTGGAACTGTCCTACCTGGGCCTGAATCACTCCGATTCCACCCTGGTGATGCGCCTGCCCAAGGAGAAAATCCTGTTCATCGTCGACACGATTCCCGTCGGTCAGGTACCCGGGCGCGGCATGATCGATTTCCATCCCGCCGAGTCCAAGGCTTTCATGAAGAAGGTGCTGGCAATGGACTGGGAACGCCTGATCCCGGGCCATCCCGGACCGGGCGACCGGCTCGGCACCAAGCAGGACGTACAGGACCAGCTGACGTTCCAGGAGGATGCCTCGGAGGAAATGCGGAAGCTGGCGCAGGACGGCAAATGCTGGGACACCGCCGAGAAGGAGTTCAAGCTGCCCAAATACGAGGGCTGGCCGGGATACGCCAACAACCTGCAGTTCGTGGCGCGCCGTTATTGCGGCTATTGGGGGCGCGGCACCTGATTGTGCAGTTGGCTCTGACACAAGCGCCACCCCCGGGTGGCGTTTTGTTTGGCGCCTGATCCGTCCACACCGGAAACCGGGTGACAATCGGTTAATCTAACGCCCCCGCAGGCAGCCCCGGCGGGTGTGGCACGCCGCACGCCGCGCGGCCAACCCGTAGCACCAGGAACATCATGAAGGACTATTACCGCATTCTGGGCATCCCGCCCACGGCCACGCTGGCCGATGTCAAGGGTGCCTACCGCAAGCGCGCGTCCGCGCTGCACCCCGATCGCAACCCCTCCCCGGAAGCGCATGCCCAGTTCCAGGAAATGCAGGAAGCGTTTGACGTCCTGGCCGATGACACCCGCCGCCGTGCGTATGACGACAACCGTCGCCGCAGCCTGATCGACAATCCGCAGGAGACGGCGCGCGAAATCTGGGCCGCTTACCTCAAAGGGGTACTCACATGAAGCTTTCGCGCTACTTCGACGAACTCTCCTCCACCTACGCCTACGAAATCGAGGACCTCACCTACGATTCCGGTGGCGACGATGTGCTCAAGAAGCGCCTGAAGGACAAGCGCAACCAGTTCGGCGACCTCCTCATGATGTGCACGACCGACCCAGTGATGGTGGCGCCGGCCTTTCACCGCGCGTTGCGCTTTAAGGCCAACGAGATCATGGACCGTGTGGTGTCTTCCCAGCCGGGCGGATTTCCGCCGTGGGAGGAAGTGGCCGCCAGCATCGAGATGGAGCCGTGGGCCCAAGCCATGGTCAAGCGCGCCTTGCAGGCTCCGGGGGGCGACCAATTCCTCCTGATCGCCGCCGGGCTCGAGTATGTGATCTCGAGAATCGGTGCCAGTGCCGCTGCGGGCCACGGCGAAATTGTCGAGGAAGAGACCGAAGACGACGACACCGAAGACCTGGGTGACGCGGGTGAAGACTACCTGGGCGAACAGGGCTTCGATCGCCGCAGCTGATCCGCCGCACTTGATCCGTTCATCCGTCTTCCGTACTGCCAAGGACACCGTATGTCACACCCTGCCGTCATCAAGGCCTCGGCGCTGATTCACGCCGGCGACATCGCCGCCGCCGAAGCCGCCCTCTCCGATCTGGTCGATACCGAGGGCGACACCGCCCTCGTGGCGGTCCTCGACGAACTTGCACCCAAGGATTTGCTCGCCATCATCCGCGAATACGATTCAGCCAAACCCTCGGTGGTGAACTTGCTGGTCACGCCGGCGCAGTTTGCCGAGGCTGTCATCATGGAGCGCAAGTATGCCGAGCGCAACAATGATCGCCTGCGCTCGATGATCAATTCCGTGATTTATCGCGATGACGTGGAGGCCGGCGAATTCATTGCCGCCCTGGCGGAAAAGGACCTCGGCCTGGAAGTGTTGGCCGACTATCTGGATGACCGCTTTGACGAAGTCTCGACCTTCAAGATGTGCGGCAGTTTTGTCGCCTCCGAAGAGGAACGGCCGCCGAAGGATGAAGAGGATGACGCCACCCGCGAGGACCAGTTCGAAGTACCCAAGGGGGGTGTCACGCTGGATGAAATTGCCGACCAGGACTGGATGGAGCTGACCTGGCGTCTCGCCCACCATCACCCGGACGAGTTCATGCATGTATTCCAGATCCTCGAAGCACGCGCAGCTGCAGCGGGAGCGGTGCCGGCGGCGACGGCAAAGCCGGCCGATGGCGAGAGCGGTGAAGAGGGCGAATCCGGCGCCGCCCGACCGGGCAGTGCGGCCGAGGAGTCTGCGCTTTGAGCGGCTCGACGCGCGGCAACACCGCGCCCGCAGCGGAAAGCGCAGACGGGGAAGTGACCGCCGCGGCCAATCCGGCGGGCAACACGGTTGCCACCTCAGTTGCCAACTACGACAGCCGGCCCTTCTTTGCCCGCGCGCTGGACTTCGGCTTGCGCAACGGCATCATCGAATCCGACAAGCTGGAGGCCATGCGCACCGATGGCGCCAAGGGCATCGTGCAGATTGCCGATTTTTTCGGCACCTCGCATCTGCGCACCGATCTTGAAGATGCGATGAAGCGCATGGTCAACCTGGCCAGCCTGTACCTGGAGCATCGCTTCGACGGCCACCTGCCGCGTGCCGCCCGCTCGCTGCAGGACAACACCTTCCTGTCGCACTCGCGCGGCGGCTCGCAGATGCTCAAGGCACTGTATGCCATGCCGACCGATTCGATCATCCATGATCCGCCGGAGGGCGACGGTACCAAGGAGTTCCTGCGCGCGCGCAGCCTTTCCGACCCCTGGAGTGTTGCCGAATACCGCGCGCGCCTGGCCGAGTGCCAGCGCCATCAGGCCGAGATCGACGCCGCACTCTGGTTTGCCGACACCCTGGAGCTGGCGCCGGAGGCATTGCTGGGCGAATCAGCCGAGGGCATCCTGCATGCGGCCCTCTTGACCCGCATCGCCGGCAAGACCACGCCCGGTGTGCTGAGCGCCCAGGAACTGAAGGATTTCCTCAAGGCGTTCCGCCGCGCCAAGAAAAAGAAGCCGGTCAGGAGTGACCTGATCGAGGATGTGCCCGAGGCGCACCGGCCGGTCGTGGAACGCCATCTGAAGCGCATCGTCACGCGCGACCTGAAGCGCATCGTCGACATGAAGGTGCCGTTCAACGACCTCCTGCGCGAATACCATGACCGCTTTCATCCGTTCTCGACCGTGCAGGACGTGAGCGACTACGATGCGCTGGTCACCGACGAATGGCGCAAGGTGACACGCGGCAACACCGATTCGGATTCGATGAATACCATCTTCCTGTGCCTGGCGGCCGGCATGGCGCCCAAGCCTGCCATTACCCCCACCGAAGCGAAGGCCGCGATCCGGGCGATTCGCAACGACCAATCAGGCCTGGCGCAGGTCGCTGCGTTCATCGAACGCGCCGCACCGCACCAGATGATCGATGGCCTGCTGTCGCTCTGGAACGAGGAGTTCATGCCGGAGGTGGTCGAACCGTGGATCCTGGACGATCTGGACGACGCGCTCGAACCGCTGGTTCGCCTGCTGGCCGAGCATTGCCACATCAAGGCGCCGGCTCGCAAGGGCTAGCGCACCTGCCGGCACTACCAGGCGGCGCTGAACCCGCAGGCCGCCCAACGCGGCCTGCCTGCAACCAACCGCTAGAGCACGGCGGTCGAGAGCCAGGGAATGAAGGCGATGAACATCAGCCCTCCCAGCAAGGCGGCAAGATACGGCCAGATCGCGCCCATCACTTCGTCGGGCGCCACATTGCCGATGCGGCATGCCACGTAGAAGCCCACGCCGATCGGCGGCATCATCAGGCCGATGTTCATCGATGTGACGACCACCATCGCGTAGTGCACATCATTGATGCCCAGCTTCTTGGCAATCGGAAACATCAGCGGCGCCAGCAGCAGAATGGCCGGCAACCCTTCCAGCAGGCAGCCCAGGATCAGGAACACGACGATCGTGACCACCATGAAGCCGACCCAGCCGCCGGGCAGGTTGGTCATGAAATCGGCCAGTTGCTGCGCCACGCCGGACTGCGCAATCACCCAGGCCATGCTGAGCGCCGTGCCGAGAATGATCAGGATGGCGCCAGTCAGCGCCGCTGTTTCCACCAGCATGTCGTAGAACTTGCGCAAGCCGATCCCGCCATACATGAAGATGCCGGTGATGATGGCGTAGAGCACCGCCAGGGTCGACACCTCGGTTGCCGTGGCGACACCCCCGCCCACGGCGCCGCGAATCAGGAACGGCAATAGCAGGGCCGGCGCCGCGATCAGGAAGGTGGCACGGATCACCTTGAACGGCGCGCGCCGGGCTCCTTCGAGCTTCTCGTCACGCGCCTTCCAGCGCGCCAGCGCCGCCAGCGCCACCAGCAACACCATGGCGATCACCACACCCGCGTTGAAGAGGCCTGCAATCGACACCCCCGCCACCGCACCGAGCACGATCAGCACGATGCTGGGCGGCACGGTATCGGCCATCGCCGCGCCGGTGGCAAGGAGGGCAATCATTTCCTTGGGCTTGTGCCCGCGCCGCTTCATTTCCGGGAACAGGGCCGGCGCCACCGCGGCCATGTCCGATACCTTGGAACCGGAAATGCCCGAGACGATGAACAGCGAACCGAGCAGCACGTAGGACATGCCCGCCTTCACATGGCCGATCAGCGAGGCGAGAAAATCGATGATCGCCTTGCCCATGCCGGTGGCGTCGAGCACGCAACCCAGCAGCACGAAGATCGGCACCGATACCAGCACCAGGCTGGACATGCCTTCGTCCATGCGGTTGACCATCACCTCCATCGGAATGGTGGAGGCAAAGCCAAGGAAGCTCAGCGTACCGATGCCGAAACAGAACGCAATCGGCACGCCCGCCACCAGCGCGAGCGCCACAAACCCGACCAGGAAGATGGGAATGTTGACGTTGCCGGCCTTGACCAGCGTGGGTGAGAGCATCCAGAACAAGCCGCCGATGACGCCGATCAGGAGTACAGCCAGCACGATGTTGCGCACACTCGAAATCGAAAACACATGGCGCAGCACCAGCACGAACATCAGCGCAATCCCGGTGCTGATGGCCGCCACGCGAAAACCGTTCGGCATGTCCAGGGCCGGCGTGCGAATCATCCATTCGGCCTGCACGTATTCGATCGACGGCCAGAACAGGAAGCCCAGGAATGCCGCCACCACCAGCAATGCAAAGGTCTGCACGAACTGTCGCTTTGCCGGCGCCAGCATTTCCACAAACAGGTTCAGCCGCAAATGCTCGTTGCGGTCGATTGCCAGCACCGAGCCCAGCATGGCGGACCAGAGAAACGCCAGTGAAACGATTTCGTCGATCCAGATGATCGGGTAGGAAAACACGTACCGCGCCAGCACACCCACCAGCAGCAGGCTCACGATGAGCGCAACCAGCGCGGCACACACCACCTCCACCGGAAACAGCAGGGCAGAGCCCGGCCTGGGCGTCGATGCATCCGGAGTGGCGGAATCAGCAGTGGTTTCGGAAGTGTTGGTCATGGTGTCGGATCGTTGGCGGCCGGCGCCGGGCGCACGCCACGCTTGCAGCAACGCGCCTGGCGCGCTGCGCGCCGGTCAAAAGCAGTGAAAACCGTTGGTGGGAGCCATTCTTGTGCGTTCTGCCACGTGCGGAACGTAGCGGTAACCGGGGCTCTTGATGTGGCCAATTATAGGCGCGGCCGATGCCATCGATGGCCCACGGCCACCGGTGGCCGGTCATGCCCCGGCCAGGCTCCGGGTGCAACGGTGGCGGCGCTGGCTACAATGGATTTTTTGTTCCTGCCGTCGCACCTGATGCCAGCCACCCCATCCTCCATGAAAGTGATTCCCACCGGCCAGACGCTCGGCGCCACCGTGGACGGCCTCGACCTCTCGGCCCCCCTCGTGCCCGAACAGCTGGGCGCCGTGATGCAGGCGCTCGGGCAGTACGGCGTGTTGCGGTTCCCGGCACAGACGCTGACGGCAGCCCAGCTCAAGGCGTTCAGCGCACAGCTGGGCGATCTCGAAATCAATGTGGCCGGGGCGTTTCAGGAACCGGGTTTGCCGGAAGTGATGATCCTGTCGAACATGGTCGAGAACGGCAAGCCGATCGGCCTTTCCGACGCCGGGCAGGATTGGCATACCGATATGTCCTACAGCCGGCAGATCGCCTTTGCCAACGTGCTGTACGGCATCCGCATCCCGAAACGGGATGGGCGTACCCTGGGCAACACCTCCTTCTGCAACATGCACGCTGCCTACGACGACCTGCCGCACGAACTGAAGGTGAAGCTGGACGGCAAGACGGTATTGCACGACTTCGCCAAATTCTGGGACAAGATGCGCATGCGCGAAGGCAGCCGGCGCGGCCCGCTGACGCAGGCGCAGCGCCAGGCCAAGCCGCCGGTGTCACACCCGATTTTCCTCACCCATCCGCTCACCGGCCGCAAGGTGCTGTACGCCAACCCCGGCTATTCGATGCGCATCAACGAGCTGCCCGAGGCGGAAAGCGACGAGATACTGGACTTCCTGTTCACCCACCAGACCCAGGCCAGGTACCGCTATGACCATGAGTGGTCCGAGAACGATGTATTGGTCTGGGAAGACTTCGGCACCATCCATAATGCGGTGGCCGACTACGGCCCCGACGAACACCGCCTGATCAAACGTTGCCAGGTGATGGCAACCCGCTTCTTTCGCAATGGAGAACCCTGAATGACCCGCTTATTGACTCGCCTGCTCGCCGTGGCCGCCCTGCTGACCAGCAGCGCCATTCTGGCCCAACCCTACCCGGCCAAGCCGGTCAAGTTCATTGTCGGCTTCGCCGCCGGCGGGCCGACCGACGTGATCGCCCGGGTGATCGCCCAGGACATGAGCCAGACCCTGGGCCAGAGCGTGGTGGTGGAAAACCGGCCCGGCGCCAACGCCATCCCGGCCACCGAATTTGTCGCCAAGTCGCCCGCTGATGGTTACACCCTGCTGTTCTCCTCGCTCTCATTGCTCGTCAATCATGCGTTGATCGACAGCAAGGTCAACTATGACCCGTTCAAGGATTTTGCGCCGATCAGCAACGCTGCCAACCTGCCGATGGTGGTCGTGACCAGCCCCGGCTCGCCCTTCAACACCATGCAGGAACTGCTCGCGCTGGCAAAAGCCAAGAAAGACGAGATCAGCTACGGCACCTCGGGGCATGCGGGCTCCTCGCACCTGGCCGGCGCCATGCTGGAGAATGCCACCGGCACACAGATGCTCAACGTGCCGTTCAAGGGCAATGGCCCGGCCCTGCTCGAAGTGATGTCCGGCCGCGTCTCGTTCATGTTCTACCCGGCGGTCGGCATCGCCGACCAGGTGGCCGCCAAGCGCCTGAAGGTACTGGCGATCGGCACGGCCGCCCCCCACCCGGATTTTCCCGGTGTACCCACCCTCACCAGCATGGGCATGAAGGAACTCGAAGCCACGGCCCCTTGGGTGGGCCTGCTGGCCCCGGCCGGCACGCCCGCGCCGATCGTCAACCGCCTCGCCGAGGAGATGCGCAAATCCCTGGCCAAGCCGGAAACCCGTGAACGCATGCGCCAGTTGGGCGCCGTCATCATCGGCGACACCCCGGCCGAGTTTGCTTCCTTTCTCAAGCGCGATTACGAACGCTGGACCCGGGTGATCAAGGCGTCAGGCGTGAAAGCCCAGTGAGCGCCGCCGTGAACAACGCGACGCCCCGCATCGTCGACCAGCGGGTCTTCGACGAAGTACGCAACTTCTATGCGGCGGGTCTCAACTTCCGCGCCCACATCGAATGGGCCAACGAGCGCGACAAGGCGCGTGCCGCTCCCGGCTACAAGGTGCCCACGCAGGCCGACATCGGCTACCGCTCCACCAATGCCCTGATTGCGCATGGCGAAGACATCGTCATCCCGGCGGACGCAACCGATGCGATCGAATACGAAGGCGAGCTCGTGGCCGTGATCGGCCGAAAAGCAAAGAACCTCACCGAAGCCAATGCGCTCGATTGCGTTGCCGGCTACACCCTCGGCAACGATGTAAGCGAGCGCAGCTGGCAACGCAGTGACCGCACCCTCTGGCGCGCCAAGAACACCGACACCTTCAAGCCGATGGGCCCGCGCATCGTCAGCGGCATCGACCCGATGAACCTTCAGATCGATGTGCGCATCAATGGCAACACCGTGTCGAGTTACCACACCAGCGCCATGATTTTCAGCGTGGCGCATTACCTCGCACGCATGTCGCAGTACGTCACCTTGCATCCCGGCGACGTGGTCTGGTTCGGCTGCGACGGGCCGACCCTGCCGGCCTTGAAGCACGGCGACCTGGTCGAGGTGGTATGCGAGGCGATCGGGGTGCTGGGCAATCGCGTCGTCCGGGC